>JASHPN010000018.1 GCA_030038175.1 Verrucomicrobiia bacterium
TCGGCCACCGTCGCGCCTTTGTTCAACTCCTCGAGCATGCGCCCGACCGGTTCCCGGAATGATCGTGAGGGCGGATTGGCTTTGATTTGTTCCAGGGCGCGAATGATACCAATGCCCGTGGCCGTGAACTGGGAGAGTTGATGATACAGCTCGGCGCGGCGCGACAATTGGATCGGCGTAACAATCATTCCCTCTCAAACTTAGGCCCAAAATTCCAAAACAAAAAGCGAAAAGAAGGGGGCTCGGTGGCTAATCTTCTCGTATCCGATAGAATTGCTGGCCGTTGGTCGCCACGACGACCCAGGGAGGGGCGGCGCCGGGGATGTCGAGGTAGGGACCCAGGACATTCGTGGCGTTTTGGAGCACGCCGTAAGTCCAATTCAACTCAAGCCGGCCGTCAGTGTTGGTGGAGGACAGGGTCTCGGCCGGTGAAACAGCAATCACGGACAAGATGCCGTTGGCAAGCAGGTTGGTGTTCCAGGCGAGGCCTGCATTCAGCGACGGCAGTGTGACGGAGGAAAAACTGCCGGCAACAGTTCCGGCATTGAAGAGGATGAACTGCTGGCCGGGCGACGGATTTCCGGCCAGGTTCGCGATGGAAAGGGTTCCAGCGCATGTGAGTGTCCCGGTTACGTTCAGTTGGTCGTTGGTTTGTGTTGCGGCATTGATTTCCAGATAAGTCGTGCTGCCGGACGCCAGGGTGAGATCGCCGCCGAACGAGAGCGTGCCAATGGAACCGGATACAGCGGCGCCGGGCGAAAGCTCGCAGCCGGATTTAAGCGTCGTCGTGCCGGCAATCGAGCCGGTGCCGGAAAGCGTTCCACCGTTGATCACCAACGGGCCGGCCAACGAGCCGTTCAGGAACAATGTGCCCAGCCAATTGGTGGTGCCGCCGGTGTAAGTATTGGCCCCGGTAAGAGTGAGCGTGCCCGAATTGGTTTTCACGATGTTGAGCGGAGAAGCGCTGCCATTTTGGATCACAGCGGAGACGGAAAAATTTCCCGCGCCTTGAAACGTAAGCGCGCGCGCGCCGGTGGCCGTGTTGCCGGCGGAAATAATTCCGCCGATGCTAAAAGTTGTCCCCGAGTTTGCCTGGAGAAAATAATTTTGGCCGCCGCCCAGCAAAGTCAATCCCCCCGCCAGCGCGTTGTTGCCCGAGAGCCCCAGGATGGGCGCGGTGCCCGCGGTGCGTCCGGCTAAATTGACGTTCGATGGAACGGTGACGCTATTGGACAGCACCAGTTCCGAAGCGCCGGTGGCCGTATTCAAAATCGAAATGCCGGCGACGCCGGCAACCGCGCCGGAATCGGCGATCACCACCGTGCCGTCGTTGTTCGAACTGCTGCCGGTATCCACGTCCAACATTCCTGAAAAAGTATTTGCGCCGTTTAAAATCAAGGTCCCAAGGCAGCTCTTGGTCAGGGTGGCTGAACCGGAAAGGTTGCCGTTGTCCGTCAAAACAATGGGCAAAGTGTTGGCGCGGTTGAGTCCCACGCCCCAGGTTTGGTTTGCGGCGATGTTGATGGGCACGCTCAAAGTGACATTCGTGCAGGCGCCGGTCATGTCCACGCCGCCCGCGCCCAGGGTGAGCGTATTCGGATCGGTGATGGTAAATGGGCCGGCGGACGTGAGGAAAATCAGGCCGTCCACCGAGTAGCTCTGTCCCATGGACATGCTCCGGTTGGCGGTGCTCAAATACGAAAAGGTCAGGTCGCTGTTGGTTGCGGGCAGAAGATTGTCATACCAACCGCCCGAATCGTTCCAACTCGCCGAATTGGCGCCGGTCCAAAACAGGACATTGGTGGGCGCGTAAAATCGGACGTACGCGACTTTCATTTGCGTGGGACTGGCGGCCTGGCTGCCGTAGCCGCCGCCGGGGATGTAGCCGGCCCAGGTGGTCGAAGTGTCGTCCACGGCGGTGTCCAACAAGGCGTATTCGCAACTGTGCGATACCGGCGAAGTGGGGGCGGTGTAAACCTGGGAGCCGTCAATGAGAAAGGAATAGGCGTTCGCGGTCCACAAAAAGCCGTAAGTATGAAAACCGGATTGCAGTCCGCCGGCGGAGGGCGAAAGCGGGCTGCCAGGATCGTTCATTTCCGTGGTGGATCCGGCATAATAGTGGAGGTTCACCTGGATGTAGGGAGCAATATCATCATCGGAACCATCCACGTAACGATGTTCGCAGATGTCAATTTCCGAACCGGAGATCTGCGGTTCGCTCAGGTCAATGTAGCCGCTGGCGGAATAGCTTTGGGACGGCGGGAGCATCCAAAAGGCCGACCAGGTGCCGTTGGAATCGCCCCAGGCGATGCTGGATTCCCAGTAGCCAAATTTGGACTCGAACTTTTTTTCGGTATAAAGCTGGCAGGTGAAGTTCGTGCCGTTGAGCGTGTAGGTGGTGATGACCAGATTGCTGCCGTTGAAGGAAATGGCGCTGGAAGTGTCGTAGGCATCGCGCTCAGTTCCGGGCAAACGGTAACCCCATTGGCTGGTGTTCAGGGAGGAGCCGGTAAATTCGGAATCCCAGACGAGATAATAACCCGCCGGCGCCGCGGCAGTGACGGACGCCGGGAAAATGACACAGGCCAGCAAAGCGAGGAGCCAAGCGCCAGTTGTTTTCTTCATACCAGAGCCGGATTATCGTTCAGATCCGCTGGCAGACCGGAAATGATTGCTGTGCGCTTCCAGGGCCGCCTCGCGATCCAGCACGGCTAACAATACATAATAATTGTCGGAAAGGAAACCCTCGTAACCGTGGCCGGTTCCATCCCAATCCTTCCAGTCTTTGCTCCGGTGGTTATTGCTCCAGCCTTCAAACCCTCCGTCAGCGATGGATTGCAGCAAGGGAAATAGAATTTTATCTCCGTCCTGAATCCGGCCCAGGTCGTAAAGCGCGGCTACGGTGAAATAGGCGAAACACGCGGTCGCTCCGCCATTTTCATAAATCTGGAAACCGTCCGAATTATCGGCCCTGGTTCCTCCGCCGACGCGCAGGCGCAAATCCACGTAATCCTTGCGCGCGACGGGAATCAGGTTGCCGGGAAGTCCCAAAGTAAAGTTCGTGTAACCGACCTGGTTCAGTTTGGCGAGCAAACGGTCCATGATATCGTTGGCTTTGTCCGTAGGCACCAATCCGTAATGGATGGCGATGCCGTTGACCCAAAGAAAATAATAGTCGTGAAGCCGGCCATCCGCGCTGCGCCAGCCGGCCAGGATGCCGGTGGCCGGGTCATAAAAGGTCTTGAAGTAGGCGCCCTTCAATTTCGCCGCCGCGGCATCGTAGCGCGCTTCGTCATCGGGATGGCCGGTTTGTTGCGCCAGTTGTTCCATGCCCAGCAGGGCGCGATACGCGAGCGCATTGGCGTAGGCGTCCTCGTGGCCAAATCCAATCGTGTCCCACCAGTTTGAGGGATGGTATCTGGGTGGTTCAGGCCATGAACCGGAGTTGCCGCTTAAACCGTATTCGATTAGGCCGTTGCCTTCGCGGTCGGTGGACAACATTTCGTCCGTCCATGATTTGAGATGGTCGTAGTTTTTGGCCAGCCAGGGCGTGTCTCTGGTTCCCTGCACGTAATCTTCCGCAGCGATGAGCAGCGAGGGGAGCGTATCCGACGCGTCTCCCGGAAACTCTCCGCCGGCGGACAGTCCGTACGCAGTGCCGCCGTTGAAAATCCGGTTCAGGGTTTGGCGAACCATGTCCAAAGCCGAAATTCCATCCGCGAGGGGTGGTGTCTGCGCCGCGATGTCCGCATATTCGTAATAACAAAAGGCGCACGTTGTGCTGCAGGCGTTATTGGCCAACGCCCGCGACTTTGGATTTAATTGAAGGACATTGAGCCAATCGCGTCGAAAAGCGTCAAACGCCGCGTTGGAAGCAATCCCTGGGATGGCCGGATGGATCGCCACGGTTTTCCAGCAATATTTTACCGTGGGATTTTCTTCGGTGGCGCCCGGGAATGTAACCTGGACGACGTTGGAATGACGATGCCTGGGAAAGTCGGGCGGCAGCGGCGTCTCATAATCCACCGATTTGATGCCGCCGGAGACGCAGGAAACCTGAAGCGCTCCCTGGTCGGGAAAATAGAGGAGGGCCGGAAGCTGAATGGTTCCGTTTGTCTGCATCAGACCGAGCATCGTGACGTGGCAGGCCCCATTGCGGGCGGCGAATACCAGCGGTTCCGGCGGGTCGTCCGGCGTCCAACGCGACGTGAGCGTGATTTCGTTAGTGTCGGTTTCAATCGTCCAGCGCGCCGGCTCTGAAGTGCCGGCGCCGGGACGGCGATACTCCACTCGCGTGCCCAATTGAATGGCTTGCGTGGGGCGCCAGGGTTTGGACAGAGGTTGCAGGGTTATCAAATTGAATTCGCCTTTGCCAAGGCTGTCAACCGAGAGTCCTTCGAAGCCGGGATAATCGAGCGAAATGTTGGCATCAAGATAGTCGGTCCTGACGGACGTGACATTGCTAGGGCCTTTAGGCAGCTTCGGCGTCGGTTGCCAGGGCGACCGTGAAGCGGCCTGAAGGCCGCGCTCCGATTCGGGATTATGAGTGGCTGCGTCTCCCGAGTTGGTGAATTTAACAATCGCTGCCGAAGAGGCATCAACTCTTACTTCGCAGCCGGTCGTATTCGCGGGGTCAAGGGGGAGCCATTGTCCCTGCCACGGTTGGAGGCCATCTATTTTTGCGCCACCCAGCGTGATGCCGGACGTGGCAGTAATACTATTCGCGGGCGATTTCAAATACAGGACGCTCGCCGGTTCGCCGGGCGCATTTATTCGCACCGTGGCATCCCGCGCGCCTATTCCGTGCTCCTTGTTAATAATGGTGACGTAAAGGTCGCCGTTGGATCCCGTCACCGCGTAAGCAGTCAGGTTTAAATCATCCGGGTTTGCCAGGGCCAAAGAATCCGCGATGCCATGTCCGCCCAGGCCGAACGCCGCGATGCCGTAATAAATCGGATAAATCTCGTAATGACCTTGTTCATCGAAAAATAATCCTCCGTTAAAGCCGCCGAAACCGGTGTGAAAATGGATTCCCTGGCAGCCATGGGCGGCCCACCAGTGCATAAAATCCAGCGCAAACAATGCCGTCGCAAACGAATGGTTGCTCGTGGCATTGTTGCTGTTCGGGGTGACGGGGACGGACGGCGGCGCGGCGGGCTCGGGCTTTCTTCGCGCCAAAGGCGGAGCCACCTGGGTATTGTCTTCAGTAAACCGATAAGACCACCCCAGCGGCCGCGTCATTTCTGTCATCACTTTGCAAAAGGCGGGATATCTTTTGGCGTCGCAGCCGGACGATAACATCTCGTCAATCAATGTTTGGGGCGATTTGCCCCGGCCGGGACCGCCGGGCTCATAGTGAGAAAAGACGAATGCGACATTTCGGTTGTCGCGTTCGGCGCGGGCAAAATCCGAAGCCCAGGAGGTGGATCCGTTGCCATTGTCCGGCCCGCCCAGCACGACGCCCGGCGCCGCGGCAATGACCGCTGAGGCATATTGGTTCCACTTGGCAATATAGGTATTGCTGTCCGTGATTTGCGGATCCAGTCCATCGTAGGAATTGGCTTCGTTGCCAATGGCGAGGCTGATCAAATAAGGCCGGTAATTATCCCAGACGTATTTGGCGATAGACGTATCCTGGCCGGGGTTGCCATTGGCCAGGCGTAGCGAATAAATGACCTTCAGATTTGCCGCTTTTACAAACCGGAAGAACGCATCTATGTCGTCGGTCGAGGGCGTGGCTCCGCGGTCCACGGAATCTCCGCCGATGCGAAGGCTGGCAATGCCCAGGTTTTGGAACAGCGTGAGTAGTTCCGTGTTTGACGAATCAAAGAAATATCCGTCCTTTTTGAAGTGGTTTTTGAGCAGGCTTCCGGTCTCGAAACTAAACCCGCTGAAATCTGCCGAGACAGGCGTCCCCGGAACGTTGGTTTCAATGGTCAGAACGACTGGGGATAGATCGCCGGCAAAGGCGGGGATGGAGCCAAGAAGGGTGGACAGAGCGAGAACAAGCAGTTGAATGCAGATTTTATAGCTTCCCATGAACCGCCATGGGAGCGCGGCATTCATGCCGCTTCGGCGTCCCTTTGGCTTCGGACGTTGAAGCGGCCTGAAGGCCGCGCCCCGTACAGGGTTTTGAGTCAGCGGCTGCGCCGGATGTATTCGGACGTTCATAATTGTTGGATCAGCACAAGGCTCCAGGGTTCAATCGGACGTTCCAACACAAAACGTCCCGATGAGTCCGCGTGCAGGATCTCCTTTTTTACCGCCTGGGCGGCCTGGCGCAAGGCGGCGGTTTGCTCGCGCGTGGGTGGTTCAGGCTTTCCCATCGCTTCCCAGGCGGCCACGGCGTTGCCATGGGTTTTATCGAGCGTCTCGATTTGCACCGCGGCATCCGGCGGTAAATCGTTCAGGACAATTTTCAAAGGCTCCGGCGCGCCGTTGGTCATCATCGCTTCGGCCTCCGCCAGCGAAGCGGATACCGGCGGGGAGATTTTCACTTGAGGCGGATATAAATATGCGAGGGCGGTCAGCTTGCCGGTGTCGCGGTGCCGGGTGATGATGGCGCCATCGGTCCGAGCCAGGGTTTCGTCGCCCAGCGCGTTCAAAAACTGATAGGCATGAAAGGCGGGTTTTACAATGCCCTGATAATTCACCAATCCGAAACCGCCATAGAAAATGGTGTTTCCGGCGCCTAATTCCTCAAACACATCGGTAAACGTCCAATAAGAAAGGCCGTTCACCAGCCCGATCGAATCCAGGTTTGCTTTCACAACAAATGTCGCCGCCGGCAGGCAATCATGGGTGAAATCCCGGGAACTGGCGCTGGTACTCCATTCGGTCAATTGAATTTGAGCGTTTGGATAGGGACTGCCGTCCACAATTTTGCGCAACAACGTCAAATCGTGTTTGGTGGCATCCACGCTTCCCAAAACGCGCACCTTTTGGCCGGTGGCCAGGTCTTCCATGACATAAGGGTGCCTGGGATAGGGATGGGTCGAGATGAAATCCAGAGGCACATTGTTGGAATGGCAATATGCGAGGAAATCCTCGACCCAAACGGGCCGCCAGTTTAGGGCCGCTTCATCCTCGGCCGTTGGCATGTGATTCACCCCGGCAATCTTTACGGCGCGCGGAAGTTTTGGGCGGAAGTTACTGGTTGCCGGGCCGCCCACGCGGAGCAGCGGATCAATTCTTTTGATGGTCAATGCCGTTGTCCGGTAGAGCTCGAAGTATTGTTGCCGAGTGCCGCCATAAAAGAAACCATTGAGATTAGGCTCATTCCAGACCTCGAAATACCATTGGCGGACTTCATCAATTCCGTAACGGGCAATGCAATGGCGGACAAAATGATCCACGAGCGCGGCCCATTTGGCGTTATCGCGCGGCGGCGAGGCATTGGCCCGCCACCAGGACCAGCCATTCCAGTCTTTGGGAAGCGGATCAATCGGATTGAAACTGAGTTCCACAAACGGCCGCACGCCGATGGCCAGCATCCGGTCATACAGGTCGTCCACATACTGCCAGTTGTAAACCGGCGTTCCATTGGTGGTTTCGTGATAG
The DNA here is from genome assembly GCA_030038175.1 of Verrucomicrobiia bacterium. Classification (GTDB taxonomy): domain Bacteria; phylum Verrucomicrobiota; class Verrucomicrobiia; order Limisphaerales; family UBA11358; genus UBA11358. The sequence continues at coordinate 7,561 of JASHPN010000018.1, forward strand.
ACGAACATATCGCTGTGGAACAAACCGTGAAAACGGACGTATTGAAATCCGCACTGATCGTGGACGAGCTTCAATTGTTCCAGCCAGCCTGCGCGCAGGCCTTCATTGGCGCGGCCGGCGCCGACGCATTCGCTCCAGAAATGGACCAGGGGCCGTCCCGCGGCTCCGGCGTCCGTTTCCAGAACAATCGAATGGCTCTCGGGATTGGGTGAAGCGATGCACCCAGCCGGGCCCAAAAGCCCGGTTGCGGCACAGATCAAGGCGGTGAAACAGTGTTTCATCCGCCAGGACACGAATTGGATTTTATTAATCACTATTTGAAAGCAGCAAACGGCCTGAAGTCACCCGGGGGGCGCCGTTCAAAGTTGACGCTACTCGCGCAAATCCATCCAATGGTACAAGTGCCTGCAGTCAGAGTCACGTTACAAAGAAACCGCCGTCGGATCAGGCGGCGAGCCTTCCGAATTCAAGGATTCGGCGGCGTGGTAACGCCGGTGCCGAACGAACCCATCCAATGATAAATTTGGATGCAGTCAATGTCTTTTGGCGCGGCACTGGGTCCATCGCTCAGCGAGCTTGCCATATTCAGCGACTCCGTCAACAAGCTGCCATGATATTTCCAATATTGCACGTGGCCATCGGCAAAGGTCATGTCGCAACCGTAGGTATGACGGATGGTGGGCCAATTTAACCATTGAAATGCGCCGACATGAACCAGAAGAAAACCATCATCGAGCGAGGCGCCTTCCTCGTCAAAGACAAATTGATCGGAGGGCCCCGGATTTCTGATTTGGTTCATCTTGGTATTGACGTAGATCGGTCCGTAAGGAAGGCCAACGCTCGAATTCGCGCCGCCGTTTCCCGATATCTGAGTGCCTTCTTCCCATCCCGACCCGGTGTAATAGTATCCGTTCATCTGAGGACTCATCGAATAACTGCGCACCCGTTGATGACCGCCGCTGTTATTGCCATTGGTCTGAATAATAGCGTTATTATCGGCCGGGCATGAGTATATTCCCATGTCCTTGTCGTAATCCCATAATTTGCCCTCGATAATCGGCGTGGAGTTGATGGGGCCGAGGGGATCGCTCTGGGTGGGAAACCCCCAATCCGCGACGTTGCCGACAATCCAGGAATTGTAATTGGGATCATTGGGGGTCGAGCTGTCAGCGGTTGGCGAATTCAAGACCAGGTTATCATTATTGTCCTGGTTATACATAATCCAACAAAGTTGCAATTGCTTCAGATTATTCATGCAATAGGTCTGTTGCGCCCTTTTTCTCGCTTTGGAGAGCACCGGCAACAGGATCGCGGCCAAAATGGCGATGATCGCGATGACGATCAATAGTTCGATAAGGGTAAAGGCAGGTCGCCGCCCTTTGCGGGTGGGCGGCGGGCGCATGGCGTTCCATTTCGAAATAGGCATGTTGAAGCTCCTTTCTTTCATATTTTGACCCGGCGATTTGTTCCTTTTCCTGAAAAACATGATTTGAAAGATTTTCGGTTAACGAACATTATTGCGCGGTACACGAAGTGTGGGAGGCAAACCAGGAGAGATCCGGGTCTTTCAGCACTCCTGGGCCAGGACTGCCGCCGTCGTAGGATTGATAAGTGGTTGCCTTAATGTTCCCGGGTTGGAGCCAGCGGTGAATCTCCGCATGCCCGTCCTCAAAACACATGCCGGTGGAATTGATATGCAGTTTGGAAGGAAAATTAAACCAATATTCCGTGCTCCCAAATGGCATATAAAATAGAAAGTAACCATCGTCGATGCTGTCCGGATTTTCATCAATCAACACCCATAAATCAGAGGGTCCCACGGCGCCAATCACCGTTGACTCCCGATTGTAAGCCCTCCAGGTTCCGCCAAGGTCCCCCAGATTACCCGATCCCCCGCCCACGTTTTGGGGATCTCCCTTAAGGTCTGTGCACCCTGCGGCACAGCTCATGGAATAGCTTCTGATGCGCGGCGGCCCCATCAAACCCGTGGACGGGCCGCTTTTGCTTTGGTCCGCGGGGCAACGATACACGGCGGGATTGGGCGCGTAAGGGGCCAATTGAGTTTCCTGCGAATTCATCAGCAACGCATAGTTGGTATTGTCCGGGACGCCACTGTAGTTTTGCTGCCCGGCGACCCAATTGATATTCGGCAGCGCCCAGTTTCCGTTGTCCGTGTAGGCGCCCAATGACATGTTCAACGGAAAATAGCCATTGTTTTCGTTGCTATACATTTTGAACGCAATCATCAACTGGCGCATATTGTTCACGCATTGAATGCCCTGTCCTTTGAGCTTGGCGGCATTCAAAACCGGCATCAGAATCGCCGCCAGGATGGCGATGATCGCGATGACCACCAGCAACTCAATCAGTGTGAAGGCGCGGTGCCGCGCCTTCACACTTTGAGGCAACCCACGCAAAGTCAGGCTTTCCCTCCTTGTTGAATAATCAACCCCTGCATTTGTCGTGGATAAGAATTTTGGCGGCCAAATCATCTTTCCATCAGTTCTCGTTTTATGGAACGGTCATCAACCGGAAAAATACCGTGCCGTTGGTAAGGTTGATCGGGATGGTCACCTGGTTGGTGGCGGTCGAACCGCTGACATTGACCCAGTTCGTGCTGATGCCCACTGAGAGCTTGTTGGTCTGCGCCTGCAACTGCCAACCCTTATGATCGGCGGGCCAGGACAAGGTCATCTGGCCGTTGGTCACGCCAAATACGATATTCGTCGGATTAAAGTTAAAGGGCGGTGTCGTTGACACGGTGAGGTCGAGGTTGACCCCGTCATTGGTCAGGGAGTAGTAGTAAGGCCCCGGCATGGCGCCCAGCAAATAGCTCCCGCTCAACTTCCCGTAGCTCAACAGTTGATAAGTGCCCGGGACCAGACTGTTGGTGGAACAAACAATGGTGCCGTTGTGGAACACGGTGTTGGTGGCGCTAATCATCGGCCCCATCCCAGGCTGGAGGTTGGTGAACATGAGCGTTGCGCCGGCGCTGCTGCCCACGGTCAAGGTGCTCATCAAGGCCGGATAATCTGAGGAATCGCCGGTGTACATCACACCCAACGTGGCGCCATCTGCGAGGGTGAAGGGCCCGAGACCATCGGAATCGGCGTTGACGCCCGTTGCCATGGTGGTCGGAACCGAGCCGTTGTAATCATTATGGGTGGTGGCGATGAACAGGACGCCGGCGTTGACGGTGGTAAGGCCGGAATAAAAATTGCCGTCTGGTGTCGCCGAGGCTGCGCCCAGCATGTACCAGGTTCCGGTTCCGGACTTGATCACGGCGGTAGGGTTGGCGGCCTGGTCGGCGATTTGAATGTCTAACGTGTTAGTGCCGGTGTTACTGCCGGTGAGCTGCAGTGTGCGCGTGCCTGTCCCGCTAAACAGATCGCTGTTGGCCCCGTACTGGTCGCCCCAACTCCAATAGAGAATGGCGTTGGGATTGCTGCCCGAGGCGTCAATGGTGTTGGTCGTTACGTTACCGAGGCGAATTTCCCGGTCAGTCTCCTGCGGCGTCGAGCCGGTGTATTGGAGCGTACCGCCCTGGAACAGAAAGCCTTCTGAGCCGCCGCTATCCTGGCTATAAGCGCGCTGGCCGAGCGCGCTGGGACCGGGATTATTGCCTTCTCCCGGGTCATCGGAATAATCCGACAACGAAGCGGCATTGACAATGCCCGCGTTAAACTGAACGCCGCCGGTAAAGGTGTTGGAGCCGGTAAGGAACAATGTCCCGGCGCCGGTCTTGGCCACCGTCACCAGGCCGGCGGTATTACTGATCGTACCGGTAAAGGCGCTGTTCGTATTGTTGGCGCCGATGGTGAAGGTCACGCTGCCGGAGGCCTGGTTGTCCACCACGCCGTTTCCAAACAAACCATTCACGGTCAAAGTGGCTCCCGCGATATTCAAAAGGCCGTTTGAGGACACAATCAAATTGCCGCCGCCGGCCGCAAAGGGAATCGCCGTGGTTTCAAATGTGCCGTTGGTAACGATGGTATTGCCGAGGTAGGTTTCTATGCCTGCAAGCATATAAACGCCGTCGCCCGAGTTGATAATCACACTTCCGCTGCCGCTGATCGGCACATCACAACTGCCATTGGTCTCCGCAAACTCCAACGTGCTATTATCAACGATGTTGCCGGAAGTCACCGCGCCGTTGATCGTCCCATCGCCCACGATCAAGGTGCCGGCGCTGACCGAAATTCCCCCGCTGCTGGCATCATTCACGGCCAGGGTTAAACTATTGGCGCCTGTCTTGAGAAGCGTCCCGCCCAGGATGCTGTTCGGCCCGCTAAAAGTGTAAGGGTTTTGATTATTGGTCACGACGATGCTGCCCGGCGTGACATTGACCGCCAGATTCACGTTGAATTGGCTGGCCGCGTCATTGAACAGCACCGCGTCGCCGTCACCATAAACCGTTGAAGCGCCGATCCAGTTTGCCGTGGTGTCATTCCAATTGTTATTGACGCCGCCGCTCCAAACGATCGGGATGGGAACCGCCGTGACGTTTAAAGCGATGGCGGAATTGTTGGTGATAATATTGGCCGTCACGCCCACCGGTAAACTGCCGATGACAAAATTGCCCTTGCCAATATCGTTGACGAAGGAAATCAACGGATACACGCCGATGTTCAGGATGCCGCCGACATTGATGGTCGTGGCGCCATTGGCATCGAGGTTGGTGGTTTGTATGGGCGCGGTGGTGGTGCTGCTCAAACCGATAAAGCCGTTGGTACAACCGGTGGCGCTGCCCAAATACAGGCTCGCGGGCGTGATGCTGACGGCGCCGGAATCCACCAAAGTTGCGCCGTCGCCAACGACCAGCGCAGCTCCGCCGGTCAAAGCTCCCTCGACCGTGAAGGTGCCCTGCTCGACGAAGGTAGGAGCCGGGTAAGTTTCGGCAACCGTGAACACCAAATTACCGGCGCCGGTTTTCGCCAGGCTGCCGCCGCTGCCGCCGGATGAATTGCCAATGAGGATATTGCCGGAAAAAGTCAGTGTGTTGGTGCCCAGGACGTCAAGGGTTCCGCCAAGATTGCCGAGAGACATGCTTCGGGGGGCGGTGCCGGCGGTGTCGTTCAAGTTGATCGTGGCGGCCGCGATCAGGGTGCCGTTATTCAATTGAAAGCCCCCGCCGCTGGTCGTCACGCCCAGGCTGGCATTGTTGTAAATTTCCAGTTCCCCGCTATTGACCGAGATACAGGGATTGGCGGTTGATCCAACGGCGGAATTACTGGCCAGGATCACTTCACCGCCGCCGGTGATGTTCAGTTGGCCGCTTGAGATAACGTTGATATTCGTGATCAATAATGGAGCGTTGGTGTTGAATTGCAGGAGATTGAGGCCTTCCAGGCCATTGTAGCTGAGCCCATACAATTCCGATCCCGGACCGTTGGTTCCAGTGATAATCTGAACATTATTGCCGCAATTGGGCGTCACCAGGATTGCGCCGCCGTAAAGCGCCTGCGAATTGGTAATGGTCAGCGTGATGGGAGCGGCGGTATTGAAACGCAAAGTACCCAGGCTGCCGTATCGGCCGGACCCAGACTCCGGCGCCGCCGTCACCGTGGCGCTCGCGATGACATCCTGATTGGAGAGGGGAGTGGTCAGGTCAGTCAAATAAGCGGATTGGGGATAAGCAACGATATTTGATCCGGATCCGCCCAGGGTTGCCCAACTCGTTGAGTTGACAACATAATCGGCGAACTCTCTGCCGCCGCCCTGGGCCGTGGTGAAAATGCCGATGTTTGGGTCAACGCCGATGGTTGTCGTAATGCCGTTGGTGGCGCTTTGGGTCCCGGCCGGCAGGATAAAATTCATCACGCATTCCCGCTCCTGGTTTCCATTGGCCTGGCCTTGTTCAATACTGCCGCATTGCAAGGCGGCATTTCCGTTCGCGCCGGCAATCACTTGAATGGTGGATTCGCCCGGGCCATTGTTAATATTTCCTAGAGATTGCAAATTATTGAGATTGGCCGCGCCTTCCATCACCAAATTGCCTCCGCACAGGGTTAAAGCTCCCGGAGTAGCGAGGCCATTATACAGAATATCATTCTGCGGCGCGTTGGGGGCGGCAAAATTCAGTATCAACGTGGGAGCGCCCTGGTTCGTCGCATAACCGGCGGCGGCGGAGGTGGCCCCTAAAGAAACCGTGTTGCCAAAGGTGTTTGCCGCGGTCAAAGTCACAGTGCCCCCGTTGTTGGTGAATCCCTGCCCCGGAATATAAATTGCCGGCGCCGGATAAAGGGCAAACGCATAGGTGCCGCCGGTCACCTGGGAAATGACTCCGTTGAAAACCATGCCGGCAGCGTTAACCCCGTTTTCAGGCTCGAAGACGCGATTGCCCGTTAATTCCAGGTTGAGGTTGATGGTCTGCAGGTTTGTGCTGTCGCAGACGATATTGCCGCCCTGCAGGGTGGTATCTCCTGCTACCGGGTTCAAAGTGAAGGCCCCGGCGCCGGGCAGGAAAACGATTCCGGCATTGGTGTCTCCCGCGATGTTGTTGGTGTTGTTCAGCCCGGTTGTGCCGTTGAAGTCGAGCACATCATTGGTGTTCACGCCAATGAGTGTGTTCGGGTTCCAATTTGCGGCGTCGTTCCACCATCCGTCCCCTCCGCCTCCCGTCCAGGTGATGGTAGTCGCGGCCGCGGCCGGGACGGCACAGGCCGCGAACAGCGCGGCAAAACAAGCCAGCGCACATACTTTAACCGATACGAATTTCCCAATCATCAGGGAGTCAATTGAGGTCTTCATGTTGAACTTTACTTGGGTTATTTGTTTTTTGGGTATGGAGATTGCACGTTTGAACACAGCAGCATCGAAACAGCCCGGCCAGGCGGGACAATTCGACAGGGTCTGCTGGTGGTAATTTCATATTTGAAATATAGGGCTTAAAAAAAACGCCCACCACCGCATGTTTGGGTGGATGGAGTGCATGTTTGGGTGGGGTGTTCTTGACCCGCCGGGAAATTCAAGTTATACAGTATAAGTGACTCCCGCGGCCCAGTTGATTCGTTTGCGTTGGTGGGCGTGGCTTATCCTGTTTCTTACCAGTTCATCAGCATTTGGCGCAGCCAATGATCAATGGTTTACGCGCGTGTGGAATACGGACGACGGATTGCTGAATGATCAGGTGGATACCATCGTCCAGGGGCCGGACAATTATTTATGGGTGGTTCCTCCGGTTGGGTTGATGCGTTTTGACGGCGTTCGTTTCAGCCGATTCCCGCTTGAAGATTTTACCAGCCCAAACGATACCCATGTTGCCGCCATGTTGAGAAGCCGGACGGGCGTGCTTTGGCTCGCTACGTTTGGCGGAAGTGTGCTGGGCCTGAAGCCGGATTTTTCAACGGTAAAGGTTCGCAGGGGTGACCTGCCCAAAAGCCGGTTGTTGGCGCTGGCGGAAGACGCGGACGGGGCGCTCTGGATCGGCTACGCCGATGAGGTTTGCCGGGTTGAAGGCGAACGGGTCGCACACTTTGGGGCGAAAGACGGAATCCCCTCCGGCTTGTTTCATTCGCTGGTCTGCGATGGAGGCGGCAACCTGTGGCTGGCCAAGGGAAATCAAATCCGCATCTTTCGAAATGGGGCGTTTCAACGAATCGCGACCGTGCGGGACTTGCATTGTTTAACCGCCATGCCGGCCGCCGGTGTTTGGGCCGCCGGCGCGCATCTGTGGACCTGCGATACGAACGGCGTGTTGCGGGACAAGGGCGCGATTCCGGGCCTGTCGCGCACAACCGTTGAGACTTTGCTGGAAGATCATACAGGCGCGGTTTGGCTCGGCACGGGAGATAACGGTTTGATCCGTTATGACAAATCCGGTTTTGAAAAAATCGAGACGTCTTATCCAACCATCCTGGGCCTGGCCGAAGACCGGGAAGGCAATCTCTGGGTGGGCACCGACGGCGGCGGTCTGGACCGGATTTCCTTGCGCGCCATGCATCTGGAGGCCCCGGAGAACAATCCGGTCGTTAATCGGGTTCAGTCCATTTGCCAGGATGCGCATGGGACATTGTGGGGAACCGGCTGGCATGGCCAGAGCCTGCTCGTTTCCCGCGTGGACGGCAAGTGGATCCCAGTTTTCACCAATGCGCCGTTTGCGGTGACGTGTGTGGCCGCGGATGACCGCGGGACCGTTTGGTTTGGCACACAGGATGGAAATCTGCTGCGGATGGCCGATACGAATTATCCCGCGCTCGTCCAGAACACGTCTCATGGGGCGATTGACGCGCTGTTGCCGGCCTCAAATGGCGACCTGTGGATTGTCAGTTATGCAACGCTCCAACGCCTGCATCAGGGGCGGTTGGAAGAGGTCAAGCTGCCGAGAAACGTTCAAAAAATCTCCGCGATTGCTGATGATGCCGACGGGAGTATTTGGGTTGCCGCCTACGATATTGTCATGCGGTTTGACGGGCAGCGGTTTGTGGACGAAACCCCGCGTCTCCCGATCGCCGGCCGCAGGGTTAGCTGCCTTTATGGAATGCCTGATGGCAGCATGTGGATCAGCGGCGGCGGCCTGGGATTGTTGCGATTTAAAGACGGACGAGCGGACCAAATCGGAATCGAACAGGGATTGTTTGATGATTATATTTCGCAGATTGTCGCCGACGACCGTGGCTGGCTCTGGTTTGGCGCGGACCACGGCGTCTTTAAGATCCGGCAGCAGGAGCTGGAGCAGGCGCTGGTGGATCATAACGTCCATGTGCGCCCGGTTGTCTATGGCCGGAATGAAGGATTGTCGAGCCTGGCCGCCCTCTTCAGCACCGGAGTTACCTTTGCCTTTCCGCGCGCCCTGCGCACCAGCGATGGCCAGATATGGTTGCTCACCCATACGGGTATCCTGGTGGCGGACCCGAAGCTTTTGCCAAAAAAATTAACGCCGCCGCCGGTATTGTTAACCCGGATCGCGGTGGATGGGCAAATCATTGCCGCCTATGGCGGCATCGCGCCCACTCAAGCGGTTGCCAATCTCAAAACGTTGAGTGCCCCTTTGAAATTGCCTCCCTCGCACCGGCATTTGGAATTCGATTACACCGCGTTTCATTTCAGCGCCCCGGAAGACATTCATTTTCGTTATCAATTGGCGGGCTTTGATAATGGCTGGATTGACGCGGACACGGAACGGCACGCGGATTATTCTCGGTTAACCGCCGGGACGTATCAATTTCGCGTGGCGGCGTGCATAGGCGATGGTCCCTGGAGCCAAACGCCCGCCATGCTGTCTTTCATCGTTGCTCCATTTTTCTGGCAGACCTGGTGGTTTCGGCTCGGCGCGCTTTTGCTGTTCACATCAACGATGATTGCCATCGCGCGGTATATATCGCTGCGGCGAATGCACGCGAAGATGCGCCTGCTGGAACAGCGCGCCGCCCTCGACCGGGAACGCACACGGATCGCGCGCGACCTGCATGACGACCTTGGCTGCAGCTTGAATAAGGTGGCGCTGACGATGGAGGCGATCCAACGCGGTCCCGCGGCGTCTGAACCGGAGAGAATCCGGCGCTGTTGGAACATGGTCCGCGAGGTCGCCGGCTCCGTGGACGAAATCGTCTGGGCCATTAATCCGCGCAACGATACGCTCCGATACATGGTGGACTATCTTTGCCAATTTGCGTTCGAATTTCTGCAGGCGGCCGAAATCCCCTGCCTGCTGGAATTGCCGGAGAGCATCCCGGACCGGGAAGTGTCGCCTGAAGTGCGGCATAACATGTTGCTGGCGGTCAAAGAAGCGTTAAACAACATCGTTCGCCACGCTCACGCGAGCGAGGTGCACCTGCGCGTGGCCATCACGGGAAATCAACTCACGATTGCCATCAACGATGACGGATCCGGTTTCGAACATGCCCCTGAGAATGGGTTGTGCGACGGTTTGCGCAATATGCGCCAGCGGATGGAAGAGATCGGCGGGCAATTTCAACTCGCCAGCCGGGTGGGGGCCGGCACCCGGGTCGCGTTCCTTTATCCCTGGCCTTCGAACGACGGCATATCATAACCCAAATGTGCTATGCGATTGCCCAAAGATGCGATGGCCGTTTAGCCGGCGACGGATTAGATTGTTCCCATGGCAATTAGAATTTGCATCGTGGAAGATAACGCCGACATGCGTGAAAGTGTGGCGCAAGCGTTGAACGAAGCGCCCGGAGTGCGCTGCACCGGCACTTACGCTACCGCGGAAGCGGCGGTACAGGATGTGCCGTTTCAGAAACCCGACGTGGCGCTGGTGGACATCAACCTGCCGGGGATGAACGGCATTGAGTGTGTCGCCCGGCTCAAGGAACAATTGCCCCAATTGCAGGTGTTGATGCTCACGCGTTATGAACAAAGCGACATGATTTTTGATTCCATTCGCGCCGGCGCCAGCGGCTACCTGTTGAAGCGCACACCGGCGGCGGAATTGGTGCAGGCGGTCGAGCAACTCCACGCCGGCGGCGCGCCCATGACTCCGCAAATCGCGCGCAAGTTCATCGTTCATTTCCAACAAATCCAAAAGCCGGCGTCCGAGATGGAAAAGCTCACGCCGCGCGAACAGGAAGTGCTCGCGCTCCTGGCCAAAGGGTATCTCTATAAGCAAATTGCCGGAAAACTCGGAATCAGCATCAATACCTTGCGCGCCTACCTTCGTGCCATTTACGATAAACTTCATGTTCATTCCCGCACGGAAGCCGCTGTCAAATATATGGGCCGGGGCTGATTGATAAATGAAGGGTTTCGCGGCATTTTTTTTGGCAGGCTGGCAGGTGTTGTGCGCGGACAAAATGGCGGCTTCCACGGGACTTTCTTTTACCAACCAGTCAGTGTTGGACGCCGCGATTGTTTTGTCCGGGAGCGGCGGCGCGACCAATAGTCCGTATGCTTTATTGGTTTCGACGAATCCGGCCGCGCCGCTCAGCAACTGGATGGTCATCACCACCAATTCGCTTGATGGCAAAGGGCGATTCAGCCTGACCAATGCGTTTAATCGAAGCGAGGGCCAGGAGTTTTATGCGTTGAAATCGCTGCCGCTGGCGGACGAGCTTTGGGTTCCCACCTGCGGCGCGTGGCTGGGCAATACGTACGACAATTCGAGCACGGTTCAGGGCGACATTGGCCGCCAGCTCGACTTTTACCATTTTTACATCCAGACCCAGACGAATTTACCGGCGACGGAGGCGTCATTGATTACCAGTGGAAACAAATTGTTGATCAACTTCATTCCGGCCACGAATTGGTCGTGGGCGGTTGGGGTGGCGAATGGCGGGAAAGCATCAGTGGATGAGGGCATGACGAACCTGGCCAGATCGGTGGCGGGCGTTGCGCCCGCGAAGGTGATGCTGACAATTCTCGGCGAGCAGGAACGCTACGTTACCGGCGGCGGCGGCAATGCGGCAGGCGCGGGCACGCCGGCTCAATTTGTCCAGATGTGGCAGAACGTCTGGAACATTTTTCGTGCCGTTGGCGCCACGAACGTCATTTGGTATTGGGACGTCGAGGGGGCAAATCTTCCCAATCTCTATGCCGCGATGTGGCCGGGCAATAATTATGTGGATTGGGTGATGTGGGACCCTTACCAGGATTCATCCCAGGCCTATACGAACAAGCTCATGGGCATTTACAATTGGTTCACCGTTCATTCAACTGCCGCGTGCGCCTGGACGAACAAGCCGTGGGGCCTTGCCGAATGGGGAGTGGGCCTCAATACGAATTGGGTACCGACGGCCGCCGACCAGGCCACCACGTTCAGCCAGATGAACGCCGCCCTGAACGACAACATGTTTCCCCGCTTGAAACTGTATGCCTACTTCGATGAGAGTTACTCGTTATTGATCAGCGGCGCGGTTCCGGCATATAGCAATTTATGCAATTCTCCGTTTTTGGAACAACAGTGTCTCCCGTGAAGCGCACCATGGCCCCATCGGAGAATCTTTCCTTTTGTGTACCCAAATATGCGCCGATTTCCTAAAGTATTTCGACAGTGACCACGATTTTGGATCCTTTGGGGCGGCTTCCCCGCCGCCAGTTTTTGAAACAAACGACTCTGGGCGTTACGGGTTTGGTCATCGCCTCGGGTTTGTCACGCGCTTTTGCCGCCGATAATTCCCCGGCGGATGCCCAACTCGCCAGGGCCTTTGAACCCATTCGTTATCGGCCACTGCCTGCCAAAGTGATGGGATTAAAAAAGCATACCGTTCTGCTCAACGGCGAATGGGTTATTGACCCGGACCCCGGCCCGGGCGTCCGGGAGAAATCTTTGACCGCTGCAGGTTGGGGCGCTTTCCATGTGCCGGGGCAGTGGGTGCAACAAGGATATGACGTGCCCCTGGACAAGACAGTTGCGGTGGCCAGGGAATTCAGCATTCCCAAAGAATGGGCCGCCTACAGGGTATTTCTCCGCTTTGATGCAATCCACTCCGGAACCGACTACTGGTTGAACGGAAGGTCCCTGGGTTACCGTGAGAACCTGTTCACGCCGGTGGAATGGGAAATCACCGAGGTTGCGAAAGCCGGCGAGATGAACCGGCTGGATCTTCAGATGAAAGTCGCCACCACATCCGAGCGACTTTCCAGTTCGAGTTCCTACGCCGGACACAGTTTGGGCGGCATAGACCGCGCGGTGCGGATTTACGCCCTGCCCAAACTCCATGTCGCCACAATGCGCCTGAACGCCGGCCTGGATCAGGCGTATCGTGACGGCGAATTGCATGTTGAATTGGGCATTGATAACCCGGAATCGGCCACCCAAACCGGTCTGGCCGTTGGCCTGCAATTGTTCGATCAGGACGGCAGGCTCGTGGCGCACTCGACTCCAAAAGTTGACCTCGATCCGCTCAAATCGGGGCGGAGCACAGTCACGATTGAGTCGCGGGTGACGAATCCGCTGAAGTGGAATGCGGAAGAACCCAACTTGTACAAGCTCGTCCTGACGCTGGAACAGAATGGCCGCGCGCTCGAGCAAATCGAACGGAAGATCGGGTTCCGTACCGTTGAAACGAAAAACCGGCAGCTCTACGTGAACGGCGCGCGCGTGAAACTGGCCGGGGTGTGCCACCATGAAATTGATCCGCTCACGGGCCGCGCCGATACCATGCGTCATGGAGAGGAAGACGTAAAACGCTTCAAGAGCGCCAATCTGAATCATATCCGCACGTCGCATTATCCCTGCACGCAGGAGTTTTTGGACGCGGCGGACCGTTACGGTTTGTATGTTGAATCGGAGGCGCCGTTTTGCTGGGTCAAACCGGCGATGGACCTTTCTGACCTGGAGGCCATTCTCACGCCGACGTCCGCGATGATTGATTATAATCACTGGCATCCCTGCGTGATTATGTGGTCGCTGGCGAATGAATCCCGCTGGGGCCGGCAATTCGAAGAATCAAACAAACTCTGCAAGCGGCTGGATCCGACACGGCCAACGACGATCGAGGATGCGTTTTCGGACGAACTCAAGGTGACCTGCGACATCCTCAGCCGTCATTATCAACACATGCCCTATGACAATCTTTATAAGGACGATCCGCGCCCATTCTTTCATGGGGAATGTTTTTTTCTCGTCTATCATGAGCGAACAGACGTCGCCATTGATCCGGGGCTGCGCCAGTTGTGGGCCGCGGGCAGCGCGGATCCAAACTCCGATTGGGGACGGTCGTGCCTGGAAAACGTGCAGGGCGTCAAAGGCATGGTGCCGGGCATTTATCCGGGCGCGTGGAGTTACCTTTGCGCGTCTGAACGTTGCATTGGCAGCACGATCTGGTCGGGAGTGGATGACATTGCTTTCCTGCCGGATGGCAAGGTGGTCAGCAGCGAACATGGCAATGCATGGTGGGGGCTGATTGACGGCTGGCGCCGTCCGAAGCCGGAATTGGCGCTCAGTAAGTTCGTATTTTCGCCGGTGTGGTTCCCGCATCGGCGGCTTGACTATCAGCCGGGCCAGACTTCAATACGGGTTCCGGTAGAAAATCGCCACTCCTTTACGAATCTCAATAAATTTGAATTTGTTTGGGAATTAAACGGAGCCAGGGGCAAATCTCGGATTGATGTTCTTCCCGGAGTCACCGGAGAAATTCAGATACCCGTCTCAAAGGGAACACCGGAAGGCGAAGTGCTGCTCGTGCGAGTGATGGACAAGGGCGATGAAATCGTTAATGCCACCCTCACGCTCGGGCAACCCGGTCCGCGTCCGTTGCCCCGGCCCCAGTCAGGCGCGCCGCGATGGAGTGATGATGGCCATATCATTATCATCAAAGGGAACAAATTCTCTCTCGTCCTGGACGAGACAACGGGCGATTTTGTCGCCTCGAATCCCACGCATCGTGCGCCGATCATAAATTTCCCTTCCTTGCACGTGACCCGGCATGATTTCGGCGATCTCAACCGAAAAAAGCCGCCTTACGCCACGTTCCCTGATGCCGCGACCCGTGTGATTGATGCGGTGACGGTGACGGAGAACAGCGACAATCTCGAGTTGATGATCAAAGATCACTACGAAAGCTTTGCGGGCGCCATTCGATGGTTGATGGACAAAAATGGGGTTGGAGCTATCAGTTACGATTACATCTATACCGGCGATGACCTTGATTCGCGGGAAATCGGGTTGAAGGCTGTTCTTCCGGCCGCGTGCGATAAAGTAAAATGGCGGCGGTGGTCCGAATGGGGATTATTTCCGGACGATTGTATTTGCCGCACGGAAGGGACGGCCAAAGCGGCGCGAAATAATAGATGGCCGGAACAGCCGGCGAACCAGAAGCCAAACTGGCCATGGTCGCAGGACGAAACCGAATTGGGCACCACTGATTTTCGGTCCATAAAGTTTTGCATTTATGAAGCTTCGCTTGCGGCATCCGATGGTTCGGGCGTGCGAGTTGACGCCAATGGCGACCTCCATTTCCGGGCTTGCCGGTCTGTTCAGGGCGTTCAGATGCACGTCCTTTCGCAATGCGCGCTGGCGCCCGTGACGCTAAAAAATGGCGCTCGACTTTCCGGCAACGTTTGCCTCCAATTGATATGAAAATGAATTCCATTATTCTCCCGGTCGTTTCGTCCGTTTTACTCGTGCTCGCTATCCCGGCAGCGTCCGCCGATCCCCTGGAGGATGGCTTTGCGAATCCGCCGGATTCCGCCAAACCGCAGACGTGGTGGCACTGGATGAACGGTAATGTCACCAAGGTGGGCATCACGGCCGATCTGGAAGCGATGAAACAAATCGGACTGGGCGGCGCGACCGTGGTGAATGCAGATTGTGGCATCCCGCATGGCCCCGTGATGTTTATGAGCCCCGAATGGCTGGACGATTTCAAATTTACCGTTCAGGAAGCCAACCGATTGGGGCTTAACATTTGCCTGGAGAATTGCGCCGGTTGGTCCAGCAGCGGCGGCCCGTGGAACACGGTGACCAACGCGATGCAGGAAATCGTCACCAGCGAGGCGAAAGTCACCGGCCCGGCGGACTTTGACAATCTGTTGCCGCAACCGCTCACGCGCCTGAACTACTATCGGGACATCGCCGTGCTTGCTTTTCCTGTCCCTGCCGGCGAAGACGTGCAGATGAATGATTTTTCGCCGGTCGCCTCCACGAGCGGCGGGGAACCACCGGGTTCCAAACTCACCGATGGCAATGCCAGGACGTTTGTTGACCTGCCGGCTCCGACGGCAGAAAAACCGCAATTTGCTCAACTCGAATTTGCCCGACCGTTCCCGGCGCGCACCGTCACTATTATCGGTAGACCGGGCATGCATGATTGCGGCGGGGATATTGAAGTGTCCGATGACGGCCGGACTTTTCGCGCCGTGCATGGGTTTGAATTTGGGCGCCGGGGAGCGTCGTCGCAAACGATTTCATTGGGCGACGAACCCATTGCCGCGCGTTTTTGGCGGATTGAATTTACTCACGCCGGCGCGGAGATTGCCGACCTGCCGCTGGCTGAGATTGAACTCTCGCCGCGTTTGACGATTGATGATTTTCGCGCCAAAGCGGGTTACAGCGGGGTGGCCGTGCTCTCGTCATCCGTCAGCAGCGCCGCCGTGCCGGGAAGCATTCCCGAAAGCCGGGTGCTCGACCTGACTTCGAAGCTCGATGCGGACGGCCGATTGCGTTGGAAAGTTCCCGCCGGCCAATGGATCATCCTGCGCGTCGGGTACACGCCGATCGGCGTGGATAATCATCCGGCGCCTCCGGAAGGCACCGGCCTGGAGTGCGATAAATTGAGCAAGTCGGCACTGGACATTCACTGGAACGGTTTCGTGCAAAAGGCGATTGACGAGGTTGGCCCGCTCGCCGGCCAGGGCAAGACCTTCAACAGCTCGCTGATTGACAGCTATGAAGTGGGTGACCAGAACTGGACGCCTGATTTCCGGCAGGAATTTCGGAAGCGGCGCGGTTATGACCTGCTGAAATTTTTGCCGGTGTTTAGCGGACGCGTCGTGGACAGCCCGGCAGTGACCGAGCGGTTCCTGTGGGACGTGCGCCGCACCATTGCCGATTTGTTCGCGGACAACTATTACGGTCATTTCTCCGAACTGTGCCGCGAGCACGGGATGTTCAGCGCCGTCGAGCCTTATACGGGGCCGTTTGAGTCCCTGCAAAGCGGCGCGTCGTTGGGCGTCGTCATGGGCGAATTTTGGCCGGGCGGGCAGGGAGACCCATCGGTGAGGGTTGCCTCGTCGGTGGCGCATATTTACGGCAAAACCATCGTGGGAACGGAGTCCTTTACCGCGAGTCCCGAGCATGGGCGCTGGCAGAACACGCCTTACTCGCTCAAGGCGCTGGGCGATTTGATGTATTGCCAGGGCGTTAACC
>JASHPN010000162.1 GCA_030038175.1 Verrucomicrobiia bacterium
TACCAGCGTTGTTCGTCGTGACATCCTTTACGGTCAACGTCGTGCTGACGGTACTTTGGCCCAGCACACCTCCAAGGTTAACTGTTAAATTTGGAGCGGAAATCGGGCTTCCATTGTAGTACCACTGATAAGAACTAAGGACGCTGAGAAGACCATCATCGGCGGACGCGGTAAAGCTGACAGTGTCTCCAATTGAGACATTCGTGCTCAAAGGTGAGGCACTCACGCTGGGGGGAAAAAGCCCGCCGCTCGCCTGGGCGCTGGCCGTAAACAGGCCAAAAACCAACGAAATCAACGTTTTCTGAAACCAAGCCCCGTTGTTTAACCGGCGTTTGTATTCCATATTTGAGACAATGCAAGCTATTATTGTGCCAAAATGGGTCACTCCTTCGACAATAGGGGGTTCATTGTCCCATTTTTTGCATGCCAGCGCCGCCGGTTTATAACGCAGATTTCGTTCCAAGCAAAGCCTCGACCGCCTGCCGCGTTTTGAACTCACCGAAGCGTATGAGTTGTGCCCCGTTTCAAGCCGTCGGCGCACGATTCTCCCTCTCCCAGCCTGCCGCGCCGAAGCCCGGCGAAGGCGGGCGGGAGAGGGCAGGGTGAGGGAGAGTCGTCCGAGTGAGAACCGTCCATCTCATGGTAAAATCGCGTCCCCAAAAGCCTGGTTCAGTCGCGCCGTTCCGTTAAAACCGGTATGTCAGCTTGACGCGGAAGGTGATGCCATCCTGCTGAATGTAGGGTTCCAAGTGGAAATTCGAGGACGGTTCGTAATAGTGGTTATCCAGCAAATTATAGACTCCCGCCGACATTTCGAGATTTTTGACAAACAGGTCATGGCTGAAGATTGTCAGGTTCACAACCGTGTAGCCCGGTGAGTTGGGGCCGGGTACAACGGCGGGCACACCGCCGATGGCTGTCAAAAACACGGTTGAGCTTTCACTGGTGTACTGAACTTCCAGACCCGCGAAAATCTTATCTTTGTAGATGGGCGCGTTGACGTTGAGCTTGACCATATTTTCCGGCGAATCCGGCATACCCACGCCAGTCTGACGATTAACGGTCCGTTGCAGGCTATAGCTCAGGCGGGCGTTAATCTCGTCCAGCGCTGTTCCGGGATTGGCTGACAAAGCCCATTTTCCTTCCAATCCGGCATCCATCCCAACGGTATCGGCGTTAAAGTTGACATCGCTGTCGGAACTGCCCATGCCGATCAGGTTATCCATCTTGTTATAATAGCCCGAAATGGATGAGCGCAAATTCCGGTTGATTCCCTGTTCATAGGCAAGCTGAAAAGATGAAATTTTCTCAGGCCGAATGTCTGCGCCGCCGGGAGTCAACGCCAGTTCCAGGACGTTCGGATCGCGAAAGGCGGTTCCATAAATGAACTTAAATGTGGATTGTTGCCAGGGATTGTAAATCAGCGCCGCGCGCGGGCTCCAGTCGGGCGAAAAAGTGCCATATTCGTCATAGCGCACGCCGGCATTGAGATGGAGATTGTCCAAAAAGGCAATGTCACCTTCCCCAAAGATGCCGTAATTGTATCGGTGAGACTGGATAAGATCCGATACGCCGGGGCCGGAAATGCTGACCTGCTGCTCGAAATCGTTTCGGTATTCTCCGCCAAAGGTGAGCGTATGCCGATCCATGATTTTTTTGTTGACCTGCAATTCGCCACCAGCCCACTGGCCCGTCTCGGTCTGCTGGTCAAACGTTGCGGGTGTCACGACGCCGGCCGGTATCGGCTCACCTATATAGGACACGCTTCGGTCATAATAGATGTCCCCCAAAACATCCAAATCGTGTTCAAAATGGCGCTCATATTTCAGCGTCGCGTAACTGCGATCATCAATCGTCTGAAACTGCGAATCATTAAATGTGTATCCGTACTGGGCGGTCGGATTTATTTTGTCGCGATTAATATAACCCCCTTCCAGCGTGAAATCCTGGTAACCGACCGACCCGAAGAAACTTTGAAAATTATCCGCATCCATGTGATGCGCGACTCCGCCGTTGTCTGCATCAAATTCCGGGAAATGCAAATCATCCGGGCCATTGTCATTGTAAATCGTTCCTGAAAGCAAAAACTGGAGGCTGTTGGTAAATTGCCCCCCCACGGTCACGCGGCCCGAACCCGTATCGTAACTTCCATAGACGCCCGACGCTTCAACGCCATTGATCTGCTTTCCCTGCCGCGTGATGACGTTGATGACCGCAAAGAACGCGTTGTTGCCATAAACGACCGAACCCGGACCTCGAATAATTTCCACGTGATCAATCAAATCCAGGTCCAGAATGAACGATGTGTCAATCGCCGCGCTGTCATCCCAGTCGTTGTTAATCCGATGGCCGTTGACCAGAAGCAAAACACGGTTGTTGGCATCGCCCAAATTGACGCCGCTGACGCCCAGGTATTGATAGTCGCGGTCGTAAGAAATATAAAAACCCGGGACGCTTTCCAGGAGATCTCCAAGTGTCCGCCAGCCATATTTTTTGATTTCATCTGATGTGATGACCGTGGCATTAGCCGGCGCTTCAGTGACTTTTTCCGGCACGAGCGTGGCCGTTGACTCGACCTGGACATTCATCAACTGATCCAGCGACATATTGGACAGGTTCGTGTCATTTTCAGAAGTGGCAACTGCGGCAGTCTGATTTGTGCCATTATCGGCGCGGGCGACGGGGATCATCGAAAGAAGCAAGAGGCACAAAAACCGCCTCAGGAACCGGACAAAAACAGGCTGGATTGGCTCAAGAATATTTCTCTTATTCATGGCCAAGCGCGGATGTTTTTTGAGTTGTCGTTGACAAAATTCATCTGATGCCTCTCAAATGACGCCAAGCAGCTTCCAAGCCTGCGCCATGCCATGTCCTGAAACGAAATTGTGACTGTCCGGCTAAAGGCTGCAAGCACGAATTAAACTGAACTGAAAATTTAGCAATACCGAAGCAAAACCACCGCGACGAAGGGCAAACTTGTTTGACGAACAAACAACAAAGATCAATGCTTTTACCTATGCCTTGAACCAATCGCTGCGCGCTCTCCGGGCGGCGGTTTTTGCGGCGGTGGACGGCATTTGCCCATTTCTAAAATGCCGTTTTTTTGGCGCGCGACATCCGCCGCCCCGACCGCTCTCAAAATGCTCCGGCACAGCTTCCGACGCATTTTTCAGGCCATCTCTCAAGATTATCGCTTTGTTTTTCGCGCTGATCGTTGCCGGGACGCTGCAATGCGGCGCCCAAAACGCGCCCACGGAATATCAGGTCAAGGCGGCTTTCATCTATAACTTTGCCCGGTTTGTCGAATGGCCAACCCAGGTCTTTGCCAATGCCTCATCACCCATGATTATTGGGTTGCTCGGTGATAACGAATTTGGCAACGACATGGACGAAATCATTGCCGGAAAGGAGATCAACGGCCATCCGGTGCAGTTTAAACAATTGGCGTCACCCGCCGACGCCGCAACCTGCCAGATCCTCTTTATCAGCAAATCCGAAAAGAGCCGGCTTTCGAAAATTCTCGACGGCCTGCATAATACCAGTGTTTTGACCGTGAGCGACCTGGATAATTTCGTGGACAACGGCGGGATGATTTACCTGTTCCTGGATGATCAACGCCACGTGCGTTTTCAGATTGACAATGATGCTGCTAAAAAAGCAGGTTTGACCATCAGTTCAAAGCTGTTGGAACTGGCGGTCAATCCGCCCTAGCCGGCCACGCCACCATCCATTTTTTCGAGGTCTTCGGCGGAACAAAAAATGCTGCTGCCAGCGGAAGGATTGCAATGTTGTTCTGAAACCGTGGCAGTAACCGTCACGGCGGTGTCCAGTATTTGGACAGCAGTCCCGTAAACAGGACGAAACCGTGCCCGTATTGCAGGACATTCCCATCAAGCGAAAGCTGACGGCAATTATCATGATTGCCAGTACGGTCGCGCTCTTGCTCGTCTCGGCCGGCTTCGTGGCTTACGAATTGGCCACCTTCCGGCAAACGATGAAAAACGACCTTTTGACTTTGGGTCAATTCATTGGCGACCGAAGCACGGCCGCGCTGTCGTATAAAGTCCAGGACGACGCTGAACAAGAGTTACACGCCCTCATTTACCGAAAACACATTCGGACCGCCGCTTTCTATGACGACAAGGGCAATCTTTTTGCGGTCTATCCGCCGCAGGCATCGAAAAAAGTGCCGCCGCATCCCTATGTGACCGGAACGGGAGCGGATATCGAGCGGTTCGAATCGGACCGGTTGATCCTTTTTCATACGATCACCGACGACAAGGACCATTCATTCCTCGGAACCGTTTATTTAGAATCGGATCTCCAGGAATTGCATGACCGCTTTTTCTGCCTCGCGGGGATCGTTCTGCTTTTCATGGTTGCGTCCTGGGCGGTGACGCTGTTACTGGCTTCATTCCTTCAACGGGTGATCACCCGGCCGATTTTTGACCTGGCCCAAACGGCAAAGGCGGTGACGGCGGAAAAAAATTATTCCCTGCGTGTGGCCAAATATGGCCGCGATGAATTGGGGCAGCTCGTGGATGGTTTCAACGAAATGCTCGGCCAGATTCAGGACCGCGATTCCAGGTTGCAACACGCCCATGACGAATTGGAAGTGCGCGTGGACGAACGAACCCGAAAACTGCGCGAGGAGATCGTTGAACGCGGACGCACCGAGGCGGCGTTGCAGCAACAGTTCGTCCGCATCAGCCTGCTCAACCAAATCACCCAGGCAATCTCTGACCGCCAGGACACCGATAGCATTCTCCACGTTGTGCTGCGCCAGCTCGAAGAACATCTGGGCATAGACCTGGGAATCCTGGCCTTGTTTGACGCCGGGCCGCGGACCCTGAATGTGTCCGCGCTCTGCGTCAAAAATTCGTTGTTGGCAAAAAAATTCGATCTGCGGGAGGGCGGCGTCCTGCCGCTGGCTGAAACGGACTTTGAACGTTGCGAAAAAGGCCAGACGGTTTATATCTCCGACACGCTCAAGTGGAAAACCTCATTCATCGAGAAAATCGCGGTCATCGGCTGGCGTTCTGTCGTGGCCGTGCCGTTGATGGTTGAGGAAAAACTTTTTGGGATGTTGATCGCGGGACGGTTGCAGCCCCAGGGGTTCAACAGCGGCGATTCGGAGTTTCTGCGAATGTTGAGCGAGCACGTGGCGCTGGCGGCGCATCAGGCCCGGTTGCACGCAGACCTGGAAAAGGCCTACAACGAATTGCGGCTGACCCAGGCGGCCGTCCTGCAGCAGGAACGCCTCAAGGCGCTGGGCCAGATGGCCAGCGGCATCGCCCACGACGTCAACAATGCGCTCTCGCCGGTCATTGGGTTTACCGATCTGATCCTCAGAGGAAAATATGCCTTGACCGACGATCTCAAAAAGTATCTGGGCCATATCCGCACCGCAGGCGAGGATATTGCCCATATTGTCGCGCGTCTTCGCGAATTTTACCGCACCCGCGAAGTCAACGAAGCGCTCCAGTATCTTAATCTCAATACGCTGGTGGAACAAGTCGTGGATATGACGCGCCCCCGGTGGCGGGACATCCCGCAATCCAACGGCGTCACGATTGAAGTCCAGGCGGCGCTGGCGCCGGACGTGCCCCGGCTGGCCGGCATCGAAAGCGAAATCCGCGAGGCCATCACCAATCTGGTCCTCAATGCCGTGGACGCCATGCCCAAGGGTGGTAAAATCACAATTGTGACCCGGGTCATTCGCCATGACGGGAGTCAAAATGGCAACAAATATCCGGTACAGGTCGCGGTGGATATTAGCGATACCGGAACGGGAATGAGCGAGGAAACGCGCCGGCGCTGCCTGGAACCGTTTTTCTCGACCAAGGGCAAACGCGGAACCGGCCTGGGACTGGCGATGGTGTATGGCGTGATGGGGCGCCACGAAGGGAATATCGAAATTGACAGTGAATTGGGCAAAGGCACCACCTTTCGCCTGTTCTTCCCGGTGCGCGCCGCCACTCGTGAAGCCGAACCGGAAAACGAAACCAACGGCAAAGTCGCGCCCATGCAAATCCTTTGCATTGACGATGAATCATTGCTGCGCGAACTTTTGAAGGAAATTCTGGAGCGCGACGGCCACGAGGTCGTGCTCACCGATAACGGCCAGGCAGGCCTGGCGGAGTTCCGCGCCGCGCGCCAGCTCCGGCGCCCCTTCGATCTGGTGATCACGGATCTGGGCATGCCCCACCTGGACGGGCGGCAAGTCGCCAAAACCATCAAAACCGAATCTCCCGGAACACCCGTGGTCATGCTGACCGGCTGGGGCGCCTTTATCAAAGAGGACGGCAGCGGGCCCGAGGAAGTGGATGGAATCCTCAGCAAACCGCCTCGCTCGCGCGAACTCAGGGAAATGATCCGCCGCTTTAACCCGGCTCAAAACGGGCATACCAACGGAAAACATTAAAGCGTTTGAAGAAAAATCGTGGCTGTTCGGCCGGTTTCTCGAAACGGCGTTTTTCCGATTGGATTTCCGTGAGGCAAAATATAACAACGTTGCATCGTTTGTCGTTCGACCTCCAATATTTGATGCTGTATAATCCCTATACCTACTATGACAGGCGTCCGTTTTTTACTCGTTCTGGCGGCATTGTGCCTCTGGCCCATCGCTCCGAACGCATTTGCTGCAAATTCGATTCTCAAGACCTTGCCGGGGCATGTGCCCGCCGTGGTTGGCCGTTTGTCGCCAAAAGAAACACTGCCGTTGACCAACCGCCTCACCCTGGCCATCGGCCTGCCCCTTCGCAACCCGCGCGGCCTTCACGATTTTCTCGCGCAGCTTTACGACCCGGCCAGCCCCAACTACCGCCATTATCTGACGCCGGACCAATTCACCGAACAGTTCGGTCCCACCAAAGCGGACTACGAAGCCGTCAAAGCCTTCGCCCGGCAAAATCATTTCAGGATCACTTCCACCTTTTCCAACCGGCTTCTGGTTGACGTGAATGGATCTGTTGCGGACATTGACCGCGCTTTCCATTTGACGCTGCGGCTTTACCATCATCCAACCGAAGCGCGCGATTTCTATGCCCCGGATGTCGAGCCCTCCGTCGCCACCAACCTGCCCATCGCCGATATCAGCGGACTGAACAATTACGCTTTGCCTCACCCGAGAAATCTCACTCCAGAGCCGGCCGGCCAAAATGCAACGCCGCGGTCCGGTTCAGGACCCGGTTTAACCTACGTGGGGGGCGATTTTCGGGCAGCGTACCTTCCTGGAGTCACTTTGACCGGCGCCGGACAGACGGTCGGGCTGCTCGAATTTGACGGCTATTATTCGAATGACATTGCCGGTTACGAAGCAGCCTACAATTTGCCCGATGTCCCCTTGCAAAACGTTTTGATTGACGGCTTCAATGGCGTGCCCACCGCAGTCGGTCCTGATAGCGGCGATACTGAGGCCTCTCTCGATATCGAAATGGCCGCTTCCATGGCGCCCGGACTTGCACAAATCGTCGTCTTTGAAACCATCCCGGGCGGATACCAAAATGATCTCCTGGAAGCCATGGTGCTTCACAACCAAATCAGCCAGTTCAGCTCTTCCTGGGGCTGGCCCTTAGGCCCCAGCACAACGACGGACAACCTCTTCCTGGAAATGGATGCCCAGGGCCAATCCTTTTTCCAGGCCTCCGGCGACAGTGACGCTTTTACCACCGGGGCCAACACGGTCAATGGCGTGGATAATCCCTATCTCAGTGACGCTCCTTCAAGTGACCCTTACATCACGCTCGTTGGCGGGACCACCCTCACCACCGGCACCAACGGTTCCTGGTCTTCTGAAACAGTTTGGAATTGGGGGTTGCACAATGGCGTGTACACCGGCAGCAGCGGCGGGATCAGCAGCTACTACGAAATTCCTGACTGGCAAACGAACGTCAGCATGGCGTCCAATGGCGGATCAACGGCCTGGCGCAATATCCCCGACGTCGCACTGACTGCGGACAACATTTTCGTGGCCTATGGCAATGGAAATGGCGAGGACGTTGGCGGCACAAGCTGCGCCGCCCCATTATGGGCGGGCCTGACTGCGTTGATGAACCAGCAATCTCTCGAAGGCGGCCGCAACCCGCTCGGATTCCTCAACCCCGCGATCTATGCCCTCGCAGAAGGCACCAATTACAACGCCGATTTTCATGACATCATTACCGGCAATAACACGTCCACCAACAGCCCAAATGCCTTTTATGCCACTAACGGCTACGACCTGTGCACTGGCTGGGGCACGCCCGCCGGACAAAGCCTGATTAATGATCTGGCCGGCCTGCCCGATACTCTGGGAATTTCGCCGCCCCTGGGCTTTAATGTCACCGAACTGGCAGGCGCGCCGTTTACGCCCGCCTCCACTTCCTTCCAACTGACCAATTCCGGCGCCGCTTCGTTGATCTGGTCGCTCATCATCACTTCGTCCTGGCTCGAGGCCTCTTCGACCGGCGGCACGCTGGGCGCCGGGGATTCAACCAGCCTGACCGTCGCCCTCAGCGCCACCGCGACCAATCTCCCGCCGGCAACTTATTCCGCCGACCTGCTCTTCTCGAATGCCGATACCGAGGTCGTACAGCGCATTCCCGTTACGCTCCAGCTCAGCCAATCGTTCGTTCAAAATGGGGGCTTTGAAACCGGCGATTTTAGCGACTGGACCTTCGTTGGCACGCCGACCTCATTGGTGGATGGCGAAATCTACTACTATAACGCGGTGGTCAACAGCAATTCTTATCCCCTGGTCGTTCATTCGGGCAACTACGGCGCGTTTCTGGGCGACACCAGCGTGGCCACCCTTTCCCAAACGCTGCCGACAATTTCGGGAGAAGACTATGTGCTTTCGTTCTGGCTGGACAATCCGATCAGCGGGCCGGGCCAGATATTTGAAGCAAATTGGAACGGCAACAACGTTTACTACATCACCAATCCACCTCCCTTCTCATGGACCAATCTTCAGTTCGTCGTCGCGGCATCCGGCAACGACACCATCCAATTCGGCGCGGCCAATCCTCCGAACTATTTTGGTTTCGATGACGTCAGCGTCGTCCAAATCGCCTCTCCGATGTTGGCCCCTCCGGTATTCGCCGCCCTCACTCAAACCAGCGGCGTTTTCAACCTCACCTGGAATACCACGTCCAACCTCGTCTATCAGGTCCAATACACTGCCAATCTTTTGCAGCCGGAGTGGATCAATCTCACCCCGCCCATCACCGCCGCCGGCAACACCTTGTCCGTTACCGACACCCTCTCGACATCTCAGCGCTTCTATCGTCTCATCATCTCGCCATAAAAAGCGTGCCGAACAAATTTCTTCGGAGCGCGGCTGTGTGTGTATAGCACCAGCCGCAGCACTGGCGAACCCCGGCCGTTGGTCGGGACGATACAGCCACGCTTCCTAAACTCGTTTTGCGCCTGAAAAACACTTCCCTTTTTGGCATTTGCCAGGCTTGCCGAATTAAGAGATAATGGTTGTCCGTTTCTACGGGCAAATTTATGAAACCCCAGGTTGAAATATACGATACAACCCTGCGCGACGGTTCGCAGGGCGAAGGCATCAACTTTTCGGTGGCCGACAAGCTTCGCATCGCCGAAAAACTCGACGCTTTTGGGGTCCATTACATTGAAGGCGGCTGGCCCGGATCCAATCCCAGGGACATTGAATTTTTTACCCAGGCCAGGCGAAAGAAATTCAAAAACGCGCGCCTGGCCGCCTTTGGCTCGACCCGACGGAAAGGGATTCCCGTCGAACAGGACGACCAAGTGCGCCTGCTGATCGAGGCCGAAACGCCAGTGGTGACCATTTACGGCAAAACGTCCATGCTCCACGTCACGGAAGTGCTGCGCTGCACGCCTGATGAGAATTTGGGCATGATCGGCGACACTGTGCGCTACCTCAAAGACAATGGCAAATTTGTCGTCTATGACGCCGAGCATTGCTTTGACGGTTACAAGCTGAATCCCGAATACGCCATCGCGACCTGGCAGGCCGCCGAAAAGGCGGGCGCAGATTTTGTGGTGCTCTGCGATACCAACGGCGGTTGTTTGCCTGAGGATGTTGCCGCCATCACCCGTGTGGCGGCCGCGAAGCTGAATTGCCGGATCGGCATTCACACCCACGATGACATCGGCCTGGGCGTGGCCAATGCGCTCGCCGCCCTGGGCGCCGGAGCCGTCCATGTGCAAGGCACCGTCAACGGTTACGGCGAACGCACCGGCAATTGCAATTTGATCAGTGTCATTCCTTGCGTGGCCTTGAAATTGAAAAAGAGCGGCGTGCCGGAAAAATCATTGCGGAAATTGAAAGAACTTTCGCAGTTCGTGGATGAGATGGCCAACGTGCGCCATAATCCCCGCCTGCCCTGGGTTGGCTCGGCGGCCTTCTCGCACAAGGGCGGCACGCACGTAAACGCGGTCCAAAAATTGGCCTCAAGTTACGAGCACATTGACCCGGCGCTGGTGGGCAATTCGCGCACCGTCCTCATCAGCGATCTCGCAGGCCGCAGCAACATCGTGATGAAAGCACAGGAAATGGGTTTCAAGCTTTCCAACGATACGCCGGAATTGAAGACGATTCTCAATCGCGTCAAAGAACTGGAGAATGCCGGCTACGAATACGAAGCCGCCGAAGGTTCGTTTGCCTTGCTCATCGGCAAGACGTTGAAACACCGGGAACCGCCGTTCACGGTCGAAACCTATCACGTCTCCATGCGGCACGACTCCAAAGAATCCATTTGCGAAGCCACCGTGCGCGTGCGCGTGGGAAAAAAGTTCCATCATGAAGTCGCCGAAGGCGATGGCCCGGTCAACGCCCTCGACGGCGCGTTGCGCGCCGCGTTGACGAAATCGTTTCCGCGGCTGAAAAAGGTCACGCTCACGGATTATAAAGTCCGCATCCTGGATTCCGCCACCGGCACGGCGGCCAAGACCCGCGTGCTGATCCAAACCTCCGACGGCAAACGCGAATGGGGCACCGTGGGCGTAAACGAAAACATCATAGACGCCAGCCTGCAGGCCCTGGCGGATTCGATGGAATATGCGCTCCTGCGGAAGTGAATAATTTGCCAATGGCCGCCATTTCGGGCAATTTTGACTCATGACAATCGTGTTGAAAAAACGAGCCGATGAATTGGCAAGCCGACTTTCTCTAAAGCAACGGATTGAATTTGCTGAGCGACTGATGACCGGTATCGGCAAGTTCGCGAATCCCGAGATCGAAAAGGTTTGGAACGCCGAGATCAAAAGCCGTCTTGATGAATATCGCGCGGGTAAAGTGAAAACCATCCCGTCGGCGCAGGTTCACGCGGAAATTAAACAAAGGCTCAATGAAATCCAAACCCGTCGAATATCACCCCGGCGCGCGGCTTGATGTTATTGAGGGAGCTAGTTAATTCCGCTTGTCATGTCTGAAATCCCCAAAGCCTACGAACCGCGGTCCGTTGAGGACAAATGGTATCAATTCTGGCTGGACGAAAAATTTTTCGTCGCCAATCCGAAATCGCCCAAGCCGGCATATTCCATCGTGATTCCGCCGCCCAACGTCACCGGCGTGTTGACAATGGGCCACGTGCTCAATAATACCATCCAGGACATCCTGAGTCGCAAAGCGCGCATGGATGGAAAGGAGGTCCTTTGGCTGCCCGGCACCGACCACGCGGGGATTGCGACCCAGACGGTCGTGGAGCGGACGCTGAAAAAATCCGGCGAAATCAAGCATCGCGACGATCTGGGCCGCGAGAAATTTCTCGAACGCGTCTGGCAATGGAAGGAAAAGCACGGCGGCATTATCATCCAGCAATTGAAAAAACTCGGCGCCTCGTGCGATTGGTCGCGGGAACGGTTCACGATGGACCCGGAGTACTCCAGGTGCGTCCAAAAAGTCTTCGTGGAGCTTTACGGGAAAGGGCTCATCTATCGCGACAAACGCATGGTGAACTGGTGCCCCGTCTCACTCACGGCGTTGTCCGATGAAGAAGTCATTATGAAAGAGCAGAAGGGAGCGCTCTATTACTTCAAGGTGGAAGTTGAAATGGGGAGCGCACCCGCCCCGGGTGCGGTCGAACGCGCCTTGCGTTCAATGTCCTCCGATGAAAAGGTTTTCCTCACCATCGCTACGACCCGTCCTGAGACCATTCCGGGCGATACCGCCGTGGCCGTGAATCCCAAAGACCCGCGCTACGCGAAATACATTGGCAAACATGTCGTCCGGCCTTTGCCGGCGGAATTGCCGCGGGAACAAAAGCTCATTCCCATTATCGGTGACGAGCGCGTGGATTTTGAATTTGGCACCGGCGTTCTCAAAGTCACGCCCGCGCATGACAAGGCCGACTTTGAAATTGGCTTGCGCCACAAACTGCCACAGATAGACATCATGCGTCCCAACGGCCACATGAACGAGTTGGCCGGAAAGGATTTGAACGGCCTGGATCGGTTCAAGGCGCGCAAGGTCGCCGCCGAAAAACTGGCTGAACTGGGTTTGCTCGAAAAAGAAGAGTCTTATACGAACAACGTCGGTTTCAGCGAACGCGCGGACGTCCCCATCGAACCGCGATTGAGCGAGCAATGGTTCCTCAAATATCCGAGCGCGGAAAAAGCTCGCAACTGTGTCGAGCAGGGGAGCGCAGCCGCCTTAGCTGCGTCGGTCGGCGCCTCGCCGACCGAAAAAGTCGAAGCCGGGGCGGCTTCGACCGCACGCGAGACGCGTGCGCTCCCCAAAATGAAATTCCATCCCGGTCGCTGGGCAAAAGTGTATGACCATTGGATGGGCGGTTTGCTGGATTGGTGCATCAGCCGCCAGCTTTGGTGGGGACATCGGATTCCGGTGTGGTATCGGGCAAGTGAAGTCTATTGCGGTCTGGAAGCACCGGCTGGTCAAGGCTGGCAGCAGGACCCCGACGTTTTGGACACCTGGTTCAGTTCCTGGCTCTGGCCGTTTGCGACGATGGGGTGGCCGGAACAGACCGAGACATTGAAGAAATTTTATCCGACCACCGACCTCGTCACCGGGCCGGACATTATCTTCTTCTGGGTCGCGCGCATGATCATGGCCGGTTACGAGTTCATGCACGAGATGCCGTTCAAGAACGTCTATTTCACCGGCATCATTCGGGACAAGCAAGGGCGCAAGATGTCCAAGAGCCTGGGCAATTCGCCCGATCCGCTTGAATTGATATCGAAGTACGGCGCGGATGCCTTGCGTTTCGGCGTGATGCGCGCCGCGCCGCTCGGGCAGGATATTTTGTTCGATGAACAATACGTCGAACTGGGCCGAAATTTCTGCAATAAGCTTTGGAACGCCTGCCGTTTCCGGCAGGTAGTGGGACAGGCTTCCAGCCTGTCCGGCCCTTCCGGCGCAGAGGCAGGCAGGATGCCTGCCCCACTATACGAGGTTCAGGGCGAAATAGATCCAAAACTGTTAACGGCGGATGACAAATGGATTTTGCTCAAGCTGGATGCCGCTCTGCGTGAAATCGCCGCGGCCTTCGCCGAATACAAATTCAGCGACGCCACAACCACGCTCTACCGCTTCTTCTGGAGCGAGTATTGCGATTGGTATGTCGAAGCCAGCAAAGCCGTGTTGCAGGGGAGCGCAGCCGCCCCGGCTGATCCGGTCGGCGCCTCGCCGACCGAGAAAATCGAAGTCAAGGCGGCTTCGACCGCACGCAAGGCTAATACGATTGCCGTCATTGATTTTGTCTTGTCCCACACGCTGCGCCTATTCCATCCGTTCCTGCCATTTATCACTGAAGAACTTTGGCATGGCATGGGTTACAGCGAGGATATGCCGGAAAATCAGGGCGGCAAAACCATCATGTTCGCCCCCTGTCCCAAACCGTTGGATGATGATTTCAAGTCCTTCTACGGTCTCAGCGAACGGGACGAAAAACTCATCGAAGCGCGCAATGAATTGATTGTTCAGGGCCGCGACCTGCGCCGCCAGGCCAACCTTCCGGCCAATAAAAAGGTCAAATTCATTTTCAAACCCGCCGGACACGCCGGCGACGCGGAAGTTTTGAAACTGCTGCTCAACGCGGAATCAGTTGAGATCAATCCGAATTATCAACCGGCCAAAAGTGTCCTGGCCGTGCACCATGAACTGGGTGATCTATTTTTGCCGCTGGAAGGCCTGGTGGACGTGGAGGCCGAAAAGAGCCGACTCAAAAAAGAATTGGAAAAGATCGAGAGCGAAATTGCCAAGGTCGAACAAAAGCTGGCGAACCCCAATTTTACCCAAAAAGTCCCTCCGGCCGTACTGGACGAGCACAAAAAACGCCTTGCCGACTGGCAATCGAAACGCGAGCATGTCCTGGCCGCGCTCGCCGCGCTCGGCTTATAGATGGCAGGGACATCGCGCTACGATGTCCCCGCCGGCGCAGAGCGGGCGGAACAAACCCGGCGCCGGCACACTGTTCGGGCGGACGTTGCGCCGCTGAACGCGGCGCGGACGGCGTAGCGCGCCGTCCCTACCTGGAAAAATGCATGGACGTTACTCATAACATGATACTTTCAATCAGAAAACTATATCTGGCAGCACTGGCCCTCATCGCTATTTGTGCCCTGCCATCCGTTCTTTCCGCACAAACACCGGAAAGCTCCCTTAATCTGGCCGCCCACATGGAGCTTTCCGGAAAATTCGTCGAAGCGTCCAACGTTCTGAACGGCGCCCTGGCTGAAAACTCTTCCGCGGACCAGCGCAAGCAAATCGAATTTGAACTGGATCGCCTGAACCGCATCCGGCTGGATTATACATTCACGCGGGAAAAGTTGTTTGACGCCCTCAAACAATCCGTCCGTGGACTGACGATGACTGAATTTGAGCAATGGGTCAACGAAGGGCGTTTCGATTCCCGAACCATAGACGGCCGGCAATACTTCATGAATTCCAGCGTGTCGAATCTCTACTTTCGCTATCCGGAATTAAATCCTCGCCGGATCGGTGGTCCGGATTACACGACCTTGGACAACGCCATTTTGGCGTCCTGCCGCGCCATCCGGCAAGCCGCCCGGCAGCAAGGCACGCCCTATGTTTTACCGAAACGATTTAATATGACCATGACGGTCACGGCCGATGCCGATGCGGCGCCGGCCGGCCAAACCATTCGGGCCTGGCTGCCGATTCCCCGCGCGTACCCATATCAAAAAGATTTCGAATTGATCAAAAGCACGCCGCCGGTGAAGGAAATTGCCCCGGCCGACAGTTCAATCCGTTCCGCCTACTTTGAGGCGGCGGCCCAGGCCGGCCGACCGACGGTGTTTACGTTGAACTATCTTTATACGCGCTACGGCGTGTCGTTCACGATTGATCCCAGGCGGGTCACGCCGTTTGACGGCAAAGACCCGGCCATCGCCAGGTTTACCCGCGAAGAGCCGAACGTGGTTTTCACGCCGCAAATGCGGGCTTTATCGAAGGAAATCGGCGGGGGCGAACGCAACCCGGCGCTGCTGGCGAGAAAGTTTTACGACTGGATTGGCGCTCACGTCCATTACAGTTTCGCGATCGAATATTCCACCATCCGGAACGTCGGCGACTACTGCCGCTCGCACGGCTACGGCGATTGCGGCCAGGAAGCGATGTTTTTCATTACGCTCTGCCGGCTGAATGGCATTCCCGCCCGATGGCAATCCGGCTGGCACACGTTCCCCGGCATCATGGATATTCACGATTGGTCCGAAATTTATTTGGCGCCCTATGGCTGGGTGCCCGTGGACCCCTATATGTGCGTGATGGCCACGCAGTACGCCCCAGTCCTCTCGCCCCAGGAACGCGACGAAGTCCGTGATTTCTATTTTGGCGGATTGGACCAATACCGCATGGCGGCCAACGATGATCATTCTCAGCTATTATCCCCTCGGAAGAACAGCTTTCGTTCCGACAACGTGGATTTTCAGCGCGCCGAACTGGAATGGGACGATCACAACATCTATTTCAACCACTTTAGTTATCACATGGACGTGAAAGCATTGCCCGCCCGCGTCCTCGCAGCCGGGCAGCCATAGGCGCACACATTTGTTGTGCGTGGGTTTGGAAACAGGGAAACGAAACTTGAATCCGTTAAATCGTTGAAAAGTTAAATCGTCAAATGGGGCTCTGACATGTGCCCCTCAACTCTCACCTCTCAGCTACCCATATGCACATTTCTATTGGGTATAGGGTGTGAATGAAGTAAACGAAGATCTTTTTACGCGCTTTGAGTATTTTAAGTCACTTGCTTATAGGCAGTTGTGAGGTGCGGACGATCGGCGAAGGGGCGTGAACGAACTGTGGCTACTTTCTCGTGCGCAGCGGGGGCGCGAGCTTTGGGGCATGGGGCGGCATACATTCTTTTGCCTGGTGCTCCACTTCAAAAATACGTGCGCGGATTTTTGAAATAGAGCACCCGGAAAATCGCCCCGCACGAATTAGAGGGTTGATTTGCGCCGCGAATTGTTGGTGACCGGCGAATAATTTGTTTATAGAGTCAATCGGCTGTGCTAAACCAAACGGGAACTCGACTCATGGGATTGCCTCTCAAAGCATGGGGCCTAATATTCCTCACTGTCGGATTAGCCGTGACCGGCTGCGCCAGAAAGCACGTTTCGCTCTGGCAATCCCTTTCGAATCCGGATGATATCCGGCAATTGAAATCATTTGTCGCGGAAAAAACGGCGCAGGCGGATTCCGCCACGAACGAGCCATTTCCGGAATATGCTTCATTTTTTGCCGCGGCAAGCAATGGCGACTGGGCAGCCCTCAATTATATCTACCAGCAGCTAAGCAGCCAGGGCAGCGCTCATCCCTGGAGACACGGCACCCGATGGGAAATAATGAATGAAGCTTCAGGCGGCCTGGAGGCCTTTGGCAGGGGCGATGAAAAATATGTGCACCAGTTTGGAAACCAAATCATTGAGTCCATACCGCCCGGCAGCATTTATTTTGGCGGGACCGATCCGGGACGATTCATCGTTACCGCGATGCAAGAGTCGCAGGTCGAGGGCAAACCGTTTTTTACGCTCACGCAAAACCAGCTCGTGGATACGGGTTATCTTCAATATCTCACGCAAATGTATGGCGATCGTCTGTACATTCCGACCGACGAAGATTTACAAGACTGTTTCAATGGTTATTACGCCGATGTGCAGCGGCGGGAGCAAAACAATGAACTCAAGCCGGGTGAAGACATATCAGTGGACTCGAGCGGGCGCATGAGGGTCAGCGGCGCGGTTGCCGTCATGGGAGTAAACGCCCTGCTCGTCAAAGTCATTTGTGACCATAATACCAACCGAGACTGTTTCATCGAAGAGAGTTTTCCGCTGGACTGGATGTATCCGTACCTGGAGCCTCACGGCCTGATTTTCAAACTCAACCATGCGCCACTGGACAAATTGTCGGACGAAACGCTCCTGAAAGATCACAATTACTGGACGAAAACCATCACGCCCATGATCGGCGATTGGATGAAAAATGACACCTCCGTCGCGGACGTGGCCGCATTCGGCAAAAAGGTCTATCTGTACCATGACTTTAGCGGCTTTACCGGCGACACCAATTTTGTATTGAGCAGCTATTCGAACCAAAGCTTTTCCAAGTTGCGTGATGCCATCGCCATGCTTTATGCGTGGCGCGCAAAGAATTCCGATGACACCGCGGAAAAAGACCGCATGAACAGGGAAGCGGACCTGGCTTTCCGACAGTCCCTGGCGATGTGTCCGGATTCACCCGAGACGGTCTTCAACTACGCGCAATTTCTTGCCGATCAGGACAATAGGGCAGATGCGCTCATCGTCGCGGAAACGGCGACAGCCTTTAATTCCAATCCGCAATTTGAAAGCCTGGTCACCTCGTTGAAAGACTACGGCCCTACATGGAACCGACGAAACGAAAGCCAAAATCCCCTATTCATTGGCAAATAAAACAAAGTCGTCCCCGTCGGTGCCGTAGCTTTGCCTGCCCGACCACCCGCCGCGCCGAAGCTTCTGAGCGACGGCGGGCCTGCCTTCGCTCGGAAGCTACGGCCAAGCAGGCGCGCGCGGCTCGGTTGCATTACGCGTTCCTCTCACGCCGATACTTGACGCGACACGCAAAACGCAACACGAAAGAGGTCGTTACTCAGAACCGTTTCGATTACGACCACGGGGACGAGGAGAACTTTTTACCAAAAACGCCAGGCATCGCCGCCGTGCCAGACAATATAGACGCCCAAAATAAAATTCGTGATCGCATGGGCGGTCATGGCATCGCCGAGACGATTTTTGCGGATGACCAGCCATTGATAGGCGGCGCCGCAGATAATGCCGGCGAGCCATTCGGCGTGCGAGCAGCCGAAGAGCGCAATCGTTACAAAGAATGGCAGCGGCAAAAAGCGGTTAAAGGGCACGGCCAGGAAATTCTGGCTGGCGATGTAACGGTATAAAAACGACCGATAAAAAACTTCTTCAAGCGGCGGCACAACCAGCGTCATGCCCAAGATGTGAACGATATTGAAAAAATACGCGAGCGGGGAATGCGCCCCGAAGGTTTCCGCGGGATTTCCGGTTGAGCCCTGCTTGACGAATTTGTGGTAATACGGATCGATTCCCACCCAGATCGCAAAAATCGCGATACCGACGATTACCGCTTCCCAGGAAAAGGCCCAGCGCATTTCTTCGACGCAGGGTCGCATTTCAAAAATGAGCCACGCGCCCACGATGGTTTTGGCGAAGTAAAACCAATAGGCGGAAGCGGGGCCAAGTTTGCCCTGGCCGTAAGTGAGGGCTACAAAAATAATGAAGGGCGCCACGCGGGCATACACCGGATTCTTGAAGAGTTTTGTCAGGGAACGCATGGGATTATTCGCCGAGGGCCAGGGTTTTCTCCGAGCCATCCGGCGCGATGAACGAGACTTTGTCTTGCGAAATCAACTTGACCTGAAAACCGCTCACGTTGTCGCCGATATAAACCGTTCGGCCGTTGACGATGGCCTGCGGCCTGTCCGAATTGTAAAAGATTCCCTGCACTTTAAGCGCGGGCGGAGGTGGCGCAACCACCGCGACGCTTTGAGTCGGAGCAAGCGCAGTCGCCGGAGCCGGTGGTTTGACGGCCACGGAAGCGGGAACCGGGATTTGAGCGGATGGCGCCGGGACGGCGGATGGGGTTGTTTGGGGCATCGGCTTGCGCGGAAGAAACGCCAGGCCAAGGAGAACAGACGCGCCGATGATGAGCGCGACGAGCAGGACTGAAAAGAGCCAATTCGCGCCGCCCTGCCCGTCAGATTGAGCGGACACGGGTGGTACGAGAGGCGGCGTCGGGGCCTGTTGCTGCGGTTGCTGGGATTGTTTGGCGCGTTTGAGCGCGTCATTGATCAGGCTCATGGGTGGTCAGGAATGAATGTCGCCCTCGAGTTCCCGGATTGCCCGCCCAACCATGCGGAAGCTGATGCGGGGAGATTGTTTCACAAATCCAGCCAGCAACGCTTTGTCGCAGACCGCGTTGATGAGGCGCGGCACGCCGTGGCTGTAACGGAAAATCCGCCAGACCGCCGCGGGAGTGAATTGGGGCTTGCCGTTGGCGCCCGCCAGTTCCAGGCGATGCCGGATATAGAGGCGCGTCTCAAGCCGGCTCAAGGCTTTGAGATGATAACGCACCGTGATGCGCTGCCGAAGCTGGCGCAGGCGAGGATTGTTGAGGCGCTCCCGCAATTCGGGCTGGCCGATCAGGACAATTTGAAGAAGCTTGCGGTCGTCGGTCTCGACATTTGAAAGCTGGCGGACTTGTTCCAGGAGGTCGTCCGAAAAATTTTGCGCCTCGTCAATGATGAGGACGGTGTCTTTGCCCTTTTCAACCTGGTGGATCAAGAAATCGTTGATTGAAGCCAGCGTCTCGAGCCGGTCCAGCCCTTTGACGCTGAGGCCAAACTCGGCGGCGATGGATTTGATCAGTTCATTCGCGTCCAGGACCGGCGTCAGGAGGAGGGCGGTGGAAAAATGCCCGTCGAGCTGTTCGAGCAGCGCGCGGCAGAGCGTGGTTTTGCCCGCGCCGACTTCGCCGGTGAGCTGGACAAATCCTTTGCGCTCGCGAATGCCATAGAGGAGATGATTGATGGCCTCGCGATGCTTAACGCTGTGAAAGAGAAAACGCGGATTCGGCGTCAGATCAAACGGCGGCAGCGTCAATTCGTAGTACTTGAGGTACACGTGGCATTTATACGCAATTTAAATGCCAAGTTGCAAGGGGTTATCGAGGCGGCGAGAATGGAGAAGAGACCTGCCTCCGCACGAGGCTACGGCAAGGCAGGCCTGCCTCCGCACGAGGCTACGGCAAGGCAAGCCTGCCTCCGCGCAAGGCTACGGCAAGGCACGCCTGCCTCCGCACAAGGCTACGGCAAGGCAGGGCCGCCTTCGTCTGACTTCAGCGCGGCAAGAGATGGAAGATGGCAAACGCGGAGTGTCGAAAGAACGGAAGGCGTGTTGCGTGGTGCGTGCTGCGTCAAGTAATGGGACGGAGAGGATAGGCGGAGGTTAGAATCCGCGAGTTTGTTAATTAACGCCAAGGCCCAAAGAAACGGAAGGCGCGAAAACCCGGAATTTCTCCTTTTGCAGCTTTGTGTCAATTCTCACCGTGCCTGAGTATTTTTGAAACGGTGCGAACGAGGGTTTCCATTTCCGCCCGCGTCCCAATCGTAATCCGCAAATAACGGCTCACCTCCGGCGATGAAAACCAACGGACGAGAATTTTTTGATCGCGCAGTTTTTGCAGCCAATCTTTGGCGGTGAAGCGCGGCGGCTGGGCGAGGATGAAATTGGTTTGGCTGGGAAAGACGCGAAAGCCCAGAAGGCTCAGTTCGCGCGAAAGCCATTCGCGGGTCTCAATGATGCGTTTGAAGTTGGCGCGATAGAATGCCAGATCGTCCAGCGTGGCTTCGGCGGCGATTTGGCCCAGGCCGTTGACGTTGTAACTGTCGCGGATTTTGTGCAGGGCGGCGATGAGGCCGGCATTTCCAACAAAATAACCGACGCGCTGGAAGCAAAGGGAATAGGCCTTTGAGAACGTGCGAGCGACGAGAACATGCGGGAATTTTAGCCCCAACTTCAGCGCGTTTTCATTGGCGAAATCCACGTAGGCTTCGTCGAGAACGACGACCCCGCGTTGCGCGCGGCAGAGTTTTTCCAGATCAGAAGCCCGGTAACCGCAACCACTGGGCGCATTGGGCGTGGTGAGGAAGGTGAGCGCGGCGTTGAAGTTCCAGGTTTTGGCCCGTTTCAAATCGGCAAGCGCCGGCAAGCGAAAATCCGGCCTGAGCGGCACGGGATTTTTCGCGGCGCCATGGATATCGGCCAGGACGGGATAGAGCGAATAACTCGGGACAAAATATTGGACGGTGGCCTTCCCGAGTTTTGAGTTTTGAGTTTTGAGTTTTGAATTTGGTTGGGGCTCCACGAAGCAGCGGACGGCGAGCGCGAGCAATTCGTCCGAGCCGTTGCCGATGATAATGTTGTCCGGTTCGCAGCGGTGCAGCTTTGCGAGTTTTTCCCGCAGTAGTTGCGCCGTGGGATTGGGATAGAGGCGAAGCCGGCCGTCCATGGCGGATTGGACTGCGCGCAACACTTTGGGTGACGGCGGAAAGGGGTTCTCATTCGTGTTGAGTTTGACCAGCCCTTTGATCTTTGGCTGTTCGCCATAGACGTAAGGGTGCAACTCGCGGACGAGCGGGCGGATGAGAGATGAAGGGCGTTTCATGGATAGTGGAAAGATTCAGGCCAAAGGCCCGACCCATAGGAAATGGAGCAAAAAATTTCCTCGCCCAGAAAGGGCAGGCCAAACCAAGAAGAATTTCCACCTATCCTTTTGGCGCGCCCTTACAGGGCGCATGTTCTCGACACGGCGAGTCCGAGGGCGTTGCCCTCGGCTACTATGGCATTGCGCTTTCAGCGCGGTTGCATTCCTATCTTCGGTGGTTGTCACAAAATCCAGGAAATTCTATTTCTTTCTGATGGCAGCGCTTTGTCCATGCGCATCCAGACCTTCCAGTTCGGCGAATTTCTTCACGGCGGGCAGCGCTCTTTTGAGCGCGGCGCGGTCGTACTCGACGACGCTGGTGCGGCGCTGGAATTGGTCCACGGTCAGGCCGGCAAAGGACGCGCCGGCGCCGCCGGTGGGCAGCGTGTGACTGGGACCGGCCACGTAATCGCCCAGGACGGTCGGAGAATATGGACCCAGAAAGATCGCGCCGGCGGTCAGGATTTTTTCGGATACTTTTCGCGCGTTGCGCGTCATGATTTCGCAATGTTCAGGCGCGAGGTCATTGGCGAGCGCAACAGCGTCGTCCAGCGTTTTGGTTTGGATGAGCCAGCCAGATCGGTCGAGGCTATTCTGAGCCATGTCGCGGCGGCCGAGTTTGGGCAATTGTTTGGCAATCTCGCTCTCAACGGCCCGGAGAAGTTTTGCCGAGGTGGTCACGAGCCACACATGATGTGATTCAAAACTGTGTTCCGCCTGGGCCAGCAGGTCGGCGGCAACAAATTTCGGATTGGCGGTTTCATCGGCGAC
Source organism: Verrucomicrobiia bacterium (assembly GCA_030038175.1). GTDB lineage: Bacteria > Verrucomicrobiota > Verrucomicrobiia > Limisphaerales > UBA11358 > UBA11358. The sequence continues at coordinate 22,496 of JASHPN010000162.1, forward strand.
GATGAGCACTTCGCTGGGGCCGGGCAGGGAGTCAATGGCCACGCGGCCAAAAAGCAATCGCTTGGCAGTCACGACATAGGCGTTGCCCGGGCCAAAAATCTTCTGCACGCGGCGGATGGTTTTTGTCCCGTAGGCCATCGCGGCAATCGCTTGCGCGCCGCCAACTCGATAGATCTCCGTGGTGCCGGCGGCGCGGACGGCGAACAGCAGGGCGGGATTGATGCCGCCATCTTTTCCGCAGGGCGTGCAAACGACAATGTCCCGGCAACCGGCTGCCCTGGCCAGTGTCACCGTCATCAGCGCCGTGGACACGAGCGGCGCGGTGCCGCCGGGAATGTAAACGCCCACGCGCTGAAAGGGATCAAATTTTTCGCCGACGCGCGCGCCATGGGAATTTTTGGACTGCCAATTGTGGCGGAGGGATCTTTTGGCAAACGCGGCAATATTGTGTTCCGCTTCCGCAACGGCGGCGCGGAGACCATCATCCGCTTTGAGCGATGCAGTCACTAATTCAGCCTGGGTGACCGCAAGCTGGCCGGCGGCAAGCCTGGCTCCGTCGAATTTTTCCGTAAATTCCAAAAGCGCGTCATCGCCGCGAATAAAGACTTCGTGCAGGATTTGGCGCGTGCGATGTTCGATCTCTTCATCAAACAAACTCGAAGCCGCCGAGGCTTCGCGAACTTTTTCCGAAAAGTTCCGGTCAGTATAGCGGATAATGCGCATTGGCCACAGGGTAGGAAATACGGCAGGCGAAGTCAAAAACGGGCGGGTGGCTTAACGCAAGGGCGCAAAGACAGAATTCATGTCCGGACGATCTTTCCTCTCTATGAACCGGGCGGAGCGCGGCTGTGTCGGAGACCCGCCGCTGCACACCCGACTTTTCAACACGCTGCGGCTGGCGCCCCCTTTACCCCCACACAGCCGCGCTCCGGGCGCCCAAGTTCATGGCCCAAAGAATCGGAAGAGGACTTTCTATGAACCGGCGGCGTTTTCGTTTGAACGGCTCTCCCTCATCCGCCGTCGCCTAGCTATGGCGGGACAGGCCCCTGCCCTCTCCCACTGCAATGCGATGAAAGATCTAATTCGCTGAAATCTTTACAATGGCGGCGGAGGCGGGCGGGACAGCCAGGACGAATTGGCCGTTTTTATTTGGATGCACAGATGTCCACGTGCCGTTCCATGAGCCGTTATTGCCAATCTCAGCGCCGCCGAGAGTGACGCCAGTTTTGCTGTCGAGTGTTCCGGTGAGAGACATGACTTCGGCGCTTTTCGCCGGCACATCCGGTACAATTGTCACAGTCGCGGCGCGGGCGGCCTGGTTGTATTCCTTGTTGATTATCGTCACGAGACATTTATCCGCGTTGCGGACTGCATAGGCGGTCAGATTGAGATTATCGGGATTGGAGATTGTTAGCGGCGCCACGTTGCCGTGGCTGCCCAAATCGAATGCCTTGATGCCGTAGGCCTTTGGGTTGATGTGACATATTCCGTCGCTGTCCAAATAAACAGTATCGGTGCGCAACCATTCGTTATTGTGAAAATTGACGCCGGCGCAGCCGTGTTCGGCCCACCAATGCATATAGTCCAAAGCCCAAAGCGCGGACGCAAAGGCGTTGCTCGCGCCATTTACGCCGCTCAGGTAATCGTTGCACTCGGTCAATCGGTAAGGCAACCCATCGGCAAGGACAGGCGCCAAAGCGTGACCGTATAACGCCGGATATTCCACGGAAACCCAGCGCGGCGAGAGCATCGCGTTGATGGCGTCCGACATGGAAACATTTTTTGCCTGCCCGCCTGGGTAATCATGTTGACAGACGGCACCGATGAGACCGGAAGTTTTTTCATCATCGGCGAAAAGTTGTGTCCAAGATTTGCCCTGGTAATCGGTCTCGCCGGCGCCCTGGACGGGGTAATCAGAGCCGGTGTCCGGCCCGGCGAATTTCGCCTCGGGCGCCGCCGCGCGGATGACGGTGGCGAAATTTCTCCAGTCAGCGAGGTAGGTGGGATAATTGGTGATTCTGGGATCCATGCGATGATACGAACGCCAGTCGGGTTCATTGCCGATGGCAAAACAGTCCAGTTGCGAACGATGTTGCTGCCAGATGTATTTTGCCAAAGAAGCGTCCACCTGGGGATCGCCGCGAAGCAATCGGAAGGAAAAGATGACCTTCACATTGGCGTCTTTGGCGAAAGCAAAAAGCTGGTCCATGTCGGCCGGGCCGGGAAGGGGCCGCTTGCTCTTATCCACCGTGCCGCCGCCCACGCGCAGGTTCCTGATTCCCAAGGTCTTAAAAAAACTGATGAGCGGCCGGTTTGTGGGGCTGAAAAAGTAAAAGGGTTCGTGGCGCGGAATTTTATTTGGATTGGCCAAAATGACGGACGTTTCGAAACTGAGTCCAATAAAATCGTCCGGAATGGCGTAACCAGACGCGTTTGAAATAGTCACTGTTACCGGGGAAGCGGCATACAAGGTGGTTGAGACGAGAAAGACGGCGCAAGCAATAAGAAGAAAACGTTTCAGGAGAAAGAGGGTCCTGAAGCGCGGTAAACAAGAGACGTCGCTTGCGTCATGGAGTGCGGCGGCTGAGACGCCGCTTTCGGACGCGATTGTTGTTCCGAAGACACATTGAATCTCGAAGGCTAACCCGCCTCGAAAGCGGCGTCGCGCTGTGCTTGCCGCCGCACTCCAAGACCGTGCGGCGGTTTGTACGGTTCGGATCGTTTTTGGCGCACTCCCAAATGTCAGACTGACTTGTCGCAAGACGGCATTTTGGCGTAGATTGTTTTCATGCGCAATCCAATCATTGTTGCCCTCGACGCGCCAACCGCGGACGCCGCCCTGGAAATGGCGGCGCAATTGGCTCCGGTCTGCGGCGGGTTCAAGATCGGCAGCGAGCTGTTTACTGCCGCCGGGCCGGACATCGTCAAAAGAATCCGCGCGCGCGGTTCCTTCGTCTTTCTCGATTTGAAATATCACGACATTCCCAACACGGTGGCCAAGGCGGTGTCAGTGGCCGTGGGCCTGGATGTGCAGATGCTCACCGTCCACGCGGGCGGCGGCACGGAAATGCTCCGGGCCGCCGAAAAGGCCGCCGAAGAAACCGCCTACAAAATGGGCCGGGTGCCTCCGCTGGTGCTGGGCGTAACGATATTGACGAGCCTGGACGCCGGCGCATTGCGCGAGGTGGGCCTGGACGTGAATGTCGAATACCAGGTGCGCCGCCTGGCGAACGTGGCCGTGAAAGCCGGCCTGCGCGGATTGGTTTGTTCGCCGCTGGAAATCGCGGCTTTGCGCAAAACGGTTCCGGCGCAGGTGCAACTGGTGGTTCCCGGCATCCGCACCGGCGCCGAGAAAGCCGACGACCAAAAACGCACGATGACGCCGCGCGAGGCCATCGCCGCCGGGGCCAACTGGCTGGTGATCGGCCGGCCAATTTGCGCCGCGGAAAATCCGCGCGCTGCGGCGGAGAAAATTCTGGAAACGCTGAACTAAACGCAAAGACGCGAAGCGGCAAAGGGCGCAAAGAGCTGGAAATGCTGGTATCTCATCACGGTTTGGGAAAAAAGTTCCGTGGCGGTCTTACTTCCTGCCCAGGATCTTTTTGGCTGAGAACGACCTCGTTCGTCGTTTTGTAAGCGACTTCAATGCCGGCCTGGTCATGAAAGGCCTTTTCCAGCAGGTGAATAGCTTCCAAATTCGTCAGGTTCGTCGCATGAATTTTTAACGGGGCCCGAACGGATCTAACGGACTTGGCGGCGTCCACCTTGATGCGTGCCGCAATACACAACTGGTCGTAAATATCCAAGGCCTGATTAAAGGCAACCCCGTTAAAATCGATTGTCCCGCCACGAACTGCGCTATTTGATTGCGAAGGAGAAATGACATGGCGCTCCAGCAGCATTTGATGAGTAACAACGAGAGAGGCGGCTACTCCCGCAATCGCCAGAACTCCGAGGCCGATTTTCAATTGGGTTGCGGACATGATTTTTGCCAGTGAGAAGATTGTTCCTGTCTTTGCGGCGGCCAGTGAACCATGCGCCAGGGTCGCGGCGAGATCGGCGGGCACGGCTTGCACGGCGTTCGCAGGAATTACGGTTGAAAGCGCCGCGGCGGTTGTCGTGACTCCGCGGCGTTGCAGGATGGCGCGGAGTTTTTCCAATCCGCGCGCGATTCGCTTTCGCGCCGCGTCTTCCGTGCTGCCGAAAGCTGCCCCAATTTGGGCGAGGCTTTGTTGTTCGAAGAAACGCAGCAGCAGAATGTCGCGATCGGTTTTATTCAAATGATCGAGCGCTTCGTCCAGCAGTGGTCGAATCTCCCGCCATTCGCCATATTCAGGTTCCGGTGTGATTATATTCATGGAAACGGCCTGTTGTTCGCGCATTTTCCGGCGTTGCTCGCCCCGCAGGACCTGCCGGGCGGCAAAAATCGTTGCTCGATGGAGCCAACCCGGAAGGACCACATTTTCTGACAGAGCGGGCGCCTTGCGGGCGAGATCAGTGAAAACCAATTGAGCCACGTCCTGTGACAGGTGAGTGTCGCCCGCGGTTTGCCGGAGGGCCGCGGAATACACGAGCGGCAAATAACGCGAGACAATTTCGGCGAACGCCGACTCGGAGCCGTCAGTCGCAAAACGTCGCATAAGCTGGTAATCTTCAGACATCGTTTTCATCTATACAGCCAGCGAACCCAAATTACGGACAAAAAAATAAAATTTTTATAATTAATACATCTTTCCCATTGATCCCTGGTATTGACTCTGGGGTATTTTAGTAGGATAATCCCACTATGACGGTGATCGCTGACAACAAAAAACGGGTGACTTTGCCAACCAGACCCGGCGAACGTTTCGACCTGCAGGTTCACGGAGAAGACAAATTCATTCTGACGCGGCTGGTTCCGGTTGAATCCAAAGAAACGGTTCGGCTCGTGAGGAAAAATGGCTACACGGTCGCTGTCGGGCGCCGTCCAATCTCACAGGGCGAAGTCAGGAAATATTTGGACGAGTTTCCGTGAGCGCACAGTATCTTTTGGATGTTTCCACATTAATAGCGCTGCTTTGGGATTTGCATGAGCATAACCAACGCGCCACGCGATGGCAGGATACGGCGGGGACACTGGCTGTTTGCCCGATCACTGAAATTGGCTTTTTACGCATTTCAACCCAACCTGCATTCGGCGCGACCGTCAAGCAGGCGCGGAAAGTATTGGAAGACTGGAAGGCAGTGAAAAATCCCGTTTTCATTCCGTGTGATCTTGAAATTCTCAAGACGCCTGCGCCGCCGGCCGGGACAAAAACAACCGATTTTTATCTCGCCAGCCTTGCCGAACACTATGGAATGAAGCTGGCGACCCTTGATAATAGCATGGGACATCCTGCCGCATTCGTCATACCTGTTTGATCCGGAAGATACCTACGGGGAGAGCATGAGACAAAATTCGGAGGTACGGCGTGTCGGAGACCAGCAGCACCTTACCAGCCCAAAGACTTGCCCAGGGCTGCGGCTCATTGCGTAGGGGATGTTGCTGCGGCTGGCGTCAGCACCCTCCTTCGCCAAAGGCTATCCCGATAATATGCATCGGGAGTTGCAGCGGCGGGGCAGACAGCCGCGCTGCTTCCAGAAATCAGCTCTCAAAAAAGCTGGCGCAGCATGGTGAAAGCAGGTTAGACTTCCTTTCTTTGATTATGGCAAAATTAACGGTTCGAGATTTGGATGTCCGGGGCAAGCGCGTGTTTATGCGCGTGGATTATAATGTTCCGATGGAGGAAAAAGACGGGCAGATGGCGATTACCGATACCACCCGCATTGTGGAAACGCTGCCGACCCTTAAACTATTGATCGAGAAGGGGGCACGCATCATTTTGGCGGCGCACCTGGGCCGCCCCAAGGGCAAGCGCGAGGCGACGATGTCACTGCGCCCGGTCGGTTTCAAATTGCACGAGCTTCTCGGGGTGCCGGTCGAATTTGCCGATGATTGCATTGGTGCGCATGCTGAAAAAATCAAATCATCGTTGAAGGACGGGCAGGTTGCGCTTCTCGAAAATGTTCGTTATTACAACGAAGAAGAGGCCAATGATCCGGCATTTGCGGAAAAGCTGGCGCAAAACGTGGACCTCTACGTGAACGACGCTTTTGGCGCGGCGCACCGTGCGCACGCTTCGACCGAAGGCGTGGCGCGTGTCATCGCCAAACGCGGCGGCAAATGCGCAGCCGGTTTGTTAATGGAACGCGAACTGAAATTCCTGGGAGACGAATTGGAAAATCCGGCCCGGCCGTTTGTGGTCATCCTGGGCGGCGCGAAAGTTTCGGATAAAATCAAAGTCATTGACCGGTTGCTCGAAAAGGCCAATACGATATTGATCGGCGGCGCGATGGCTTACACTTTCAAGCTGGCGCACGGCGAAAAGGTGGGCAAATCGCTCGTGGAACCGGATCACAAGCAAACGGCACTGAATGCGGAAGCCAAAGCCAAAAAGCTGGGCGTGAATTTTCAACTGCCGACGGACGTTATAGTCGCCACAGCGGTCAACACCGGCAAACTGAACAAAAAGGGCAAGCCGGTGATGGATTTTACCAATATTCATACGGTAAAAGGCAGCATTCCCGACGATGCGGAGGGTTTCAGCATCGGCGAGGAGACGGCGCGTCATTACGCCAATATTATTGCCGGGGCGAAGACGATTTTATGGAATGGGCCGATGGGCATGTTTGAAGACGCGCGCTTTGCGGCCGGCACCAACACCGTGGCCCAGGCGGTTGCCGAGGCGACGCAAAAGCACGGCGCCAAAAGCATTATTGGCGGCGGCGACAGCGTGAAGGCGTTGAACAAGGCCAAACTGGGCGATAAAGTAACCTTCATGAGCACCGGCGGCGGCGCCAGCCTGGAATTTTTGGAAGGCGCAGTCCTGCCCGGCGTGGCGGCGTTATCCGACAAATAATTTGACCTGAAATATTTAGCGCAAGGGCGCAACTTTACCGTCTCTCTAACCGAGGATCGAAAAATCAAGAACGAGAACGAGGATGATTGGAAAATGAATAAAGAACGAAAACTGATTATTGCGGGCAACTGGAAGATGAACAAAACCGTTGCCGAAGCGCTGGCGCTGATCAACGACCTGAAATTGGAGTTAAAAAAGGTGAAAGAAGTGGACGTGGTGGTTTGTCCGCCATTCACGGCGCTGGAGTCCGTCTCGAAGGCCATTTTGGAGGACAAAAACATCCGCCTGGGCGCCCAAAACATGAGCGAAAATAACTTTGGCGCCTTTACCGGCGAGATCTGCGCCGGAATGCTCAAGGAATTTTTTGTTCGTTACATCATTTTGGGGCATAGCGAACGGCGGCAATATCAAAAGGAAACCGACGCGCTGATTGCCAAAAAAGCGGCGGCCGCGCACGCGGCGAATTTGAAGCCGATTGTTTGCGTGGGCGAGACCCTCGCGGAACGCGAAGCGGGCGCCACCGAAAAGGTATTGGAAACGCAGGTCCGCGGCAGTCTGGCCGGCCTGACTCGCGAACAGATGATTGAAACCATTATCGCCTACGAGCCGGTGTGGGCGATCGGCACGGGCAAAACGGCCACGACCCAACAGGCCCAGGAAGCGCACGCGTTCATTCGCAACCTGGTGGGGCGCATTTTTGACGAAGCCACCGCCCGCAAAGTCCGCATTCAATATGGCGGCAGCGTCAAACCGGCCAATGCGCGGGAGCTGATGAGCCAGCCGGACGTGGACGGAGCGCTGGTGGGGGGCGCCAGCCTGGAAGCGCGAAGTTTTGCTGACATAATCAAAAATTCAATATAATATTAATCTGATATGAGTTTTTTCGTTGGAATTCTGACATTTTTGCTCGTCGTCAATTGCGGCGTGTTGATTCTGCTCATCCTGGTGCAATTGCCCAAAAAAGACGCAGGCGCGGGCCTGGCTTTCGGAGGCGGCACCGCTGATGCCTTGTTTGGCGCCGGGTCGGGTAATGCGCTGACCAAGATCACCAAGTGGGCGACCGTCGTGTTTGTGGCGCTGGCGATTATTCTGGGCGAGCTGGAAATTAAAATTGCCCACGGCAATTCGTCCGAGTTTGGACAGAATGTCGAGCAGCAGCAGCAGCAACTGCAAGCGCCGACTGTGCAGCCGCCGGCCTCCTCGTCGCAATCGCAATCCGCGGCCCCGGTGGCGCCGTCTTCCACTCCCGCGTTGCCGCTGTTATCCGCGACGAACCAGCCGGCCCCGGCTAAAACAAGCGGCAAATAATTCGATGGCTCTTTTCGCGATGCGCGCCCCGAAGATGTTTTCGCGGGCGCGTTTTCGCTTTCCGGCCTTTCTTTTGTTCCCCGCGCTTTGCCTGTTGGCCACGGGCTGTTTCCGGCGCGAACCGGCCGCTGACATTACCATCATCAACTACGCCGAGCCCGATTCATTGGATCCCGCCGTCATGATGAGCCAGCCGGACATGCGCATTGCGCGCGGGATGTTCGAGGGCCTGGCACGGCTCGATCCCAAAACCAGCCTCGCGATTCCCGGTTTGGCCCAGAGCTGGGACATTTCCCCGGACGGAAAAACTTACACCTTCCATTTGCGGACAAATCTGGCCTGGTCCACCGGCGAACCGATTACCGCGCAGGACGTGGTTTATTCGTGGGACCGGGCATTGAACCCGATGACCGCTTCGGACTACGCCAGCTCGCTCTTTTATTTAAAAAACGCCGAGGCGTATAACGCCGGAACCATCAAGGACCCGTCGCTGGTGGGCATTCACGCGCTGAATCCCCGGACCGTGCGCGTGGATTTGAACGGGCCCACGCCATTTTTTATTGATATCTGCACTTTTCCGGCGGCCTTTGTCGTGCCGCGATGGACGATTGAAAAATACGGCGATCGCTGGATCATGGCCCGGCCATTGCCGAGCAGCGGACCGTATGAACTGGACTTTTGGCGGCTCAGCGACAGGGTCCGCCTGCGGAAGAACCCGCGCTATTGGAACGCGGCGCACACGCAATCGGACGTCATTGATTTCCTGCCGATCAGTTCGCCAAACACGGCGTTGAACCTCTATGAAAGCGGCGACGTGGACATCGTGTGGGACAAGGATTCCGTGCCCCATCAATTGCTGGACATTCTGCTCAAGCGGCCTGACTTTCATTCATTTCATTTTCTGGGCACCTATTTTATCCGCATTAATGTGACGCAAAAACCCTTTAACGATCCGCGCGTGCGGCGCGCGCTTGCGCTGGCGGTGGACAAGGATCTCATTGTCAAAAAAATCATGCGCGGCGGCGAAGAACCGGCCACGCATTTTGTGCCCGACGGCACCGCGGATTACAGCTCGCCGCCCGGTCTTGAGTACAATCCGGCCCTGGCGCGACAACTGCTGGCCCAGGCCGGCTATCCCGGCGGCAAAGGCTTTCCCAGGTTTGAATACGCCTTCGACGCCTCCAACAGCGGCGCGGCCCAAACTCATGAAAATATTGCCGTGGAACTGCAGCGCATGTGGCACGATAACCTGGGCATTCAAATGGATTTGCGCGAAGTTGAAACCACGGTCTTTTGGAGGATGCAGTCCCAACTGGAATACCAGGTGGCGCGCGCGAGCTGGGTTGGCGACTACGACGATGCCAACACGTTTCTGGAAATGTTCACAAGCAACGACGGCAACAACCGCACCGGCTGGAAGAACCCGGCTTACGACGCGCTGATTACGGATGCCAATGAACAACGGGACATGAAAGCACGCGAAAAGATTTTTCAGAAAGCTGAGACCCTGCTCGTCAGCAATGACGTTCCCATCATTCCACTCTTTTTCTACGCGGGCGTCATGTACTATGACACCAACAAAATCCAGGGCCTTTATCCCAATCTGCTGGACGACCATCCGCTGGAGTACATCAGGAAAGTTAAACAGCCTTAGCGACTCCACACGCGCAGTCCAATCAATTGTTCCGTCGCTTTGGCCGCCCAACCCCGGTTCGCCGCCGGGCTGGCCGGGCTGGGATGCAGAATCTGGCCGGTCCGAAGGTTTTTTCCGGTTTCCTGGACAATCGCCTGGCCCCGTTTTGCGGCAAAATCACCGACGCCGATGAGCCATTCCGGTTCCAGGATTTCCAAAACGCGGCGTAAGTGGGCATCGCAGATTTTCAACAACGATTTTTTCTCCGCGGGGCGGAGTTTATCCGGTGTGCGGTTGCAACCGCTATTTTCGCAAAACGCCAGCGGACAATAGTTCACGACAAAATGGCCCTCAAAGAATCTCCCGGGCGTGCCGAAGCGTTCTGCAAAAAGCCCCCAAAGCCTCCGTCCGCTGACCTCCGAACGCGGGCAATCGAATCCCCGAATAAGCCGTTTGGCGTGTTCCCCGGCCGGCTTCCCAATTTTGGCGCTGATTTTCAGCCAATCCCGGACCGCCGCGATTTCGCCAAAGGGGATTCCCGTCTGCGCCATCCCGAAGGGTCCCGGGTTCATGCCCAGGAAAACCACGCGTTTTTTTCCGCCGCCGAATCGTCGCAGATACAATTCATGAGCCGGCCATGCGTGGTCAAGCGGGTTATAGACATGCGTGACGGGTGGGCGGAACTTCAAAGCATCCACGCAGACGGCCAGATCTCGCGCCGCCGCGATGAGGTCCCGGCTTGTGGTTGTCCCAGCCACGGATTGCGGAATTTAGGCCAGCCGCGAATGCGAACCGTCGCAAAAGGGCTTGTTTTGAGAATGTTTACACCCGCACCAGGCCACGGTTTTGGCCGCATCAATTTGGGTCCGGAGCGGGGCCAGGCCCGTGCCTTTGTGCGACCCGTCACAGAAAGGCTGTGACTTTGACCGGCCGCAGGCGCACCACCAATATTCCGCAGGCTCGGCTTTTTGGACAAACGGGAACTTTTGGGCAATAATCGGATCACTCATGCGCTCTTTCTAACGGCGTTTACCGGTCGCCGCAACGAAAATTTATCGCGCGGAAACCATTTGGCCTTCCTGGACAACTAAAATCCAGGATGGCCCTAATGGGGGACCGTGGCGCGCCGCGGAATAGTCCAAATGGGCCATTGTTGGGCCGTAGTAACTGCGCGCCCTTTCTTTGAGGCGTTAACGGGCCGCCCTATTCAAAATTTGACGCGCCTGGGCGCATTGGCACACAAATGGTTCAACCGCAATCACTTTTGTAATCCATCAAGAGGGAGGGATAAAGAAGTCGCAACGGACAAATGGCGGCGCTGCGTAGAAACCAATCACATTTAATCAGAATCAATCAATTTTTCTTTAAAAAAAAGGCTTGACCGAGACCTGGAATTGCGCGAAGCTTGTCAACAGAAATCCAATCCCAAAACAATGTGAGTTTCGTCGAGACCTGACGATTGCTTCGGCCATAACAATTATCCCATGAAAACAACGCATTCTTCCCACACCGTCTGCCGTGTCTCAGCGGCAGTCGCATTAACCATTGCTGTGTTTAGCGGCGTTCTCCTGGGCGGCCTTTCCGTCCAGGCGCAGACGACGAACTATTATTGGAATATCACCTCCGCCGGGGAATACACCAACGACGCCGATTGGGCAGGGGGGGTGGCGCCAATGGGTTTGGCAAATATTGCGCCATCGGGCTCGACCAATTATACCGCCTGGGTCACCAACAGCGGCACGATACTTTACGGGGACGGCGGCAATGGATCATCCACCGGATACACATGGACCAATATGCTCGGCGAACTTGAAGTCGGCAGCAATGGCACGGTGAACATGAACAGCGGGAGTTTGACGCTGACCAACGAAGCAGGAACGGCATTGAATTTGGGATTTGGAGGCGCGGGCACATTCATCATGAGCGGCGGCTCGCTGACGGTGGCCAGAAATAACGGCGGCTCTGACTATCAGGATGGATTTCTTTTCGCGACCAGCGCCGCGCCGCTTTCCAGCGGCACCTTTTCTCTCAGCGGCGGCATCGCCACCGCTCTATGCGGAGTGGAGATTGGCAGCGGGGGGCTTGGCACCCTCGACGTCAGTGGCGGTGTCCTGATAGATAATGGCTGGTTTGGTCTGGGGCATGGCGGCACGTCCACCAAGCCTTTCACGGGTTCAGGCGCATTTAACCAGTCCGGCGGCACAGTCTATATTTTGAGAAATTCGGGCACCGAAGGCGCAACCGATGGCATCGAAATGAACCAAAACGGCACCAATGCGGTCCTGAACATCAGCGGTGGCACGCTTTATACCGTGAGAATTGGCCTTGGCCCAAATACCGCCGGTCAAACCAATTGTCCGTCAGCGATCAATATCAGTGGCGGAAACATCTACATCGGCGCCTCGGGAATTGTCAGCAATACCGTTACTACCAATGATCCTGAGTCGGCCAACATCTCCGGCGGGACTTTCCACACGGCGGATATGCTGATCATTTCCACCGCCGCAAACGTGGGCAGCACGAATACTGTTTTATCGGATGGCACGAATTGGACATGGGCGGCCAATCCTTCGGTCAATCTCACCAACAGTTCGCTCCTGGTGAACGGATCCGCCGGGCCGGGCTACGTGACCTTCGCGCCAGAGGTCGGCCGCACGATCACGTTGAACAATACCTGGTCGGGAGTCGGCGGTTTTCAGGTGAACGGCCTGGGAACAGTCGTCGCGGGCACGGGACTGCAAGGCGTTGGCGGCGGCATTACCGTCACGAACGGGACCCTGGTGATGTCGGGAACGATTGCCAACAGCAGCTCAATCGTCGTAGGAACCAATGGGACGCTTCAACCCGGTCCCAATACTACTACGGTGGGAGTGCTGACGGCAAACAACGTGACGTTTCAGGGCGCCGGCTCGACGATGAATATGATGATCAATGCCACGACCAATTCTGTGCTGAATGCGAACAACCTCACAATTGATCCCAACAATAGTGTTCTGGTAGTCAATCCTTTGGCCATACCGACGGCCGGCACAACTTACGTGATTGCCCAGTACGGCACACTGACGGGCACCTTTGCGCTGATCACCAATTCGCTCGATATTTCATTTTCCGTGAGTTACGCCAACAACGAGATTACGTTGACGGTTTTGAGCGTAGGCAGCTATTACAACTGGATTGCTCCTTCCCCCGCCGATTGGTCAACGGCCGGCGACTGGGACCTCGGACTGGTTCCCAACAGTTTCAATGACGTGGTGCTCTTCACCAACGGGGTTGAATGTGACTACGCGACGCCGGATACGAATTGGGTCGGCCAGATTTCCATTGGGCCATGGGACAGCAGCAGCGGTTCGTTGGTCATCAATAGCGGCTCGCTTTTGGTCAGTAATCTCTTCAATTTCTATGATGTGACGATTGGTGGCAGGGCCGGCGGCGGGTCAGGCGGCAATGGTGAAACTCCGTTATCGCCCAACGAGGGCGGAAGCGCCACGGCCAGTCTAACCATGAACGGCGGAACTTTGACGGCGTCGAGATTTGGCAGCGGCTTTTATCATCAGGACGCCTTCTGGGTGGGATTGGGTTCAAATACCACGGGCACAGTTACCATCAATGGCGGAACGCTCAATACCTTGTGCGGCGTTGAAATTGGCGGTTATGGGTACGGGATCTTCAACATTAATGGCGGCGCGGTGGTGGACAACGGCTGGTTCGGCGTTGGGCGCGGCAATGGCGTCGCCTCCGGGACTGGTGCGTTCAATATTACTGCGGGCACTCTTTATCAACTGGAAAATGGCGGCGGCGGCACGGTAGGCGGCAGTGGCGGGATCTGCCTCGATCAAGGGTGCACCAATTCCATGGTGAACATCAGCGGGGGCTCGGTTTATTCGGGCGATATCGCGTTTTCGGGTTCGAACCTCAACCCAACGCCGGTGGATGCCCTGAACATTTGCGGCGGCACCATTTATATCGGGTATGCCGGCATTTACAGCAACAGCTCCACGACCGTCTCGAGTTGCAATATTTCAGGGGGAACTTTCCACACCGTGGATATGCTGCAAAGCGGTGGCAAGGGCGGAGCCAATGGCGCCATTACCAACATTTTGGCCGATGGAACCAACTGGATCTGGAGTTTTCCGGCAGTGAACCTCACGAACAGCTCATTTACGGTAAACAGCCAAACCGGACCGGGTAACGTGACGTTCGCTCCCGAAGCCAATCGCACCATCACGTTGAACAATCCGTTTTTTGGCGTCGGCGGTCTGGTTTTGAATGGTCCAGGCACGGTGGCATTGGGCGCGGTAAATACTTACACCGGCGGCACGACCATCAGCCAGGGTAACCTGCAGATCAATGACGGCGGCTCGGTGATTGACCCATCCCTGGCTTTCCCATTGGGCAGCTCACTGATTTTCGATAACAGCGGCGTACTGTCGCTCACCAACATTATTACCGGCGCCGGAAATGTGCTGGTGAACGGTTCCGGCACGGTGAATGTGGGCAGCAATCTCCAAAATGCCGGCGCCATCGTCCAAACCAACGGCACACTGGTGGTCAATGGCACGATTCTAAACGCCAGCGGCATCACCAATAGTGCGCCGGCTTCAGATGCACTGGCTGCGCAAGGAACCATCATTGCCCCCATCGGGATTGGCCCAACTTCCTCGTTTGAAGCTGGAAATACTGTGTTTCCGGGCACTTTGAATGCCAGCAATGTCACCGTGAACGGCACCTTCATCGCAAAGATTAACACGGCCACTACCATGGGCGGCGGGATCAACGACCTGCTCATTTGCTCGAACCTGACTCTCGGCACGGGCAGCATATTGTTAATCGCACCGATCACACCGCCATCCGTGGGAAGCTATGTGATTGCGGAATACAGCGGGAGCCTCACTGGAACGTTTGGCACGGTTTCCAATGCCACGCGTGACGTCATGAGTGTCAGCTACAGCGGCGGGCAAATTACCCTCAACGTGACCAGCGTCGGCACGGCAAATCTGAGCTGGGCTGGAAAGATCGGTTCCGCCAATATTAATTGGGACACCAGCACGACCAACTGGACCAACTCGGCGACGCTGGCCCTGGATAAGTTCCAGCAACAGGATACGGTGACGTTTAATGCCGTGGCTCCCACAACCATCACCAATCGTGTGAGCGTGACCGGCCAGGTCATTCCGCAATCCGTGACCATCAGCGGCGGCCTGGGTTATCTTTTGAGCGGCACGGGAAAAATCAGCGGCAGCACGGGCATTACTTATAATGACACGAATGTCAGCGGCATTTACACCAGCGGCAACAATTTTACCGGCCCGGTTAACATTGAGGCCGGCGTCCTGCAGTTGGGCAGCGGCGGTTCGAGCTGGCTCGGCACCACCAACGGCCCGACCATCGTCAACGGCGGGACTTTGGATCTCAATGGCCAGTCGGTTGGAGCGGAACCGTTGGAAATCCAGGGCGCCGGCAGCACGACCACCGGAACAAATACCGGCGCGATTAACAACTCTTCGAGTACGTCTCCGAGCCTTAGCGGTGGCCCCCTGAATATCACGCTGGAGGGCAATACGACGCTCAATGCCAACGGCAATCGCTGGGACATTGGCGTTGACTCCCTCGGTGCAGGCGGCGGGTCGTTCACCGGCAACGGTTTCAATCTGACCAAGATTGGCAATCAGCAAATCTGGATGCATGAAGTGGGGAACATCGGCGTGGGCAATATTGACATCCAACAGGGATTGCTCGGATTCCAATATACGATTGCGATGGGCGTTGCATCGGACACAGTAACGGTCGAATCCAACGCCACGCTCGGTTTTTATCAGTTGTCGAGCAATTCGATTCTTAATAAAGAGATGGTCTTGAATGGCAGCGCAACGTTGCAAAGCGGCGGTGGCACGGGTTCCAGCAATAATTTCATCGGCCCCGTTACCCTGAATGGCACCAACAGCATTCAAACCAGCCTTTATCCGCTGTATTTGGGCGGAACAATCAGCGGAACAGGTGGATTCGTATTGACTGGAACCGGTCCTCTCTATTTAGGCGGCACCAACACCTACACCGGTTCGACAATTATCGGCGCCAACGCGCATTTAACTTTGGCGACCGGCGGTTCGATCAGCAATACGCCGCTGATCTACCTGACGGCGGGTTCAAATACGGTGTTGGACGCCGGGGCGAACAATCTGACGTTAAATAGCGGCCAAACGCTGGAGGGTTCCGGCTCGGTGAATTCGCCCAACTTTATCGCGCCTTCAGGCTCGACCCTGTCGCTGGGAACCAATGTCACTTATGGCACGATCCTGTTTAGCAATAACCTGACTCTCAGTGGCGGCACGAATATTCTCAAGATCTCCGATAACAACAATATCGGCGTTGACAATGACCTGATTGTGGTCAATGGGACACTTGACCTGACCGGAGTGTCAACTCTCAGCCTTATTCCCTTTGGCGCCCTTAATTCGGCCGGCCCTTATACGCTGATACAGGCTTATGGCGGCGTCAGCGGTTCGGCGGGTAATCTCAGGGTGCTCAGTCCCAATCCGCGTTTCACGCTCACGCCGGTCATTGGCTCAACATATCTGGGAGGCCAGGCGGTTCAGATTAATGCGGTAGGCAGTCCTGCGAACTTACTCTGGCAGGGATTTTTGACCGCCAATTGGGACATTGGAACCAGCAACTGGCTCAATCTCGGCTCGGGCCTGCATGATACTTTCTACGACGGTGATATTCCGATATTTGACGACAGCGCGACAGTCAATAACGTAACGGTGACCAATAATGTGATTGCTTCGGGGATATTCATGTCCAATGTGGTCAAAACCTATACGTTTAGCGGCGGCGGCACGGTGGCCGGCGCGTTGAATGTGGAAGGCAACGGTTCGGGCACAGGTGGAACGACGATTCTGGGCATGTCGAATGCGCCGGCCTATTCGGCCATAGACAGCAGTGCCGGCACGTTGATCTTTAATTTGAATGGAATGACCAATTATATAGTGGCAGCAAAGATTACTGATAATCTTGGAGGCGGCCATGGCACGGTCGTCTTCGGCGGCACCAATACCGCCGTCTTGCAAGGCAACAATGCGAACGTCCCATTTGGCGGCTCGCCCGGCTTTGACGGCACATTGGAGGTGACGAACGGCATATTGCAGTACACCAACGTGTTTTGCCTGGGCATTGACTCGTCATCGAGTGGATTCCCGACTTATCCGCCAAGCTATTCTCCGCTGATTATTACGAATAGCGGCACATTGGACTTCAACGGAGTTGCCGCCGGTCCTTCCGATGGCGCTTCGCCCGGAGGCGAAAAATGGATCCACATTTCCGGAACGGGCTTTAATGGCCGAGGCGCCTTGATTGACAGCCTGTCTGCCGCTGAGCCAAACGGAGCGTGGACATTATTGTATCTGGATGGCAGTGCCACGATTGGTTCGGTGACCAACATCCGTTGTGACCAGCACGTTATCTCCGGCAACTATCAGCAAGTCGAAGGTAATACGAACAACCTGACCTATACCGGGGCGGGCTCCTTCTTTTTCTATCCGCAATCCGATGGCGATACTCATTTCGGCAATATTGACGTCGCCTCGACCATTCCCGGACGGCTGGCGTTCCAGGGTGGGCCGCTGGCACTGGGCCCAAACACCAATTATCTCATGGTGGAACCCAACGCCGAAGTAACTTTCTACGCCGTTTCAAACCAGTTTGACACGGTTCATTATGGCATAGATAAAATCATGTGGCTTAAGGGCGGCGGCGCGTCGGTTGATTCAGCCGGATCAAGTAACAATTACATCGGCGCCATATTCCTCACGGGAACAAATCTGATTGGAACGCGTGCAGATTTCCACGCGTGGAACAGCATCATGGACACCAACGGACCGGGCGGCTTCGTCCTGGGCAATGACTCGGTGGGTGTCAGCGGCGGTGACCTGTGGCTGGACGGCGCCAACACTTACAGCGGAGCAACCATCATCAGCAACCGGACGCTTCACGTTGGCAGTGGTTCGTCTCTGGGCCTCTCCCGGTTTGTGGAAGTAAATACCAACTGCACCCTCGATCTCTCGGCGATGCCGGTGTTTAACTTTGGAACGGTCGCCACCAATCAGATGTTGGTCGGCGGCGGCGCCATCGAAAGCCCGGCGGGCGGCATCAACATCAACGCCGGCGGCACGCTCGCGCCTGGATTGCCCGGACCCAACAATGGCCTGAACACGAACACATTGACGCTCACCATTGATAACAGCCTCGTCTTTAACGCCGGCAGCATCTATTACGTGGGTGTCAATAAGACCACTCCGGCTCCAGCCACCCAACCCAGCGACCACGTGACCGGCCTGACGTCCGTGACGATGGGCGGCACACTGGTGGTGACCAATTACGGGACGAATTTTGTCGCCGGCGACGCCATCCCGCTCTTTAGCGCGACGACGTATGTGACCAACGGATTCACGACCAACAATATCGTGCCAACGGCCCCGGGCCCAAATTTGGTATGGAACACCAGCACCCTGGGCGCAGACGGCACCTTGCGCGTCGCCAGCGTCATCACGGTGAACACGAATTCGACCAATATTGTGTTTTCGATTACCAGCGGGCAGTTGTCAATGAGCTGGCCCGCCGATCACATCGGATGGGAATTGCAGGTTCAGACCAACCTTCTCTCGGTGGGTATTAGCACCAATTGGGTGCCTGTAGCCGGTTCGACAAACGAGGACTCGGTTGTCATTCCCATCAACCTGACCAACGGCAGTGTGTTTTATCGGCTGGTCTATCCGCCGCAGTAGGACGTTGACAAACTCGAATATAGATGAATTTTAAAGAGAATACGAAAACAACGGTTTCAGATTTGAAGTCTGAAAGAAATGAAAGGCGTCAATGGAAGGCGCGAGGCGATGGGTTTACCCTCATTGAGTTACTCGTGGTCATCGCCATCATCGCGATCCTGGCAGCGGTGCTGCTGCCGGTCCTGAACCAGGCCAAATTGAGAGCGCAACAGTCCACGTGCATCAACAATCTTCACGAACTGGGGCTGTCCATTCCGATGTATTCATCCGACAACAGCGATGAAATGATTTATCCCAATTGGGGAACCGTCAATCATTGGACTGGCTGGCTGTTTACGTCGGTGGGAGGAAGTTTGTCAACCATAAATCAATATGTGACCATTACCGGAACGCCGGGAGCTCCGGTGCTTGATCCTGTCTCCAATTTAGGAAGTCCCTACGTCCAAAAGAATATCTATCAAAAAGGGGGATTATACGACTATATCAAAGGACAAGCGGGCATTTTTTGGTGCCCGGCACAAAATGCCAATAATCCGAGCAGCCCATGGTATAAAAACGTGTTTCAAAATAATGGCGCCGGCCAGCCCAGCAGTTGCGACATTTATTCCACTTACATCATGAATGGCGCGGTCTGTGATTTCCCCGACCCCAGCACTCAGAACCCGACCCAATTGCGACAGTACAAATTGAGCAATATCCATTTCAAGGGCCAGTATGTTCTTTTATGGGAGCCGACCGACACTGCCGCCGCCTATAATGATGGCTCGAGCCGGCCGGCTGAAAGCGATGGCGGCGAACCGGGTTTGCGGCATCCGAGCGGCTGCGTCGTTCTAAGGTTCGACGGGGGCACGGAGATGCAGACTTTGCTTTACATGACCTCACAAATGCAGGGTTTTGCAAATTCTCCGTCTGGTATTACCGCGTCAACGCCGTTTGAAAATGAATTTTTTTACGCGCCCGGCTTTATAGACGGCGGCTTCGCCGACGCCAACGGCGCGCCGGCGACCCGCTAAAGCCCTCAAAGGCCGCGAAGCCGAGACCTCTTTATCATTGTGCCGCCAGAGTTTTGCTGAGCATTGCAAATTGGTCCAGGCTCAGTTTTTCCGCCCGTTCCGCGCGCGAGATTTGCAATTCTGCAAATGCCGTTTCCAATTTTTGTTCGGGCCAATCCTGTTTCAATAGCTTGAAAAGCATTTTGCGGCGCTGCGAAAAGGCGCGCTTCACGATCCTGACAAACGCCCCCCGCAACGATTCCGGCAGGAGCGGTTCGCCGCGCCGCTCCAGGACGATGCATCCGGAATCCACGTCCGGCTCGGGAAAAAAACAGCCGGCCGGTATTTTAAAAAATTCGCGCGGCTCGTAATCCAGTTGCGTCAGGAGGGTCAGGACGCCGTAATCGCCGCCGCCCGGTTTGGCGGCGATCCTGCGTACTACTTCCAACTGGAGCGTCCCCGCGATGCGGTCCGGCGCCCGTTCGCCGCAAGCCAGTTCGGCGAGGATCGGCGATGCCACCGAATACGGAAAGTTTGAAACCACCTTCCATCCCTTCCAATCGCGCCGTTCGGATTTTAAATAATCCAACGCATCGGCACGAAGCAGCTCCAGGCACGGAGTTTGAAAGCGTTCGCTCAAAAAATCCGCCAGGCGCCCGTCTTTTTCAATCGCCAGCACATGTCGCGCGCTTTCCAGCAACAATTCCGTGAGCGGACCAAGCCCTGGCCCGATCTCCAGGACCTTGTCCCCCGGCGAAAGTCCTGCCGCCCGGACAATCCGCCGCAATTGGTTTTGGTCGTGCAAAAAGTTCTGGCCTAACGACTTTGTCAGCCGTATTCCCCGCGCCGCCAGCGCCTCCCGCATTTCATGGAGTTTCATAAACGCATATTCCGGCCAATCGGCAGCCTCGCAAATCAATGTCGATAAGCATACAAACGCCTGGGGACCTCATTCAAGTTTCCAGGAGAGGGGGTGATACCGCCTATCCCAACTCAATGCCCGCGCGGTAATCCCAAACAATATGGAGAACCGGAATCCGAGATGGCGCCATAGCCTCAGCCACAACGAGTTGCAGTTGTTCCGATTTAGATTAGAGCTTGCTTCCGAATTGAGTCGCGGCAAAATTGCGATTGTGTCAACGGGTATTTCCGAAGTTTATGACGCGGCCTCTCGAAGAGATTTCCGGAGACTGCGAATGAAAGATGTTGTTCCAGTCGTTCTTGTGTTTTGGATGGCCGCGGTTGTCGGAGTGGCGGGGGCGCCGCTGAAGTGCGCGGATGTTGGGGCGGAGCCGGCACGGTTGCTGCACATCGATTTTGATGCGATGCGAGAATCGTACGTCGGCGAATATTTCCTCTATCAACTGGACAAGCCGGAGATGCATAGCAATATGGTCATGTTCCAGTCCATTTTTGGCTTCGATCTGCGCAGACAGCTCCATGGCATAACGATTTACACCGCGAGTTCCACACCCAATGACAACGTGGTGATCACCTATGCGGATTTTGACCCGGCGCACCTGGTGAAGTTGATGAGAGGCGGCGCGAAGGCACTGACCATCACGAACAATCACCACGTCATATACAGTTGGATTGACAAAAATGAGAATTCAGGCCATCCGAACGGCGTCAGGAATTACGCGGCAATTCTGGATGGCCGCGTCATCGCGGGCAGTGGGCGGCAAAGCCTCATTGACGCGCTGGCGGTGGTGGACGGGAGCGCGCCCAGTTTTTCTCCCCGGAAAGCGGCGGAGGAATTTTACACCCCGGGCGCCACGAACTTTGTTTTGGCGAGCGCGCGGAATCTGGAATTTCTGGGATCGGACTCGGCGGCGGCGCTGCTGAAATTGTCCAGGCAAGTGCAACTCAAAGTCAGCGAATCGGAGGACGTGCTGAAAGCCACATTGACCGTGGATGCCGGGGATCGGCAGATGGCGCGGCAGATGTCGCTGGTGGCTCAAGGTTTGATCGCGGGATTGGGTCTGCAAAAGGAAAATCCCTGGGCGGCAAAGCTGGCCGGCGGAATGACGGTGCAGTTGGACGCGACCAGATTTCGGGTGGACGTCTCAGTTTCCGCGGAGGAGGCACTAGCGGCGCTAAAAGCGTACAACCAGAAGACGGTTCCACCAAAACGGGGCGGGCAGTAGCGGTGCGCGGCATGGACGTTTCGTTCATGAAAGGAAACAAATATCCTCATAAACAGCGTAGAACTTCAGTTAACTCCCTTACCGTCGCCTCCAAATGACTCTTCCCAATGGTCAACGGCGGTGTGAAACTGATGACATTGCCATACTCGCCTTCCGGCAGCAAAATGTACCCCCGGCGCAACATCTCCTTAATGATCTGAAACGCCGCGGCGCCGGCTGGTTTGCCATCAGCCAGTTTCAGTTCCAGGCCAGCGATTAAACCCAAACCGCGCGCGGAAAGGTGCGGTGTGGATTTTGGATTCTGAATTTGTTTCAGGTCGGCCAAAAGAAATCCTCCCAGCCGCGCACTCCGCTCGCACAGGCCAAGGCGCTGGATTTCCTTGATCTGGGCGAGCGCCATCGCGCAGCCGACGGGATGACCGAGAAAGGTGCTGGTATGGACCGCTTCGCCCTGTGAGGCCGGCCATGCGGCGTCCATCAGTTCCGCCCGGCCAACACAGGCGGAGAGCGGAAAGCCCCCGGTCAGCGCCTTGCCCAGGCAGATCAAATCCGGAACTGTGCCGCTATGCTCGCACGCAAACCATTTTCCCGTGCGCCCGAAACCTGTATAGATTTCGTCAACGATCAGAAAAGCGTTAAATTGGTCGCACATTTTCCGCAACCGCGGCAAA
The DNA here is from genome assembly GCA_030038175.1 of Verrucomicrobiia bacterium. Classification (GTDB taxonomy): domain Bacteria; phylum Verrucomicrobiota; class Verrucomicrobiia; order Limisphaerales; family UBA11358; genus UBA11358. The sequence goes on from JASHPN010000162.1 coordinate 44,965, forward strand.
AATTCCGGTGGCGGAACAACCACGCCGCCACGCGCCTGAATGGGTTCAACAAGGATCGCGCCGGTTTTATTTTGCCGAAGAATTTTTTCTATTTTAGCCGCAAGGTTGGGAAAGCTGGCACCCTGTTTGTCTCTCGGAAATGGAACAAATTCGCCAAATTCGCGCAATTGTGGATGGAATGGCCGCCGAAAAAAATCGCGGTGCGTAACGTTGAGCGTGCCATAACCCAGACCGTGGTACGCTCCAGTAAAGGCGATGATTCCGCGCCTGCCGGTGCCCAAAATGGCGGTTTTCAGCGCGGCTTCGACGGCTTCAAATCCCGAATTGCAAAAAATGGTTTTGGCGCTTGTTGTTCCGTGCTTGGAGCGGTTGGTCCATCGTTCAAAGGTGAGGCGGCTCAATTCGCGCGCCAGCTTTGCCTTGAGTGCGTGGGGGTGCACGTCGCCCATGGCATGCAGGAGCCGCGCCATTTGTCTTTGCCCGGCGTTGACCACGTTAGGATTCGCATGGCCCGCGGCGGCCACGCCGAACGCGCCGGTTAAATCCAGATATTTTTTTTCCCGGGCATCCCAAACATAGACACCCTTTGCGCGCTCCCAAACAATCGGCCACGAGCCGTCCGGTTCGGTAAAAAGCACATTCCGCGATTCATATTCGCGGAGCCATTTTATGGTTTTAGTGGTAGTCACGGGCTGTTAACGCAAAGCCACAAGAATCGCAAAGAGAATTCAGTTTGTTAATTTTCGTGCCTTTGTTTCTTTGCGTTAAATCTTAAACGCCTCGTTGTTCCGGCGGCCAGATGATTTTGTGCAATTGCGCCTGAAAACGCACCGGCAACGCATCGGCGATGATTTTTTCCGCCAATTCCCGCCGTGAAATCAGCGTTTGGCTCTCCGGTGCCTTTTTAAGCGATGGATTTTGCTGTTCCGGTCTTAAGGGGTGAACCCACGAGAACAGCACCGGGCAAATGGCCGGCAGGCGCCAGGTCGAGATTTGTTCTTTCGCCCATTCGTAATCCTCGCGCGTTCCGATGACGAATTTGATTTCGTCCGACGCCTTCAAATGGGGGATGTTTTCGAAGCGGTTGCGTTTTGCTTCGCCGGACGACGGGCATTTCAGATCCATGATGCGATGAACGCGGGCATCCACCTTTGATATGTCATGGGCGCCGCTGGTTTCCAGCAGGACGGTAAAACCGTCGTCGCAGAGCAGTTTCATCAGGGGCAGGGAATTTTTTTGCAATAGCGGTTCACCGCCCGTCAGTTCAACCAGTGGCAACGGCGGTCCGTTGAAGGGGCCGGTCAGGAGTTTTACGCGGGACAAAATATCCGGCAGCGGCATTCTTTTGCCTTCCGTAAAGGCGTAGGCGGTGTCGCAGTAGGAGCAGCGCAAGTCGCACGCCGTTAGACGGATAAAGACGCACGGGAGCCCCGCATACGTGCTTTCACCCTGCAAGCTTACATAAATTTCGTTGATAACCAGCGAATCAGACACGCCACCAATCTAGCTGGTTATGGGCGCATCGTGAATCAAAGAAATTTAAGATTTCGGCCCGCGTATTGAAAATTCTGGAAAAAATGGTATCTTACTGAAAAAAGGAAGGCTAATGACAAATTTCCCGGGTCATTCAAAGAACCTGGATCGCTGCCAGGGGCGCGGTTGGAAGAGGGGGCGGTCGCGAATATTTTTCTTATTTTCCGGCATGGTTTGCCGGCGGGCGGCGTTTGGGATCATCATTTTGGCCGTTATCGGATTCGATTGCGCTCGAGTGCGCGGACAGCAATTGGACGCGGCGGGAGTTACGCTATTGCGCGAAGTGACCAACCTGGACGGAGCCGGCATCCGGGTCGCGCAGCCGGAGGCGCTCATTGATACGAATAACGACTGGGAGGTGGGGCCGGCCAGTGTCTCCGAGCCGACGAATTTATTTACGTGGTTCACTAATGGCGCCTCCAGCGGAATGTTTCCCAATCCCCTGGGCGGCGAATCATGGCACGCTGATGACGTGGGCCAGGTCTTTTACGACCCTGTTACCGGAATGGCGACCAACGTCGCGCACGTGGACAATTATGAGGCGGACGATTTTTACAACGACATCATCGCCGCTCGTTCCCCGCAAAACATCAATGATGCCATCGTCAACCAAAGTTACACTTTTGGCCAGGTAAGCGCCAGCGAACAGGAAGAAATTGATACGAATTATGACAATTACTCGATGCGCTACCAAACCTTATTCATTTCCGCGGCGAATAATGGCGGCGCGGTCAGCCCGCCTGGGACGTCCTATGATTGCATCAGCGTTGGCTGTTATCAGGGTGCTTCCAGTTACGGTCCGACCGTTGACAATGGCCGTTGCAAGCCCGATATCACGGTCCTCCCGCCATCGTGGGGGACTGAGACCAGTTTTTCGACGCCCGTGGCGTCCGGTGCGGCAGCGCTCCTGATGCAGGCGGGATTGCGCGGTGACGGCGGCGCCAACAGCAGCGCCGCTTCGAACATGATCACTATTAAAGCGCTCCTGCTCAACGGCGCGGTCAAGCCCGCGAACTGGCAAAACCATCCACCCGAGCCATTGGATACGAATTATGGCGCGGGCGTATTGAATGTCTTTAACTCTTATGAACAATTGCGAGGCGGCAAAAACGGGTACATCTCCTCGATTGCTGCTCTCATTGGTTCGGCGCACCCGCCCGTCGTGACCAGCGCGACCGAGCCGGTTTTGAACGGCTGGGATTTCAACACCAACACGAGCAGCGCCCTGGACGACAGCGTGAACCATTACCTTTTCAACGTCACCAATGGATCCAGCGCCGCGGCGTTCACGCTTACGGCCACCCTGGCGTGGAACCGGCACGAGAGCACAACCGGCATCAATAATCTCTGGTTGTTCCTCTACAATGCCGCCAACAGCAATCTCGTCGCCTGCAGCACCAGCGTCGTTGACAATGTCCAGCATCTCTTTGTCCCTCAACTTGCTCAAGGCCGTTACGACCTGCAGGTTTGGAAAACGGGAGGAGTCGTGGGAGAGCCGGGCATCGTTAGCGACAGTGAAACCTACGCGCTGGCGTGGGAAATGTTCTCACAATTTCTAACTGTGACCAATGCTGGAACAAACGTCTTTTTGAGCTGGCCGATTTATCCCGAGGGCTTTGAGGTCGCCGGCACGGCGAATCTCCTCTCACCCGCCTGGAGCACAAACAATATTCCGCCGCCGACTTTCACCAACGGCATGAATGTGATTTATTTGAATCCAACCAATATCGTGCAATTTTTCAGGTTGCAGGAGCCGGATTTATAAGGGCCTCAATCGTCCTCGGCGTCGTCCTCGTGCTTGTAATGGAAAATGGGTGAATCGAGGACGAGGACGAGCAGGGAAGACGGGGTTTATGGTTGCGATACGTTCCGAACCACCGCGGTCCAGCAATTGGGGCCAAATCTCGATTTAAACTTTTCGATGAGCGCTTCCGCTGCCGGAACACTATCGCAAATCGCAAAGGTTGCCGAACCGCTTCCGGACATCAGAGCGGCCCGGGCGCCGTTGGACGCGAGAAAATCTTTGAATAATTTCAGGACCGGAAATTTTTCAAAGGCGGGCGCTTCGAGGGAATTGTAAAACTCCGGGGCGGCCGCGTTTAAATCATCCGATTGCAGGAGAGCAGCCAGTTTTTTTCCCCGGCCCTTCGGCCCGTTCAGCGCGGCGGGAAAACGGGCGAGATTCTTGTAGGCCCATGGCGTTGAAATGCCAAAACCGGGATGGATCAGCATGAAAGCCTTGTTCCTGAGCGCGGGAAAGAAATCCAGCGGTTGCACTTGTTCTCCCCGTCCAACCGCCAGCGCCGGCTTGTCCTGTAAAAAAAACGGGATGTCCGATCCCAGGCCGGCCGCGATGTGGATCAATTTTTCCGATGGCAGCGCGCCGCCGAAAAGCTCGTTGAGCGCCAGCAGGGTGGTCGCGGCGTTTCCACTGCCGCCCCCCAGGCCCGCGGCCACGGGTATTTTCTTTTCCAAATGAATTTTAACGCCCTCCGAAATCCCCGTAGCCGCCCGGAAGGATTCAGCCGCCCGAAAGACCAGATTGCCTGAATCGGTCGGGAGGCTATGGTCGTTGCACGAAAGCTCAATGCCGTTCCGGGTGCGCTCAAAGGCAAGCTCGTCGCACACGTTGACCGGCTGCATCAGAGTTTCCAGTTCATGAAAACCGTCCGCGCGCTTCCCCAGAATATTCAACAGCAAATTAACTTTGCAGGGCGATTGCTTCAGCAAGAACATGCAAAAGGTTAGTCAACGCCTTTTGCAAGTTGAAGTGGAAAAGCACCCTTAAAACTGCCTTTCCCCATGCTCAATGGATTCCAGCAGTTGGCAATCGGAGTTCCAATACCATGCGCGAAACAGCAGGATATCGCCGCGATGCCGCGACGCCGCAACGGTATCGGGCGAAGCATCGGCAATGTCCAGGACTGAAAACGACGAAGGGAATAGTTTCCGCGCCAGGCGGGCCGTCAAATCCGCGTCACCACGGCGCAAGGAAACATAGGGCGCGGAAAACGCCCAATAGGGCAAATCATGATGTTCGGGAATGAGGAGAACGCCGGGCCGCTGGCTCTGCAAGAGGCGCAGTTGTAATACTTCATCAGGGCGCCAGAATCCGTCGTTGGAATCTATATAAAAGATCGTTGCGCCCCAATGCGTTCTCGCAAAATCTATTTTATCAAGCAGGACCTTATGGATGTCCAGAGCCGCCGCCTGGCGAGGCAGGCCGTGGTCGAAAACCAGTTCCTGCGGCCGTATGGTTACGCCCACCCGCAATCCCGCGTTTGTGAACCGTTTGAAAAATTCATCCACGGCCGCGGCCATTTCCGGCGCCAAACCGGTCAGCAAACGCGGGTCGCCGATGTAACTGGTCTTGTGCGGAAACTCTTCGCCCTCCAGGTCCCAAACAATTACTCCCTGGGCATTCAGGCGTTTTAGATTGGCAATGCTGATATCGGCACAGTTCAGAAGCTCTTTTCTAAAGCGTTCCTTCCCGCCTGGACCCATAAAATCCGCGCTTTTGTCATTAAACCATCCGCGGGGATTCGTCGCCGAGGAATGATACGTTGAGGCAAGCATCAACACACCGATGGGACGGCGATCGGGCCAGCGCGCGCTCAGCGGCCAGACTACCCAGGCCATTGTCGAAATGGCTATTACCGCCAAACCGAGAAGGCAAAACAGAAGTTTGCGTCTTTTCCTCAACGGCACGGGCGTCGCATGGCGGCAAATGGGGCAGGAAATCTGACTGCCCTGATACCGAGTCGAGAGCTCGAACGGATGCCGGCACTTTGGGCAGATGATTTTTACTCTAGCCATGCAATTATCTCGATGGTTGATCCGGTTCAAATTGGCGGCAGGCCTTGCCAGCGCTGTAAAGAGCTAACCGCTCTTGATTGCGTCTAATCAGCGTGATATCACCCAGCTTTTGTGCGAGCGCAATGGCCTCCTGTTCTGCGATGACGGCATCGCCAAATCGGCCCGTTTCCGCGTCCGCGGCTGCCAGGGCATTGAGGGCCGAGGGATCCACATGCCGTGTCAATTGGCTCGCCGTCTCAGCCAAAGCTACGGCGTTCGTTCCATTGCGAATGGCCGGCTGGGGCCAGGCTGCAAGGATCCATGCCAGGTTGACGTAAGGCGGGACGAATCCGGGTTGAACATTAATGGCTTTCCGATACGAGGCAATGGCTTCAACCGGCATTCTTTTCTGACGAAAGGCATTGCCCAGGTTGTTATACGCCTGGCCAAATCCCGGCTGGCATTCAATGGCTTTTTGGAACTGGACGATGGCTTCATTGAACCGCGATTGTTTTAGAAAACAATAGCCAAGGTTATTGCAGGCGTAGGCAAAGTCCGGTTTGATTTCCAGGGCTTTTTGATACTGGGCAATGGCTTCATCCAACGACCCCATTCGGAAAAACGCGTCGCCCAGCCGCTCCCGGATGTCGGCGGATTCGGGTTGAAACTCCAGGGCCTGCTGATAATGGGCGATGGCCTGGTTCAATATCCCCTTTTGAAAGTAAGCGTCGCCCAGCCCGCTTTCACAATTCACGGAATCGAAATGAAATTCAATGGCCTTTTGATATTGGATAATCGCTTCGTCAGGTTTCCCTTGCTGGAGAAAACAATAGCCAAGGTTGTTGTAGGCGTCTGCGAAGTCTGGTTTTATTTCCAGGGCTTTTTGATATTGGGCAATGGCGTCGTCCAACCGCCCTTTTTGGGAAAAGACATTGCCGAGGCCGCCATGGGCTTCCGCGAACTTCGGTTCGAAGGCCAAAGCCCTTTTGAACCAGGCCGCCGCGTCATCGGGCCGGCCCTGGTTGAGCAAAGAGTTGCCCAGAAAATAGCTCGCTGTCCCGTATGCCTCAACGCCCGATAAGATGTTAAATGCAAGGGAATAGCACAGCAAAAGACACCAGCCCGCGCGCGCAACACGCTTCCCGCTCGGATGGTCTTTCAATGTCTGTTCCAGGCTTAAGATGCCAATGGCGGCCAGGAGTATCAAAGGCGGAACAAAATCGAGTTCGTAACCGGCGCCGGCTGCGAAAAATAAACACAGGGTCGTCGCGCAGGCGGCAAAGAGCACAAATACCGCCGAGACAAACCATCGCAAATCGGAGTCTTGCGGGATTTGTTTCCATCCTGGCCATACCGCCAGCGCCAGCCAAACGAAGGGCGAATTCATCAGGATTCCAGGGCACCGTGAGAGGATACCGTGATACCCGGGCGGCACATGCCCGGGCGTCCCGGTTTGAGCTTGAATAAACGGAAAATGGCTGCCCCACCGGGTGGGTTCCAAAAAGTAATAACCAAAATTTGTGAAAAAATAATCCAGACTGAATTGCCGGGCATGGTCGTTATTTTGATTTGTTAACTGGTAATGAAGTCCGAATTCGAAAGGATTGTCGAAACGCAGATCATTATACACCATCAAACCTGCCCCTGCGAGTATGAGCGGGCCGGTTGCCGCTGCCAATGACAAGACCGGATGCCAGCGTGAAGTTTTCCGGCCTCTGACTCGCCATTCCTGGAGGACTGGAACCAACAGAACGATCGCTCCAAATAACAATGATGGCCGCGATCCGATCGCCAACCCATACGCCACGCTCGCCAGCGTGAGCCATTGGAGCCGCCGTTCTGAATAGTGCATTGCGCGCCAGATGGCTGCCAGTGCCGCCATCACAAAAGCAAAGGCACAGCTCTTGGCCACTTCATAGACATCGCAGGATGCCAATATCTCAAAGGCGCCGCTGGCCAAACCTAATGCCAGGAGGCCGGCGGCGAGGGCCCAAATACTTGCATCCGGAAAATAACGCCTCCGGATCGCGCATAACAGAACCGTCCCTATCAAAAAACCAACGGTCAAAAAGGCGACCACACCGTCCCTGTGCGACAAATAGCTGCCCGTCAGAGCTTCACAGGGCCAAAAAAACACCAAAGCCGGAACCACGCCGAAATACAGGTACAATTTCCCTTTGTAATAACTCATCTCGTAGGCCAGATGGTGTTCGTCCCACACGTATGGATGATTAAGCGACGGATTGTACGGGTCAGCAAGGCCGGCCAATTCCGGAGCCGGGTCCCGCATGACATAAAGGTGCCCGGAACGAAAACCTTGAACGAGCAGGTTGTAGTAGGAGTCGCTGACGCGCGAATCAGTCGCTTCGAGGGCGCCGGGTTCGGCGCCCCAGACAAATATCCCGATGATCAGGGCGCAAACAGCGGCAATGACAGCATGCTCCGTCCATTTACCGCCGGGTGTGCGCGTTGCCATTGCTTCGGGATTTGATATCTCGGCCATTCAATCCACTCAAAGAATGCCTGCAAAAATGCGGGATGACAAGATGGCGGAGGTACGGCTGTGTCCCGCTCTGAGCGGGACCAGCCGCAGACTCCAACGAAATTAAGATTTCGTTTTGGTTGCCAAGGAACCTAAAAATTCGGATATCATATTGAATCCAAGGCAGTTGCATGAACGGTTCCTTGGCAGCAGTTTGAAATGCAATGACCCGTGGCCATACGGAAGGGCTTTGGCTGGCTATGCGTTGCGGCTGGTCTTCGACACAACCGCGCCCCGCTTCAGTCCTTTTTCTTGCATTGAACCCCTTCTTTCCTACGATGATTTCAATGTTCAACCATTTCTCCGGTCTTAGGAAACGCCTCTTGATTTTGCTCGCCGTTGGATCGGTTGCGGTATTGGCGCGGGCGGCTTTGCCCGTGCAGGCAGCCTTCACCGGAACAAATCAGGAAACGCGATGGCCGCTGGCCGAACTCAATCCCGGATTGCCGGCGGATTGGTCGGGTTACAAGTTCGTCGTTATCGAATTTGAAGCCTCGTCCTCTCAGAGATTCAATCTGGGGCTGGAAACGCCCGCCGGGTGTTATAAGAAGTTGATCGGGCCTTTTCCCGGCGTTTGGACTCGCGCCGTGATTCCACTGCGGTTTTACCGAAGCCCGGCGGGCAATGGCGTAGATCTGGCGGCCACCTTCAATCAACCGCACGATTCCTATTGGATCAATATCCACCATGGCGGTTATGGCCCTCTTACGAATGTTACGGGCCTGGTTGTTTCCATACGTAACCCCATCGGTACTCCAACGATCGAGATTCGATCGGTTGCCCTGGCAACGAACAATCTCCGGGACGCGATCCTGAATGGAAAGCCGTTGATAGACGAGTTTGGGCAATACACTCATGCCGAATGGCCCGGCAAAGCGCACACCCTTGGCGAATTGAAAGGCACCTGGGCTGCGGAAGAGCGCGACCTGCAAACGGTTCAGGTCACCAATCGCGATGGGTACGGGGGCTTTTTGAACGCCCGCGCGAGGGCGACGGGGTTTTTCCGGGTGGAACGAATTCACGGGCGGTGGTGGTTTGTAGATCCGGACGGTCACCTGTTTTTTTCCGACGGCATGAACGGCGTAGGCATCACCGCCGTCACACGCATTCAGGGCCGCAGGGATTTGTTTGCCGCGCTTCCTCCGGCTGGTCTCCTGCCCCTGGCTCCGGGCGTGGCGTCGTTTTATGCCTGGAATCTAGAGCGCCGTTTCGGGGAGGATTGGCCGGCGCGATGGGCCGACATGGCCACGCGGCGCCTCACCGCCTGGGGCTTCAACACGATGCAAAACTGGGGCCGCGGCAATCCCGTGGAGCCGCGTGTGCCGTACGCGTTTATGATGGAGGATTGGCAGACCGGCAATTCCATCATGGGCCTGCCCGACGTCTATGCGAATGATTTTGCACGCCGCGTTGACCAGCTTGCCGCCGGCCAACTCGACTCGCGCCGCAACGACCCGTATATGCTCGGTTATTTTATCGGCAATGAACCGCCCTGGCCCGGGCGTGAAAGCCAGTTATGCGACGCCATCCTTGCCGGGCCGCAAAGTGCCATTCAAGCGCGGCTAAAAACATTCCTGGCGCGGGCCGATACGCTCAAACGGCGCAAGCAGTTCGTCCTGGCAGCTTTCAAAGTCTATGTGGATACCATCAACGCCGCCACCCGCCGTCATGACCCTCATCACCTGAACCTGGGCATCCGTTTTGGCGAGGGAGCCGGCGATGACGTCCTGAAAGTGACGCGCGGGTTCGATGTTTTCAGCCTGAACGATTACAGCGATGCGCCGGCGCGCACGATGCTGGATCGTATTTATTCAAAGGTCCGGCGCCCGATCCTGATTGGCGAATTTCATTTTGGAACACCCGAGCGGGGCATGTCCGGCGGCCTGGTGCCCACGAGCAGCCAGGCGGAGCGCGCCGCGGGCTATCGCTATTACGTCGAGCAAAGCGCCGCGGACCCGGCGGTGATTGGCGCCCATTGGTTTCAATGGCTGGATGAGCCGGTGACCGGACGGCGCGACGGCGAGAATTACAACATCGGATTCATTGACGTGACCGACCAGCCGTATCCTGAAATGGTCGCGGCGGCCGTGGTGACGCACAATCGCCTTTTCGAAATTCACTGCGGACAGATTGCGCCGACGGATCGAAAGCCGCGGTAACATGAACCGGATATTCCTGTCGTCCCTGCCGGGATAAATTCTCTCTTTTGCCAGTTTCCATACACTCCGTGTCTGGCTACTTTCCGGTTGTGCCTTCGGCACGACACAGTCCTGACGCGCCTGCGCTCTTGTCATTTTTCAGAACCGGGTCATCATATTGGTGAAACCGGATATGGATTTTAGTTTTTTCTGCCCGGCCTGCGGCCAAAAGCTGAAAACGGACGTGGAAGCGGCCGGGATGAAATTCAATTGCCCGGATTGCGGCGCCGAAGTAACTGTCCCGCGTCCGGATGGTTCGCCCGCTCCGCAACCGACGGTCCTGGTTCCACAGCCCGGCAAGCCCGGCGCCCCGCAGCAATTGGTTCCGGCCACCCCATCCGGGCCGCCGCCGGTGCCCAATGCCAAACCATCAAAACCGAATCCGGAAGGCGAATTTACGTGCCCGGTCTGCTGGCTCCGCTTTGATGCCGGGGACATCATGCATATCGCCGTCCATGATTCGTTGCGCGGCGATCCGCTCCTGGGCGAGGACGCCCAACAACGATTTCTGGCCACCCGCTTCAACAATGCCGGCCAGGCGCTGGATGCCAGGGACGTGCCCAGTTCCGAAATCGCCTGTCCACATTGCCGGCGGAAATTGCCGCCGAGCTTTTTGGGAATGCCGCACCACATTATTTCTCTCGTTGGCGACCAAAGCGCCGGCAAGTCGTATTACTTGAGCGTGCTGACGAAAGTATTTCCGACGACGTTATACCGGGAATTCGGCGTTGTGTTCCAGGATGGCGATCCGACGGGCAATGCTCCGATCAATGATATGCGCAAGGCGTTATTCGGCGCCCAATCTCCGGCGCAGGCCAAACTGGCCAAAACGGTCTTTGAAGGCGCGATGTATGAACGGCTGCCGCGCCAGGGCAGAATTGCGGCTCTTCCCCGTCCTTTTGTTTTTACCGTTTCCGCGGAGGGCGCACGAGAGCAGTGCGCACTGATATTTTATGATAATGCGGGCGAGCATTTTCAGCCCGGCGTCAACATCGTGGAACAGCCCGGGGCGCAACACGTTGCCAGCGCGGCGGGCATCCTCTATTTGTTCGACCCGTTTAACAGCCCGGAATTCCGGCGGCATTTGCTGGACACCAAAGATCCGCAACTGGAACGGCCCATCGTGGACCAGCAGGACATCATTCTGTCCGAAATGCGAACTCGCATTCAGACCATCCGCAATCTCCGCCCGGGCGAAGCGATTCAAACGCCGGTCGCTTTCATCGTCGGGAAATACGACGCGTGGCCGCAACTGCTGAACGGCAAAACCCTTCGCGAACCGGTCCATGACGGCCGCCTGGACCTGGCGGCAGTGGAAGAAAATTCGGGCGTGATTCGCGAACTGTTATGCCGGCTCTGTCCGCCGGTCGTGGCCAACGCGGAAGCCTTGAGCGGCAAGGTCATGTTTTTCGCCGCGAGTTCCTTTGGCCATACACCGATTAAAATCGGCCCGGGCGAATACGTCCCCGATCCAGCGCAACTGAATCCGGCGCAGGTTGAGATTCCGTTGCTGTGGATATTGACGCGGATTTGTCCCAGCCTGTTTGAGGCAAACACACTTCACATTTCATGAACCGCGCGGGCATTTTGTACGAACGAATCTCCCTCACGCCCCTCTCCCGCTGGGAGAGGGAGAATTATTGGCCGATGGTTTGGCACAACGGACGACAATCCAATAATCCACTAATCCAGCTATCCAACAATCCAACTTACGAATATCCGTGTCCATCTGTGGCGGGTTTGATAAACCCCTTGATAAATCAGAGGTTGCTCGCAGGGTGGACGGGCACTGTCAGCGAAACTGTCAGTAACGCGGAAAGTCGCAGGACTATTTTGCCACTACTGCCCAAAACTCGCTGAAACTTTGCCACTACTTGCGTTCACTCACGCAGTAGAAACGGGACTGGTTACTCGATTCGAGCAGACCAGTTATGTTGTTCAAGCTGCTGTGGATGCCGCAGTGGATTATTTAACGCGTGAATGCGGGGGGCAATGGGTAGGCGCAAAAGTTTTATCCGCAGGTGCCGTACTTCTCCCCATTTGCCAACGGCAATTTACAATTTACGCAGCTTCACCTCTCATCGCGTCAATCCTTGTCAGGAACGAAAATGTCCTCGATAGCTACCTTGAATACCTTAGCCAACTTGAAGGCGAGAGGAAGGCTTGGGTCATACCGCCCCGTTTCAATCGCGTTGACTGTCTGCCGCGATACTTCCAGCTTTTCAGCCAGATCAGACTGCGACCATTCTTTCGCCGCTCGCATTTCACGCAGCTTGTTTTTCATTTGTAGCGGCGATTGATTCCAATGGCGCCGACGAAAACCAGGAAGGCCATCAAGATAAGCGTGATCTGATAGTCCAGGCCGTGACTCAACCATTCTGGGAGATGAAGCCCAATCGACTGCACTTGCCACAAGGTTATCATCACGAACATTGTTCCGATACCCGCAAAGCACCATGCTTTATAGTAAATGAGCCGCTGCATTTCATCGAGTAGACGTATGCGTTGTCCGAAAGATAACACCTGCATAATCCAAGCAGGAATTGGAGCGAGTGCGACAACTGCTCGCAGAGCAACGTCTGCATCGACATGGTGATGCAACCACCAACGCGAGACGATCGTGGCGATGAATGCCACGGTGCCCCATTTGGATATCAGGCGGGGAACGTTTGGGGTAGTTTGAGTGGTTTCAATAGATTTATTCATAGCGGCACCACTGTAAAGCATACTTTCCACGTGTCAAGCATCTTTTACATAATTTTTTTGCTCAGGCGATTCCAATGAGGCCGGAAACGCCTAACACAGCGCTGGAGCCAACGCCGATTACGCCGGTCAGTTTTCGCTGCGGGTTTTTGGTTGGCGGGAGTCACCGACGGCGTAATTCATCTTTTGGTCGTTAGGCGACTTTACGATATGGACAATTTTTACAAATCAGTGTCAGTTATCATGTGCTTTTAGGTGTAAATAAACGAAGCGCGAAACGCGCCGAGAAAAGTTAGACTGTGCTTCTGTCGCTCTGGCCGCCGCGACGGGCTGCAATTATTTCCGCGATGCTGCGGCAAGTGGCCTGCCGTGGGTGTCAGTAAATTTGCAAGTTAACGTCCTGAAAAGTAGTGAAAAGTTTTGGTGAGTAATGACGAATTTACCTTGATTTTATGGGGGTTTAATCTATTTTTCTGGTGTTCTGAATGGGGTTTACAGACCGTGTCCATCTGTGTGCATCCGTTGGATGCAATCCGGCGGATAAAGTATTTTCTCCATGCCTCAGCAACTCATCTATACCAGCGCGCCGCGCGGCATTGTCGCCGGGCGGTCGGGCTATTGCACCGTGGCCCGCAGCGCGGCGATGCGGGAGGCGCTCATGATGCAATTGGAAAGATTTTCCTATTACCAGCACCTTTCGCTGAGCGGCGGACAGGAACGGCCCATTTTTGCCTGCCGCGTCGTGGACCTTCGCGGCGTCCGTTATCACGTATTGAGCCGGATTGCGGATGCGGGATTGGACTTTACCGGCCGCACCAACTTCATTGCGCATCACCTCGTATTCGCGCCGGAGGAAATCGCAAAGAATGCGTCGCCGCCGGCCATTCTGAGCGGCTGGCCGGGCTGGGTCAAATCCTGGACGCGTGAACCGGGTTTGCTCGAAAGTGAGGACTGGGCCGGACTGGCCGCGCTGGCAGGCAGGCCCAATACAGCGGCGCAAACCTGGCAACGCGTGACCGGTGACGCTCAAAACGGCTACGGTCTGGTGGAAGCGCGGCCCGGGGTAGTGATTAGCGTTGATCATTTAGCCGATGAAGACGTGCTGAGACTTTTTGCGGAAAGCCTCGAACTTTTGGAAGTTCGCGGACCGCACCGGGACCTGCACGCCGCCCGGTGGAATTACACTTTCACCACTTCTATGCAGGAACAGGATAATCCGGCGGACTTTCGCTGGCGGTGCATTCATTCGGACAATCCCGCGGCGGCCCGTTTTGCAACGCCTGATTGCCCCGAACTTTCGTCCATCCGCGCCGGTTATTGCACGAACGAGGAAAGCGCGTTTGCCCGGACGGGACGGCAACCACCTTATTTTGTTCTCGAACCAAATGACTTGCGCATCGGCGAAGGTGAAAATGCCCGGTTCGTCGCCCGCGCTGAAGGTATTCCCAATCCCGCCTATCAATGGTTTTCCGTGGACCGCAATCAGAACGCAAAAATGTTGCCCGGTGAAACGAACCCGGAGTTGGTGGTTTCACGTCCAGTCCTGGGCATATCACGTTACCAGGTCAGCGCTGTCAACGGTTCCGGCACGGCGCAAAGCAAGGTGGCCGTGTTATCCGTTGAAGCTGCCAAGGGATCTTCCGGGACCAAGGCGACTGGGACTTCTCCGGTTCCGGCCAAACCGGGCGTCTATAGTGTTCGGCGCGATGAAAGTGGTGAAAGCGGGCGGCAGCGGGAAAGCAAAGCGTCAATGGTGACGGGGACCGGTGTTGGCCGCTTGCTCACGCGCGCGGCTCTGATTACAGCCGTGCTACTCATAATCGCGGCGCTTGTCGTGCGGCACCATTTGTTGTCATCCCGAATGTCCGCACCGGCAACATCAAAAAGCACGGCGGCGAACAATGCCAAAACAAATGCCGCCGCACTCCCAGGCGCCATGCCGCAGAAAACCGCAAATCTGAAACCGCCTCCGCCCACTCTTTTCAATACGGCTAATATCGCATCCACCAACAATATCCGCACCAAAATCTATGCCGGCGGGCCAATGACGAATCCGGAGTCGCAAAAATGAGCGAGCCAGCCGAATCCCTTTACGCCACGTATCGCCGAGCCGTATTGAACCGCAACGACGAGGAGGCGCTCGGGATATTGCGCTCGATCGTTCGCGCAAATCCATCGGACGCCAATGCGGCGGCCGAATTGGAGCGGCTCGACGCAAAAGTTTTGGCCGCGCGCCTGCGACATTTGGACGGTTCGGTGGAGGGAGGCGATGCGCGGCTCGTGGTGGCGGAAGTGGAGGCCATAGAAACTTTCGGGTTCAAAGCCCGGCCTGAAGGCGACGGCTGGCGCAAAGCCCAAACGATCCGCTGCGAGGTCCTGGTTGCGGATATCGCCGGACTGAAAACACAATCCCGCTGGTCGGACGCGCTGGTAAAAATAGATTTAATCCATCGGCTGCAAAAGAAATTTAAGCTCGAATTACCGGCCGGCAAGCAATTGGAAGGGCTTGAGGCCTGGGCGCGGGGTGAAAAAGAAAAGGACGCGCAGGAACGCGCGTTCCAGGCCCTCCTTTCGGAATTGCAGGTCCGCATCCAAAAGAGCGAAGAGAAGGACACGTCGGCGCGTTACGTGGAACTGCCGGAATTGCGGGATGATTACGAAGGGTTGCACAAGGTTTGGCGTTCGCTGACGGATTTTTCCCGTCCGATCCCGCCCGAGGCCATGGCCGCCTTTAAAAAGCGGTCGGCGCTGCTGGAAGCGGAAATCTACCGGCGCAATGCCATCCAAAGGCGGATCATCGTTGCGGCCGGGGTGACCGTCCTGATTGTGGTAGCGGCCATTGCCTGGGCGGGAGCCAGGGCAATGAGGGCGCATAATTTTGCCCGTGAACTCCGAGCGGCGATCGCACAAAGGCAGGTTCACACAGCGGAAAATCTAATCGCCGACGGGCACAATAAGAATATCGGCAGCGCAGATCTGCTCGCCGACGCCGGGACTTTTGTCGAAAGAGAAAATCTTCTGCTCACAAATTTTGAGTCGGCGCTTGCGGAATTGCCGCGGGAATTTCCCGACCATCCGAACGCAGCCGGTTTGGATGCCGTCGCCGACGAATTCTCTTTGGCGCGCAATGCTTTGAACGCGCTTGCGCCGGACCTGAAAATAGAAAATGAACCGCGTGTTGCGGCATTTGAGCAGAATTGGCAAAACTACCTGGCCCAAAGCAGCGGAGCGGTGAACGACCTGTTGGCACAATGGATAGCCTCCGCCGAAAAGGAATGCGATGCCCTCGATTACAATGCCCCGCTGGCCAAAACGCGAAACCAACTCGCCGCCCTTTCCGATTTGGTCCAAAAAATCAGCGATAACGCGGCGGGATTCGGAAAAAACCTCCAGTTAAGGAGCGATTTGCTGGCTCGCCTGGCAACCGTGCGTGATAAGGCCGCCGGCTATCAGGCCGAACTGGACAAAGTGGATGGCGGACTGGCGGCAATCCAGCGAGCCAGGACCATCGGCGAATTTTCCCAGGGGATTAACCTGATCGCTTCCTCGGAGTTTTTGTCAGCGTCCGCGGTCGCCGGCGCAGCGGCTATTCAATCCCTGGACGTTAACGAAGAAACCACCCTGCGGTATCTGCTCAACGCCACCAATGCGAGCACCTGGGCCTATATCCAAAAACAGCAGGCGGCGGATTTTATTCCGGAGGCGGTCATGCCTGCCGAACGGCAAATCCTGCGGAACCTGGCCAAAGATCCCACGGTGAGCGCAAACCATCTGCATTACCACTTTTGGCTGGACAGCCAGGGTGAGAATTTTATCGAGTGGATCACCGCCGGGCCATTGGATACGAGCACCGGGTGGAAGACCATTTCCGCCTGGACGGTCTCGCCGGCCGCCGGCAGCGCGGTTTTCTCGGACCACGAGTACGGCTATTTCGACGGCCAATATAAACTCACCCCAACGGAACCAATCCTCCACGTGAACCAATCCGGTTCATCAGACGAAACTGCGGCGTTTCATTCCATCGGCCTGGAAAAGGTTTTAGCGGGCGACAATGCGTATTCGAAACCCCTGCTGGAAGTCCTCGATTCGCTGAAAAACTCAGAGGATGGCTCGCCGCTTTTTCGAGCCTATCTTTTTTGGCACCTAACGGATCTAATGAACCTCCAACCGGACGCCTGGGGCGTCAGTTTCTGTCCGGCGCTCGTGGCCGATGAGGGCCGGCTTGGGACAATTGTGAACGGGGATTTGAACGACGGCGATTGGTTTGTGCCATCAAAAGTCTCTGCTTATGGCAAGCCGTTGGAACAATTTTTTGCCGGGGCCAGGGCGGTCATATATCAAAAACAGGCGAATGGGCTGTTGGCATTGGCGCAGGCGGTCTCAAAGAATGGGCTCCGCTATGCGGGTTATTGGGGGATGGACGGCCAGCCTCATTTGATTGGGGCAACCGTTCCGCAGGAGTTTTGGGCTTATAGCGTTGCCTTAAAAGAGCCGATATTGTTAACAACCTTGGAACTGGAACACGGCGTTTATGCGGATTCCGCGTCAACTTTGCAAGCGACGGTGAAGCGGTCCCGCCCCCTGCGGGACCGCGCTCCCGTGATGCCGCTCTCCCCGCTTTTCACCACGGCGCTATCACGCAAAGAATATATGGCAAACGCGGGAGTCAATCCGGACGATCCTTCTTTCAAAAATGCTTTGCCGCCGTTCTTTCAAAATCCAACCCGCTAAGTTTTTAACGATATGGCACAATTCCCAGTCAAACCCAAATCCAACAGCGCCGATGACAACCCGGAATTCCTCGCGTGGTCGAAGGACGACGTCGAGAACCGGTTCGGTTTCAAAGGCGGCCGTTACACCAACGTAAATCATGCTTTTGCGTTTCTCATCGGCGCGCTGCTGACGGCGATTCTTTACTGTCTGATGTTGTTTGTTTTCCGGCATATACCCGGCATCTCCAGAATTGCCGTCATTTACATGCGGCCCACGAACCAATTCGCGGTTATCCCGGCCACGTTCTTCTTTTTTGGCGGGCTGACCGTTATTTTTTTAAAAGGGAAAAAAATTCAATTGCAGCAACGCGCGCTGAAATTGTCCGCGGTGCCTGCCGAACCGGAATTTGTGCTGACTGAAATGAACGCGGCCACCGTTTTGTCCCGAATTCACGCGCTGGTGGACCATCCCCGGCATTTCGTTTTGCTCAATCGCATTGACCGCGCTTTGTCCAATTTCAGGAACATCGGCCAGGTCAACGACGTCTCGGCGATTCTTCGAACCCAGGCCGAGAATGACGAAGACCAGGTGGCATCAAGTTACACGGTGGTGAACGGCCTGGTTTGGGCCATTCCGGTGCTGGGCTTTATCGGAACGGTTTTGGGATTGAGCCTGGGCATCGGCAGGTTCACCGGAACGCTGCAATCAGCGGGTGACCTGGAGCAAATCCGCACTTCGCTTCAGGGAGTGACCAGCGGATTGGCCACCGCGTTCGAATCCACGCTCGTGGCCTTGACCTTCACGCTTATCCTCCAATTGGCCATTACCTTTCGGCAGAAGCAGGAAATGGCGTTCCTGGACGAATGCAACGACTATTGCCATTTGCACATCGTTTCTAAATTACGCCTGGACAGAGCCGTCCCGCAAAACGGGATGAGGGAGCGGCCCTTGACCACGCCACCGCCGACCCCAGCCGTCTCCGAAACCAAACCATGAGAGAACGGTTCCGGACATTTGACTCGAAGATCAGTTTTTTTGCTTTCGCGGACATCATCACCGCTGTGAGCGGGATGTTAGTTTTTATCACATTGCTGCTCGCCACGGATCTTGGCCGCCCGGTCATTGGCGCCGCCCGACGCGCCACTTCCGAAATTCAACAGCAGCTTCAACAGTCCTTCGAGCAACAGGCGGACGCAGACGCTCAAATCGCCCGCTTGCAGGCACTGCTCGCGTCCGCGGAACGCGCGCCGGATTCGGCGACGCTGCAATCCGAGATTGCCAATTTGCGCGCACAACTTGCGGTTGAAGAAAATAAAGAGGCCGCCCTTGGAGTGCAAATCTCCGCCAACCAGGCTAACGTCGCGGCCCGGGATCAGGCGCTGGGCCTGACCGATTTGAAGGAAACGATCGCCCGCACATTTCAGGATGTGGAATCCCTCGCTGACGCGGAAAAGCAGGCCCGGGACAAGGCCCATGACCTGGACCAACAGGCCGCGCGCGTCGAGTCGCAACTCGTCAAGCTTCGCCAGCGTGAGGGGCAGATTTGGCTTATTCCAGACCGAACCCTCACAACCAAAGAACCCATTCTTGTGACCGTAACCGGCGCCGGGATCAGCATCGAACGATTTAACCGTCCGAA
Source organism: Verrucomicrobiia bacterium (assembly GCA_030038175.1). Taxonomy (GTDB): domain Bacteria; phylum Verrucomicrobiota; class Verrucomicrobiia; order Limisphaerales; family UBA11358; genus UBA11358. The sequence continues at coordinate 64,088 of JASHPN010000162.1, forward strand.
CCTCCGCGAGGATGCCAATGCCAGCGGAGCCAGCGACGCCTTTGCCACGTATCTGAGCAAGGCCCACAGCACCAACCAATACGTAGTATTTCTCATCAAACCCTCGGGCATCGCAACCTTTCGCAGCCTCGTCCTTTCGGCCCGCGATATGGGATTTGACGTCGGCTACGACGCGTTGGCGGAAAATCAACAGGTCCATTTTTCGACGCCGCCGCCCATTGACGAAGCCATGCCGACCGAACACGAGACGGTTACGACTGCTCCAGGCTTTCCAAATCATGCGTCAGGCGCCGCGGCGGCGGGCGGGCCAGGGCATTCACCAGGCGCTGGGGCAGCATCACCGAAGCCAGGGGGGGCGCAATCGGCATCGCCCGCCCAAGCGCCTCCACCCCAGCCCAAACCCAAGAGCTGGTGGGAACGATTATTGGAATGGCTCGGCCTGGAGTAATTTGAAATGAACCTGCCACAACCATATGTCGATTTTGGTAGGAACGACGCGCTGCGTCGTCCGCGCCGCGCAGAGCGGCGCAACCGATTACCAAACATTCTTCCGATCAATGACAATCTTTCCACCCGCTTTACGGGCGGGGACATCGCAGCGCGATGTCCCTACCAAATTGACTACGATATCCGATGAACCTGCGCCGTAAAAAACCCGCCGACAGCCTCTACATGCTGCTGGACACCATGTGCAACGCATTTGGCGGCATCATCCTGCTGGCGGTCCTGGTGGTATTGCTGACCAATAAAGAAAAGAGCCAGGCTGCGACGACAACGGGTTCGCAGGCGCTTTTAAATCGGCAGCTGGCGCTGGCGCAAACAAACCTCGCAGAGTCGCTGCGCCTGGAATCGTCGTTGCAGGCCCGAGCCGCCGACCCGCGTTGGAAGGAACAAATGGCACTTTTGACCAGCCGCCAGGACTTGCAGGACCAGATCCGGCAAATGCGCGAGGCGGTCGCCGAAAACATGAAAGACGTCGAAACGGCCGCTGCCGCCGACCCGGCGGCGCGCCTGAAATTTCTGAACACAGAACTTGCGGACGCGCAGGCCAAAAAGCTTGCGGCGCAAAACAGTTTGGCGGCACAAGAGGAGGACATTAGCCGCCGGAAGGAACACCTGGCGGGTCTGCAACAGGAAGTGATTGCCAAATTGCGGGACATGCAACGTCCGTTGCGTTTGCCTCTGGAACACACGTCGGACAAACCGGTGATCTATGTGATCGTCGAACATGGGCGCCTTTATCCGTGCGAAAATCCCGACCTAAGCCAGGATACAACCGACATTCATTGGAAACCGCTCGGCTTTATGGCGCAGGAAGCGGATCCGATCCCCGGCAGAGGGCTGGCGCCGAACGCGAGCGGCGAGTATTTCCGCCGGCTGTCCGGCAATTCCGTTTATGTGGCCTTTGTAGTTTATGAAGACTCGTTCGAGGCATTTATCATTGCCAAACAAATCGCCGTGGCCAGCGGCCTGTCCTACGGATGGGAACCGCGCACCGAAGCGGACGGGCCCGCGGCCTTTGGGCCGGGCGGGCATACGCCGGGGGCACAATGACCCACGAAGATGGATGATAGAGGATGGAAGATGGCCAGGACGATCGTTGAGCGTTATGGTGCAGTTAATTAGGGCCTCCTCACGTCGGCTGCTACGCAAGGAAGAACGCAAGCGCGAATCGAATGGTTCAATGCTCGTTCAATTTTGGATTCTCCATGTTTTACCGCCGTTTGATGTTTTATAAATCGCGAAGGAATAATCGTCGTCAGCGCCGGCCCGAGTGACCGAACGCACGACGGCCCAACCGTGCATTGCGTCCTGAAAGTTCATTTGCACCACTTTTTCAAAATCAATGTTGGGTCGAATGGTTTGCCAGTGGCCTCCGGCATCGTGCGTCGAATACAAAACAGCGGCGGCATGGATAAAAACGTCCCTCGGCGAAACATAATCAACAAAATGATCATAAAATTCGTTGCTAATCGGAAGCGCTCCGCCCTCCGTCCGCCACGTATTGCCGCCATCCTTTGTAGAAAACAGGACGAGGACAGGGTCAACAAACCCGCGGGAAGTTTCGCGCACCAATCGCACGGCCATTAACGCATTATTGCCGTCAAAGAAATACGATGGCGATGATTCCACCAGGCGGTCCTGATAGGGAGTCGGCAATGGAAATGGAAGGTCGCGCCACGTTTCGCCCGCATTGGTGGAAACCGAGAAACGAACAATCCCTTTTGCCGTTTCGTCCATGAGATCGCCCTGGGCAATCACGATGGTTCGCGGCGGATAATAACTGACAGCGCTGCCGTCGCAGTCGCCGATTTGGATGGTTGCCGATTCGGGGGCGGGAGGCGCCGGGGGGTTCGACCGAAACGGGGCGAAATTCCATGAGCGGCCGCCGTCGTGGGTTTCAAAAAAGGTGTATTCCGCCTGGCACGTGCCGCAATCCACCATGATCTCCAAGCCGTCCCGGCCATTGAAAAAACGGCAGGTCGAGTTTTCTCCACCGAGGAAGTAATTATGCATGCTGTTGTCAAAATTGCCCAGGGGTGACCACGACGCCCAGCTTTTGCCGCCGTTGGTTGTGAGCAACAGGAAGGTATTGGTCTCGTACCAGGCAATCCATGCCAGGTTCGGCTTTGGAAATTGGCAGCTCCATTCTGAGTGCGGGAAAGGACGAGGGGTGACATCGGTCCAGGTACGCGCGCCGTCCGTCGTGTGCAGGACTCGCAGGCGCAGGGACGGAATGCGAAGGATGCCGTGTTTTCCATGCTCAATCTGCCAGCCATCTACATCACTAACCTCGGCCCATCCATTTCGTGTATCCAGCATGTGGACCGCCATCCAACCATTGGTGGAGATCTCGATTTTTCCCGCAGGCGCCGCAACCGTCGCACACCCGGTGAACAGCGCGCCTGCCAAAGTGACCGCGAGACAAATCGTAAGCCTGGAAACCATACTCGTTTAACACTCGGTTTGAGGTTTCGATTCTGGTTTGTTTGGTTGCCGGCTGATTTTGATTGACCGTATTTTGGGGTCGGCGGCACAATGCGATAGTGAAAGCGAGTGTCACACGCCCAACCTTGTTGGCCGCCTACGGCGTGGCCATCTGCGCGGATTTTATCCAGATGGGCGCCTTTTCGATCGAAACCTGGGGATTTTTGTCATTGCCCGACGATTTATTGGACGTGTGCACGGGGATCATTTTGACGTATTTGCTCGGATGGCACATCGCATTTTTGCCATCGTTTTTAGTTAAGCTCGTCCCCTTCGCTGACGAAGCTCCCACCTGGACGCTGGCTGTTTTCATTGCGACCCGGCGTTATCGCAAAGCCGCCGCGCCCGTCGCGCCGCCACCGATGGACTCCACGAACAAAGCGAAAGTCCTGGACGTGGAAGCGACCGAGGTCAAACCGCCGAAGCTGTAGCGAAGTGCAAACAATTCGTAGCAGCGTCCGAATGCGTTCATCCTGGAGGTCGGAAAATTCCATGAACCGGACGGAGCGCGGCTGCCTGCCCGTCCGTAGCCCCGCTCGGCGGGGCGAAGGAGGGTGTCGGAGACCAACCGCAGCACACCCGACTTTTCCACACTCTGCGGCTGGCGCCCCTTTACCCCCACACAGCCGCGCTCCGGGCGCTCCAGTTCGTGGTCCCAATGCATGCGAAAAAGCGAAAGGGGGCTTTCCATGACCCACTTTAGTCAGAGCCTCCTTACGTCCAGTCTCCGCCAAAGGCTACGGCCCGGCAGGCGGCTCCTACGCATTTAAGTGCGCAAGCGCGAATCCGTTGCTCCGGTTTCGTGGCTTGGTCACTGGGTCAGCACACGGTAGAAACGGGCGGCGTTTGTGCCGGAGGGATCGAGGATTTGGATGACGGGCTGCGTATTGTAATAAATGGTTTGCAAGGTTTGCCAGGACACCGGCGGGGTCAGGTTCGTGGCGTATTGAATGGTGTAAATGGCATTCATTTGGCCGGGGAATTGAAACCCGAAACCATTGGTCAGCGAAATGACCGATTGTATTTGAGCCGCCGCGAGTGGTTGAACCCAAACCACAAGATTGGTGGAGACCCCATTTGGATTGTCATTATTGTATGCGGTGAGGATAACGGAGTAGGTCCCGCTATTGGTCCATTGATGGCCGCAGGAGCTATCCAGATTTGAATAAACAGTACCATCACCAAAAGACCAGCTCAGGTAGGCCGCGTGGCCTTGAATTGTTCCGTAAAACCCATCGTCATGGCCTACGGGAACGTTTGTAAACAGGTCAGTACAGTTGACGGAAAGAGGGCCTACCAGATTGGACAACACAATTTCGCTGCATCCCATCGAAGGAGGGTTGTTCCATGGTTGTCCGTCCAAATCATATCCCGTCGAGAATGCGGCGCTGCCCGCGCCATAGCATTGCGACTGCGTGGAGAGATGATACAGGCCAATAAATACCGGGTCGCTTTCGATATCGCCAGCATTTGGCGGCAAAGGCGAAGGCCAATCTAATGAGCAACTGTAGGCATAATACACATCGCTTAGTCCGGATGAATTATCACCGTTATCCGTTTCAAGTGGAATGTCATCGTTCCAAAGGACAATGCTGTTTTTGACTATCGCGGAGTAGGTCCCCCCTCCTCCGTACATCCAAAAAACTTCGTTATTCAACACCGTGCAGTTATTCAATGTCGAAAGCAGCGCGCCGCCGCCATAACTGGCCATGTTGCCAAAGATCAGAGAGTTGTCCACCGTCCCATCAGCCACTCCACCGCCATAGACCGCGGAATTATTGGTCAGCTCACAGTCTAAAACAATGCCATTGGTGGAATTGCATAAAATACCGCCGCCGGATTCAAGAGGACCGTATTCAAAGGAATCGCCGGTTGCAAAGGTTGCGCCGTTTTCCAGGGTAAAACCGTTTAAGACCGCGCCATCGGCCAAAAACGCACAGCGCACCGCGCCCGGGCCATTGGTGGAAATCGGGTCCCAGGCGCCTTGAATGACGGTCGTTTTAAATCCATTAACGCTAATCACTGTGATGGGCAGGTTCAGCGCGACCCGGTTAGTCAGGCTGCCGGAAACGGCGACACCACCATGGGAGTAGATCCCGTTTGTGACCAGCACGATATCGCCTGGAGTGGCGACGTTTATTGCGTCCTGGATGTTCGTGGCCGCATCGGCCCACGATGAATACGGAGGCACCGGGTTTGCGCCGCAGGCATTCACGGCATGAATAACCACCTGGACCGGCGCGCTCGTGACCGAACCCGACGAGTTGGTAACGACCACTTGATAAAGTCCGGCATCGCTCGGGCCAAAATTGTTGATGACCATATTGGCCGTGCCGGAATTGTTGTGATGGCCGTCGTCTTGAATCGGCACGCCATTTTGCGTCCAGAAATATTCAAACGGCGCTTGCCCGGCCACGATAACGTTCCAGGTCAAATCATGGGGTGGAGAACCGACTTGAAAAACCGGCGGGAAAGATATGATGGGCTTCGGATACCATTCATCACAGCCAATGGACGGCGGATTATTCCAGGGCTGTCCGTCAATGTCGGTTCCCGATATACCAATTGAAGTGCCCGCGCCGATACAGGGCGATGTCTGCGCCAAATGAATGCCATCGCCAAGCAGTTGCGGATTCACGTCTATGTTCCCGGGTCCTGGCGGCAACGGATCGGCGCAACAATAAGCAAGGGTGCAGTTGGCATAATTCGTTGAGGAGTTTGGACCTGAAGAATTGTTGATGACAATGCAATTGGTAAGAGTGGCGCTATAAACAGCGGGTCCTTCAGACGCACCATTCAATAAAGAATTAGAGATGACCGTGCAATTGATCAGCGTGCCACCGTTCGCTGCGGTACCGTAGCTATAGGCCGAGTTACCAATCAATGCACAATTCCTTAAATTGCAACTATCGGCCCCGCCGCCACTCGCCTGGCTGGCGGAATTATTCAGAAAAAGGCAGTTTTGCAGGGTGCAACGTTCTGCGCCGCCGCCGTTGCCCGCAGAACCGTACGCAACATAAGTCTGATTTCCGACGAATGTACAACCGATGACCGTCGTCGTTCCAAAGATGCTATTCTCGCCATATAGGCCGCCCCCGAAATAGGAAGCAACATTTGTGGACAGGAGGCAATTGTAGATCGTTGTATTTGTTCCAAAAACAAGGATACCCCCGCCCTCTCCCGCGAAAGTGTTCAACACGCGAGTCGCGCCTCCACAGATCGAGAATCCGTTTAAGATCGTGTCGTTTGTCATCCAGACACAGCGAACGGCGCCGGGACCAGTTCTGGAAGTTGGGTCCCAGGCGCCCTGAATGACCGTAGTGGCCGCTCCATTGACGCTTGTCAGGAGAATGGCTTTGTCAATGGAAACGCGGTTGGTAATGACTCCGTCCATGGATTTGCCGCCGGAATTATATATTCCGTTCGTGACCAGGACCACGTCTCCCGCAGCCGACGCGCTGATGGCATCCTGAATGTTGGTCGCGGCCGTCGCCCACGACGTGTAAGGCGCCGTCGGATCGAGGCCCGAACCATTCACGCAATGAATCGTCAGAGTGACGACGGCGCTCGTCGCCGAACCGTAGGAATTGCTGACGACAACTTGATAATTGCCGGCGTCGGCAATGCTCACGCCGGTGGCGATCAGATTCGAAGTTTGGGTGCCGCTGAAGTGTCCGTTATCTGCCAATGGCTGGCCGTTTTGGAGCCAGCTAAAACCGAAAGGCGCGGCGGCAGCAAAAGCAAAATTACCGATTGAAAATCCAATGGGACTGCTCGTAAGTGTCAGTTGTGGCGCGGCAACCAACGGCGTTGGCTGCCACTCGGCGCAACCGACCGAGGGCGGATTCGCATAAGGACTGCCAAAAATATCCGTGCCGCCGCCAATATAGACCCCGGCCCCAATGCAGGGCGAATTATTTGCAAGATGTATTCCGTCCACATATAAAGTCGGCGCATTGGTAAAATTTCCAGTACCCGCCAGCGCCGGCGTAGTGCAACAATGAGAAAAAGCATTTCCGCTAACCTCGTAGTTAATATAGTTGAAGCAGACAATACAATTGGTCATGGCCAGCGGACTTGACACGCCAATATCGTCATTGTTCACAATTGTACAGTTGTTCACCACTGCCTGATAAGTTGCCCCTTCCAACATCCCACGGCCATTTTCGCTAACGAAACAGGAATTGACAGTTCCCCGATAGACTCCATCGGCATATTCAGCCGCGGTATTGGAGACGATTATACAGGCCTGTATCAACGCATTTGAAGAGGCGCACCAAACCGCTCCCCCGCCGTATCCGCCATCGAAGCCGTCAGCTACAGTGAAGCCAATCAGCGACGCCCCATTAGTCAAGGCGGCACAACGCACATTAGGGCTTCTCGATCCCAAAATGCTCGTTACCCACGGGCCGTTGACACTTTCCACGGTAATCGCATTGGTTACCGCAATACGATTGGTTAAAGTTCCAGCCATGGCCGTGACGCTGCCGCCATAGGCATAAACACCATTTGTGACCAGCACCGTGTCTCCATTCACGGTCATTCCAATGGCATCCTGGATGTTGGTCGCCGCCGTCAACCAATTGGTATAAGGAGGCTCCGGCGCGGGATTGCCGGCATTCACATAATACGTCGCGGCATTGGCTTCACTTGCGTGAAAAAATGCGACGACGAAAGCGATAACAAACCAAATGATGGCCAGGGCGCGGGTACGACGGGCACTGCCGCCCGATATTAAGGCTGCGGCGCTCCAGAAAGTCTGATTGGACCCGGTGTTCATGGCGTTGATTGGCTTCTGCTGGCGCTGTCGCCATTATCCTCTTAACTCCGGGATTTGCAAGTGTTTTTACGGATTCCCTGCCTGGGAATTGTCGGAAATAATGAACGTCGAACACTGAACATCCGTCCTTCGCCCAGAGGCTACGGAGGACAGGTCGAACGTCAACCGCCGAGACTACCGGCACGCAATACACAATCGATTTCTGTCACGGCGCTGTAGTCGCCTGGAAAAAGACGGGGTTGGGCAGTCCGGCAGTGTTGAAAGTCACGGTGGCCCTCGTTCCTTGAGCGACGATTTGCTGCGTTTGCTGAACGGCACCATGCCCGTCCACCGCTTCCACCTGCACTGTCTGGCCGGTTTGGGTGGCAAGATTCACCACCACCTGGCCATTGGCGAACTGGCAGCCGGTTACGCTCGGCGTAGTCGAAATTTGGCCAATGTTCGCAGCCATGCTGGAACGGGGCGCCACCGCATCGCCCAGGGGCGGAAGGTTCGTGTCGTAGCCATCGGCGACCAACTCCAATCGGAAGAACTCGCCATAGTTCAGTAACGAAACATTGGTCGTCCACGTTGTTTCCGGGGGATAGCTCCAGATGTAGGCAATGTTGGTCCAGTCAACGAAATTGCTCGTTCCCTGAAGAACAAACGTGTTTGTGTAAGCCCAGTCGAAATCCACGCCATAAACGCCCCCGTTGGTTTGGATCAAGTTATTGATATTCACGTCCGGCAGGAGTTTCAAAGTATACAAAAAGTTTGTCGGCGATCCGTCGGCATCCGCAGGATCGCACGGAACAAGGCAGGCCATATTGGCGTATCCAACGATATTACGGCTCACGACATCACCATCCAGGAGCGGGTTAAAATCCGTCAAATAGAGGGACATCAATACCACTGCGCCGTCATAGAGATTTGTGGCTGTACGCCACGACGTCTCCGAACTTTGCATCAAAAACGTAACCGAATAGGGCCGCGCCGGGATTCCGTTGGTGAAGGACCACTCTGAATATGACTGATCTGAGCCGGTGTAACTCCAGTTGGTTCCATCTCCAATCTGGTTGATTTGATTGGTAAAATTGACATTGAACCCCGTAATGTCCGCTTCAGTGAAGAACGGGTCGTCCATCACATTCATCTGATATTGGAACCAGCCATTACCCAGGTACGTGCTTTGGAGCGTCAGGAACGTCGTGGCCCGGGCGCTGAGCGCGATGCAAACCGCTGAAAAACAACTAATTATCCAGTGGCGCGGAAAAATAATTGTTCTCATACGGAATCGCTGTCTTCTCTTGTTTATACAGAAAATGCCTCGGAAGGTTACACAGGCGCAGTCGCTGTAACAATATGGATATTCCCTTTTTGTTTGACTGTTTGGCGCAATTGCCCTTGATTTGGGACTTGGAAATCCACGGTAACGGCAATGTCACCAAAATGAATACCAGCACGCATTCCATGGGAACCACCAAAATCGCCTACAACCGTTTTCTTCTTCTGGTCGCCGGATTGGGCGGCCTGCTTTACGGGATTGATGTGGGGATCATTTCGGGTGTCCTGCCCTATTTGGAGGACACCTTTACCTTGCCCGACGGGACCCACCTGACTGCCCAACAAATCTCTTTCATCGTCGCCGCCGTTTATCTGGGGACAGTCATTTCCACGCTATTTGCGGGCTGGCTCGCGGATAAACTGGGCCGCCGGACCATGATGACGTTAAGCGGAGTATTGTTTGTTGTGAGCGTCCCCATGATCGCCATGGCCCATGCCTATTGGCTGCTCGTCCTGGGCCGCCTGCTGCAGGGAATTAGCGTAGGTGCGATCGGAGTTTCCGGACCGCTTTATTTGGCCGAATGCCTGGGAGCATCCAGCCGCGGCAAGGGCACCGGTATTTTTCAATGGATGCTCGTTTTAGGCATTCTTTTGGCGTCTTTGCTGGGCCTCTTCTACAGCATGCACGTGGATAATGTCGCCAGGCTGGGCGACACGACGAAATTATTTGCCGTCAAGGAAAGCGCCTGGCGCAGCGTTTTTTGGGCATCGTTGCTGCCGGGCTTGTTATTCGCCGTGGGTACGTGCCTGGTGGCTGAATCACCGCGCTGGCTGTTCCGCCGCGGCAATAAGAATGCGGCGCACGCCGCCCTTCTGCGATCGCGCGACAGCGAGCAGGCGGAGAAAGAACTGCAGGAAATGGAGGAAACCGCCGCCGAAGAAAGGAACAAGGTGTCGTCCACCGGCGAAAAAACTGCCGAATCGCTTCTGCACCGCAAATACATCGTCCCTTTTATCCTGGCCTGCGTCATTCTTTCCTGCAACCAGGCCACGGGCATCAATTCGATCATCGGTTACAACGCCACCATCCTGATTCAAGCGGGACTGGGTGACAAAGTAGCGCACTATGGCTCTGTCATTTTTAACCTGGTGAATTTTCTGGCCACTCCCATCGCCGTTTTTCTCGTGGACCGCAAGGGCCGGAAATTTTTGTTGTCGGTGGGCACGGCGGGCATTGTGATTTCGATGGCTTGCGTTGGATTACTTTTCCTGAACACCGAAAAAACACGCGTTGATGTGAGGGAAAAATTGCAAGCAATGGTCACCACCAACCAAACCTTGACGCTGACGTTCAATCAGGAAACCGCGACCAATCTCCTGCCTGCGCAAGGCTTGAATCCTTCAACGCCTTTCACCATGACCATGATTTATTCCTACGGCGATTTCAGCGCCGCCACGCCGGCCGAGCGCTCGGATGCACTGGCCACAACGCCGATTGAAATCAAGCGCGACGACTGTATTCCGGGGAACAAGGTTATTGCCTTTTTTAGAAAAGGCCCATTCGCCGACCTGGATGCGGCCAGGAGCGCGCCGCTCAGAATTGATAACGCATATATCATGCCTGTGCCGGCGGAACGCAACGGCTGGCTGACGGCGGTAGCCATGTATGTCTATATGGCATTTTTTGCCATCGGCCCAGGCGTGTGTGTCTGGCTGGCCCTGTCGGAACTGATGCCCACCCGCATTCGCTCGAACGGCATGAGCATCGCACTGGTGATCAACCAGATCGTCTCCACCACCATCGCCGGCATTTTCCTGCCCACCGTCGGCAAATACGGCTATTCAACGATGTTCTTTTTCTTTGGCGGCTGCACGGTCATTTATTTCATTACCGCCGCGTTTTTCCTCCCGGAAACCAGGGGCAAAACGCTCGAAGAAATCGAAGAATATTTTGAAGGCGAAAAGAAATGAAATCGTTTGGAACCACGGATGGACACAGATGGACACGGATTTTCATTTCCCGGGTTTCAACCGGATGGTTACGACTTATCCGTGTCTATCCGTGTCCATCCGTGGTTCTAATCTGCCTTTTGGCGGTCAACGGGCTGTTCGCGGCGGATGTGTCGAAAACGGCCACCGTTCAAAGCGCCGAGGCCCTGGTCGCGCGCGCGGCGCCGGACGCCGCCCAGCATTTTGTCGTCGAAACCATGCCGCCGGACAATGGCCGCGACGTCTTTGAAGTCGAAAGCCGCGGAAATAAAATTGTTCTTCGCGGCAATAACGCCGTTTCCATCGCTTCCGCGCTGAATTGGTACCTGGAAAACGAATGTCATTGTGAAATCTCCTGGAATTGCGGCGATCAATTACATTTGCCAAAGCCGTTGCCGCCTCTCCGGACAAAAATCCATATCATCAGTCCTTACCAGTATCGTTATGCCTACAATTTCTGCACTTACGGCTACACGATGGCGTGGTGGAACTGGCCGAAATGGGAGCACGAACTGGATTTTCTCGCCCTGAAAGGCGTTAACCTGGCCCTGGTAATCGAAGGGCAGGAATCCACCTGGATCCAGACATTCAAAAACTTCGGCTACACCGACGAAGACATTCGGTCGTGGGTCGTGGATCCGGCTCATTTGCCGTGGATGGAAATGGACAACATGGAAAGCTATCCCGGCAAGCCGGGACTTTCGCCCCAGTTAGTCGCGCATCGGCTTGCCCTGGGCCAGAAAATCATCGCGCGAATGCGGGGTCTGGGCATCCAGCCGGTGCTCCCCGGTTATTACGGCATGGTTCCACCCGATTTTCACGAAAAATTTCCGCGGGCGGACGTCCATGCGCAGGGCGATTGGGTGCGGCTGAAACGGCCGGATATTTTGGACCCCACGGACCCAATTTTTCCGAAAGTTGCCGCGGCATATTATTCGGCCCAGCAGAATCTATTTGGCGGCGCGAGTTTTTATGACGCTGACCCGTTCCATGAAGGCGGTTCGACCAACGGCATTGACGTGCCGGCCGCCGGACGCGCCATCCAGGCCGCCATGGGCGGCGCGACGTGGGTATTGCAGTCATGGCAGGCAAATCCGCGCCAGGAAATGGTGGACGCGCTGGACAAGGATAAAGTGCTCGTGCTGGACTTATTTTGCGAAGACCACGAGAACTGGCGGTTACGAAATAATTTCAATGGATCGCCCTGGTTGTGGTGCGCGATCAATTGTTTTGGCGGCAACACGAAATTGGGCGGACGGCTGGCCTGGATGGGGCAAGGTCCGGCAAATGCCCTGAGCGACCTGCACAAAGGCCGCATGTCCGGCATCGGCGCACTGATGGAAGCCACGGGCGTGAATCCAGTCCTTTGGGAAATGTTTTGGGAGAATTCCTGGCAAAGGAACGCCCCGGACCTTGATTCCTGGCTGGCCGACTATGCGCAGCGCCGTTACGGCGCCAAAATCCAGGCTGCGGAACAGGCGTGGAAGATTCTGGCCACCACCGCTTATGCCGAGCCCCCGCCTTCCACGGCCCATGTGAATAAGCCGGCGGTTTGCTCGCGGCCGACTTTGAAGCAGCCGGCGCTGCCCAAAACCATGCCGGAACCCGTCCAAAATCGCCCCATTACACAGTTGCACTATGATCCTGCTCAATTGGTTGAAGCGTGGCAACACCTGCTCGAGGCCGCGCCGCAGGCGAAATCGTCGGACGCGTTTTGTTTCGATCTTTGCGACGTCGGACGGCAGGTGCTGGCCAATTTAAGCAGCCGCTATAACCAGAACATCATCGCCGCGTTTGAAGCACGCGATACGAATCAGCTTCACCTTGCCGGCGACAAAATGCTGGGATTGATTCGCGACATGGATCAATTGGCGGGCACGCGCCGCGAATGGCTGCTGGGGGTTTGGATCGCCGACGCGCGGAGTTGGGGCGCAACAAGGGAGGAGCGCGATTTGTGCGAGCGCAACGCCCGCGAATTGCTCACCACCTGGACGCGTTACGACAACATCACCGACTACGCCAACCGCCAATGGAACGGTTTGCTCGGTGATTTTTACTATCATCGCTGGCAAATGTGGCTGGACGCATTGAATGATTCTCTCGCAAACAATAAGCCCTTCGACGAAAATGCCACGCGCGACAAAATCCGGGATTGGGAAGTGGCCTGGACCCGGGAAACAGACGGCGATTTTTTGACCCGACCGAAAGGGAATCCCGTGGCCATTTCAAAGAAACTATACGCCAAATACGCGGCAGATGCTTCGGCGCCGATCGAGGCGGCGAAATGATTTCAACGTTATGAACCAGCATCCAACGTGTCATCGCCCAGCGTTCCTGCATCGATCAGACCGCCGCAAGGTCTTGGAGTGCGACGGCAAGCATAGCGCGACGCCGCTTTCGTACGAGGTCTGTCATCAAAGAGCGAATTTGTCGGCGAACATGCAACCGCGCTCGAAAGCGGTGTCAAAGCCGCCGCACTCCAAGACGCAAGCGCAACATATCCGCTGGCATTCATCCCGCGTTGTGGGATCTGCATTTGCTCTAATAACCCTCCTTTTTCTTTGCCCCGGCTGCCAATCAACGCTACAAAAACCGCTGCCCGTTACCGAAACCTGGCGCGGGGTGCATGTGCCGGTGCGGGATGATCAACAACTCGTTGCCCTGGAACAGGAACTCCCGCAATTCGCCGCCGACGGAGTGAACGTGCTCGTCATTGAGGTCAATTACAATTTCGATTTCAAATCGCACCCGGAGTTGCGTGCCGCCCAATACATTACCCGGGCCAAAGCGCGTGAATTTACCGCTACGGCGCGGCGCCTCGGCATCCGCGTCATTCCCGAACTGGATTGTCTTGGCCATCAGTCGTGGGCGGAAAACACCGGGCCGTTACTCACCAAATATCCGGAGCTGGACGAAACACCCGGCAAATTCATGGACAACCAATGGATCTATTGCCGAAGCTGGTGCCCGCAAAATCCGGAGGTCTATAAAATTATTTTTCCAATGATTGACGAAATCGCCGATGCCTTCCAGGCGGACATGTTTCACGTGGGCATGGATGAAGTTTTCATTATCGCCGATAAAAGCTGCCCGCGTTGCCACGACCAGGACCCGGCGAAACTGTTTGCCGAATGCGTCAACAAGCTGCACGAGCACATCGTCAGCGAGCGGAAAATGCAAATGTTGATGTGGGGCGATCGCCTCCTCGATGCGCATACCATGGGCAATCATATGTATGAAGAATCCATGAACGGCACGTGGCCCGCCGTGGATATGATCCCCAAAGACATTATTATCTGCGACTGGCACTACGATTATCACACGAATTATCCGTCGGTGCCGTATTTCCTGAAAAAAGGCTTCCGCGTCTGGCCGTCGGGCTTCCGGCCGCTGGAGGCGACTAAAGCCTTCAGTGATCAATCGCTCAAAGAACGCGCGCGAAACAAAAATCTCATCGGCTATCTCTGCACCACCTGGAGTGTTGCCGAGACCAATAACGACCTCGCGGCCTGGCCGCCCATTACACAGATCCTGCCCGAATGGAAAGGGAAATGAAATCTCTCTTCGTCCTGACCGCCGCGCTTTTTATCACATTCACAGTCCTGGCGGCCGATGAAAAATATTGGGGATTGCCTTTGAGCGGGACCGGCCATGAGACCAATATTGTGGACCGATACGGCGTGCCGTTTCTTCAAGACGAGCTGCCGCTGAAGAACGGCGGTTCTGCCCGAGTCGCGATTGCCGGGAATGTGGACCGAATATTTTTGCTCGGCATGACCGACCAGATTTCGGAAAACGAGCGCACCGGCGGCTCCCATCGTGCGCCTTCTGAACTCATCCGCCCGGCCGTGCCCGCGGATGCATGGAAGGATCCGCGCGATCAATCCGTCCGATTCTGGGTCGGAGATTGGCTCGGCCAAATGAACCTGGAATATCTCAACGGAATTCAGGAGGTCTATCCATTGATTCTTGGCCAAAGCGTCTGGTGGGGGCGTTTTTTTTACGATTATTCCGAACCATTTGTCACGGACACGCAATTGCACACCGCCTTTACCACGGCAATACGCCTTTTCCCACCCACGCCGACCGCCGATGGCGATTACATTGCTGTGATCAAACCCCAAGCCGGCGATCTCCGCGCCATCACCTTTGTGGTTTCCGCCGCAAAAAAGGGAACCATTGGCATCCGGGGCATCACCCTTGAAACGACAGACACTCTTGAAATCCCGGGCGCGATCGAACTGTCGCCCGGTTCGCTTGCGCCGGAATTTGAAAAATTCGCCAATGAAAGAACGCTTCGCGCCCTGGGCGAGGATAAAGGACAAACTGACCGGGAATTGCAGGACCTGCGGCTGGCGCTTTACAGCACGGACGAAAGTTTCAAAGGCCCCGTAACATCCCCGCTTCCTCCGGGATATTCCGGGCCGGACGTCTCATTCAAGGGAAACCTGAGCGCGGAGGTCCTCGCGTATGCGTTTTATTACAATGTGCAGGACATCCGCAATAAAATTGACGCGGCGGGCCGGTACCATACTTCGACCAGTGGCGCATTGTCGTGGGGCGGCTATAAAGGCATCGGATTTTTTCGGGAAGGCCTGGGCCGGTATTATGACAACGCCTTTTCCCGGGATATGGGCCGAAGTCTCCAGGAAATCACCATGCTCGGATACACCAACGAGGCCCGGCGCTGCGCCGATTGGGCGCTCCAGATGGCCGACCGCTGGGAGACCGACCCTCGCCTCAAAATTGACGGCTTAACAGTGCCTCCACATTGGGGGCAGCTCGTGGAGCGGCCGGCCCCGCGCAGTTTCGAGAATGATGGCCAGGGATTAATGACCCTCTTCATTTATAAAGCCTGGCAATGGTTGCCGAACCGGGATGAATGGCTTCGTGCGCACTGGCCTGATGTGAAAGGCCTGGGCGACTGGATTCTCTGGCAGTTCGAGCACCCGGAAATTTCCAAGGCGACCAACGGTCTGCTGCACACTACGGGCGAAAGCGCCGCCCAAAGCGGCTATTCCGTTTATCCTGATACGATTTGCATGGACGCTCTCCGCGCGCTCGCGGAGATGGCCGATTCTCTCAGCGACACCAGTTCCGCCGCCCAATGGCGTTCACGCGCCAATAAAATGCAGGAGGCAATCGCGGAAAATTATATCATCCATGATCCGAAATATGGCAGGGTGTGGACGCTTGACTATGCCGGTTGGCCCAATAAGAGCACGGTGCTGGGACCCTTGATTTTCCTTGCGGACTATAATGGATTCTCGCCACGGAATGAAACCGACGACTGGCGCTCCGTCAATAAAGCGGCCTATCGGCGGTTGATTGACACTTACACACCTTTTGGCTTTTACGGCCAGGCGATGGGTTATGGCCAGGGCTTTGTCACCGAATCGGCGCTGTTATTGGATCGCATGCGCGACGCCACGACCATGCTCGATCGGACGGCCAAAGAGATTTATGATCCGCGCTTTAACCAGTATGATCATTTCATCGTTCCCGAAGGCGCGCAGGTATCGCCCTCCGGACAGTTTTGGTTTCGCATCGGCGACCTGGGAAACGGCGTGCAGGAAGGAGAAATTGTCAAAACCCTGCGGCTGGTGATTGGCATTGACGACACGCGGCCGGGCCGCCTCCAATTCTATCCCCGAATGCCTTATGGCTGGCGCGAATTGGCGGTAAGCCGTTATCCGGTATTATTTGAAACGGCCGGAAGCACGCAGACGGCCTTTTTGCAATATCAACTGAGGCGCTCAGGCAAGGAAATGGAATTGGAAATCAGCGCCGACCAGCCCATCGGACCGGTCGCCATGAGGCTCGGGCCATTTGAAAAACAACCCGAAGTTCGAGATGTTCAAGTGAATGGGCGTCCGCCGGCGAATGGGTTGATCGAGCATAGCGGCGATTCCTGGTGGGTCCGATTTACCGCAGACGTCAACATCCCCAGGTAAAATGCTCAAGAAATCACTCGGCCTTTCCGCCGCTTTGTTTTGTGCGGCAACGATTTTTGCCGCCGACACCAACGAACTGGCGCTGATTCCGCTGCCTCAGCGAGTCCAGCGATTGGACGGTGTTTTTACACTCACGCCGCAAACGCGCATTTACGCTGACTGGTCTTCCCGCAAAACCGCGAGCTTCCTGGCGCAACGCCTCCGGATATCTACGGGTTATCCGCTAAAAGTTCATCAGAAACTGTTTCCGGGTGCTCCTCCATCCAATGACATTTTTTTCACGACCCAAAACGCCAACACCAATCTGGGGCAGGAGGGTTATGAACTGGCCGTTGCCACAAACGGCGTCATCATTCGCGCCCCGGCGCAGGCCGGGCTGTTTTATGGGGGCGAAACCCTGTTGCAATTGCTGCCGCCTTCGGTTTTTTCGACGAATATCGTGGAGGGCATCTCATGGCAGGCGCCGTGCGTGCATATCGAAGATTGGCCGCGATTTCCCTGGCGAGGGCTCATGCTGGACGTGAGCCGTCATTTTTTCAATAAGACGGAAGTAGAGACGATCCTGGACGAAATGGCCTTGTATAAATTGAATCGTTTCCATTGGCATTTGACCGACGACCAGGGCTGGCGCATCCAAATTCCCAAATATCCCAGGCTCACCCAAATCGGCGCCTGGCGCCATCATTGCGGCATCGAACCGCCGGAAAAGCAACTTCCTTCACCCGCATGGACAGCGCCGACGCCCGATAAATTTGGGCCGGACGGCCGCTACGGGGGTTTTTACACGCAAGACGATATTCGGCAGATTGTGGCCTTCGCCGCCGCCCGGCACATCGTCGTAGTCCCGGAAATTGAAATGCCCGGCCATTCCGAGGCGGCCCTGGCAGCCTGTCCGCAATTCAGTTGCTTTGGCGGACCGTACAGCACTGACAGCGACCTCCGTATCCACGAGGGCATTTACAATCCATCCAATCCCAGGACTTTCCAGTTTCTGGATCAGGTGCTGGCAGAAGTCTTTAAATTGTTTCCCGGGCCGTATATCCATATCGGGGGGGATGAAGTGCGCACAAATTATTGGAGTCGAAGCGCCGACTGCCGGGTTCTGATGAAACGTGAAAACCTGCACACCGAAAACGAATTACAGAGCTATTTCATCAAAAAAATGGAGACCTTTATCAACGCCCACGGCAAAACTCTCATTGGCTGGAGCGAAATCTTAAAAGGCGGCCTGGCCACCAACGCGGTGGTCATGGATTGGATTGGCGGCGCAAAACAGGCTGCCGAGGCCGGCCACGACGCCGTGATGACCCCGATTGATTCCTGCTATCTGGACCATTTCCACGGGCGAGCCAGCCCGGACAATTACGTTTCGCTCGAACGGGTTTATTCCTTCGAGCCAATCCCGGCGGGCCTGGAACCGCAATATCAATCGCACATTCTCGGGACCGAAGGCGTATTGTGGACGGAATACATCGCATCATTGCCCCATGCCCAATACATGATCTTTCCCCGGGCAGGCGCCCTGGCCGAAGCCGCCTGGTCCCCGAAGAGCGCGCGCGACTGGAATGATTTCCAGCGTCGTCTCAAAGTGGACGAATGGCGTCTGGCACTCCTGGGCGTGAATTATCAGCGCGAGAACGACCCGCCCCTGGTCGGGTGGCCCGGGCCATAAGAAAAAAAAACCGGGCCAGTCAGTCAGAGGGTGACCGAAAGGCCCGGGGAATTGTTGATACGCACATTTGCAGATTTACGGAGACATTCAGTTCGTGTCTGTGCCGAACTCCAAACCGAAATTCAAAAATTCAAAGAACGATACGCATCGACCACTCGGTCTTGCATACCCACAATAAATCATAATCACTTATTGTTGTCAAACACTTTTTATAACGTATAAGAGACAATGATTAATCTTCCATTCTTTCATTAGACCCGGAGTCCGGTCGAGCGTTTAAATATTTTTTGGCGAACAAAGGTTTGACATTGCCGCCGGATTCGCCACGCTGAGAGAGCAGAGCGGGATTCTCGCAAATAACGGGGCAAATCCAGCCTGTGAATAACTTGGGGATAAGAGTTAATATATTCTCCTAGATATGCAGGGAAGTTTGCGATAAAACGGTTGGGCAATCGCACAGAATTGGAAACGACCGGATAGTTTGCCCGAAATTTAAAATAGCGGCAGGATTTTCTTTGTAAGTATCTGTAAATGAAGCTGTTATGTTTGAGACTTTGAAAAGTCAAACCCGGCGGGCTCTGGAGGTTCAGTTTTTGTGCAATATCGGCGGTGGTGCCGAATAATTTGATTGCGGTGGTGCGGTAAAAACATCAATTTTGGGCCAGGTGAATAACCGCCTGTAAAATCGAGCTTTTTTGACAGAGATGCAACTTTCAGCGGATAAACTTTTGGGCGTGGCGCAGGAACATCTTCGTTCCAAACTGACACCTGAGACTTACAATATGTGGTTTGCGCCGTTGCAGGCGGCCGAATTTGACGAAAATTCAATCACTTTGGAAGTCGCAAACGAATTGCGTGGGTTTTGGCTCAAAGATAATTATTTGAGCCTCTTGCAGGACGCTTTCGCCATTGCCGCGGCCCGTCGTTTGCAGGTCAAATTTAAAGTCAACGGCCAGCTTTCGCCGCCCCCCGCCCCGACTCGCACTGCCAAATCCGCTGAACCGGTTTACGAAAAGACCCCCAGCCACGGGGACCTTCATTTTAACCCAAAAAACACCTTTGAAACCTTCGTGGTGGGCGCCAACAACAATTTTGCCTGCGCCGCCGCCAAAGCGGTCGCTGAAGCCCCGGGTAAATCCTACAATCCGCTGTTCCTGTATGGCGGAGTCGGCCTGGGCAAAACCCATTTGCTTCATGCCATTGGCCAGCACGTCAGCGGCAATAAAAAAGGCGCGCGCGTGGCCTACGTTTCGTCCGAAAAATTCACCAATGAATACATTGACAGCATTCAAAACAACAAGCTGCCCGGCTTCCGCAAAAAATATCGGCAGACCGACGTGCTGTTGATTGACGACGTCCAGTTTTTGGCCGGCAAAGAGCGCATCCAGGAGGAGTTTTTCCACACCTTCAATGCCCTGCATGAGTCGCATCGGCAAATCGTTTTGACCTGCGACCGGCCCGCCAGCGAAATTCAAGGGCTCGAAAACCGCCTGGTTTCACGCTTTGAGTGGGGCCTGGTCACCGATTTGCAGCCGCCGGACGTTGAAATGCGGCTCGCCATTCTCAAGAAAAAAGCCCAATTGATGAGCGTCACGCTGCCGGACGACGTCCTGAATTTCCTGGCCGGCCGCATTCGCACCAATATTCGCCGGCTGGAAGGCGCCCTCATCCGCACCGCCTCCTACGCGTCATTGACCGGGAAAAAATTAAGCATTGAAGTGGTTGAAAACCTGCTGCGGGAGATCCTTCACGAAGAAGGACGTTTCACGGTCAGCATCGAGGCCATCCAAAAGAAAGTGGCCGAACATTTTGATATTCGCCTGGCCGACATGACCAGCAAGCGGCGGCCGGAGAATATTGCCTTTCCGCGCCAAATCGCTATGTATTTTTCACGCCAACTGACTGAAAGTTCCCTCAATGCCATTGGCGAGGCTTTCGGCGGACGCGACCATGGCACCGTCCTGCACGCCTGCCGCCTCGTGAAAAACCGCATGGAAGTGGACGCCAACGTCCGTCAGGTCGTTCATTACCTCGAAAAGCAGTTGATGCGGTGATTTCATGGTCATTGACGTCAACGGCCTCACCAAAACCTTTCGCACGTACAAAAAGCAACCCGGCTTTGCCGGAGCTGTCAAAGGACTCTTTTACCGGCAATACGAGCAAACGGTCGCGGTCAATGATGTCAATTTCACCATTGAACCCGGCGAATTGGTGGGTTTTCTTGGCCCGAACGGCGCCGGCAAAACGACCACGCTCAAAATGCTCGCGGGCTTGCTGTTCCCGACCAGCGGCCGCGCCCAGGTGCTCGGCTATACCCCCTGGGAGCGCGACGACGGTTACCGCCGGCAATTCGCCCTCGTGCTCGGCCAAAAAAACCAGCTTTGGTGGGATTTGCCCGCCCGCGAATCGCTCGAGCTCAACGCCAAAATCTATGGCATTCCCAAAGATCATTTCGAAAAGACCGTTGACGAATTGACCCGGCTGCTCGACGTCCAGCACAAGCTCAACGTGAGCGTGCGCGAACTTTCGCTGGGCGAACGCATGAAAATGGAGCTCATCGCCTCCCTGCTGCACCAGCCCAAAGTGTTGTTTTTGGACGAACCGACCATTGGCCTGGACGTTGTCTCGCAGAAAACCGTCCGGGAGTTCATCCGCCGCCATAATGCCACCCACAAAACCACCATTTTGCTGACCAGCCATTATATGGCCGATATTCAGGAATTGTGCGAGCGGGTCATCATCATTGACCACGGCAAAATTTTCTTTGACGGTAAATTGAGCGAAATTGTAGATCGTTTCGCCGATTTCAAGCTCGTCACCATTCAATGCGAAAAGGCCAATGAAATTTCGCCCGACAAGCTAAAGGGCTGGGGTGAGGTTACGGAACAAACCACCGGCGCCATCACGCTGAAAGTCAAACGCGACCGCGTCATCGCCGTCTGCAAATCCCTCCTCGACGAGCTGCCCGTCTCGGACATTGACATCCAGGAAGTGCCCATCGAAGACGTCATCCGCAGGATTTTTGCCGGGTAGGAGGGACGTGTTCCGTCAAGTATGAATGATAGACTAACGCATTCCCTCGTCATATTGGCTGCGTCGCTCCTGCATACTTGACGCAACACGGAAAACGGAACACGTTCACCCGGATTTTTCTTGCGCCCGACGATTGTTTCACGCCCTAATAAACAATGCTGAATTACCTTCAAATCCTGATATTGGCGATTATCCAGGGCGCGTGCGAATTGCTGCCGGTCTCCAGTTCCGCCCATGTCATCGCGGCGGAAAAACTGATGCACCTGGACCCTTCGTCGCCGGAAATGACCATGCTGCTGGTCATGCTGCATACCGGGACCATGTTCGCGGTAATTGTTTATTTCTGGAAAGGCTGGAGCCGTGACTATTTTTCCTCACGCGGCCAGCTCCAATGGTTTGTCATCCAGATTTTGATTGCCAGTGCCTGCACCGCGGCGGTGTATGTCGTGTTAAAAAAGGTGATCGTAAAAATTTTTATGCACGGGGCATCTCACGCGGAAGTCGAGGACCTGTTCAACAATCTTCCGCTCATCGCCGGAGCGCTCGCCGCCGTCGGTTTGCTGATTATTTACGCCGGCTGGCGGGAACAAAAAGTGCCGCGGCAATCGGAAATCCAGCCGGTGCACTCGATCTGGATCGGATTGGTCCAGGGCTTTTGCATCCCCTTCCGGGGATTTTCGCGCTCCGGCTCGACCATCTCGACCGGCTTGCTGTTAGGATTGCCGAAACAAAAACTCGAGGAATTTAGTTTTGCACTGGCCGTGGTCCTGACCCCGGCGGCCATTGGGCAGGAATCCTGGCGATTGATCCACCACAGCACCCCGGAAAGCCATCAGGCATTGATCCATCTGTTTGTGCCGGGTCTCGTCGGCATGGTTTTCAGCTTTGTCGCCGGTCTGTTCGCCTTGAAATGGCTCTCCCGCTGGCTGGAAGGCGGCCGCTGGATGTATTTCGGATGCTATTGCCTCGCCGCCGCCGCCGGCGTCCTCGTCATTCATTTCAAGATTGGGTAACAGAGCCGCGACCGTGAGGGAGCGCCCCGCCACGGTACGTTCACCGGAGTCGCTCCAAACGCCCGGCGCCTCAAGACATCGGCGTTTAATGCTCCCTCTCCCCCTCCCGACGCGTCGGGAGGGTGCGGGAGAGTCGGCCGATAGATCTTCCCGGCGATTAATACCTATAATGCTCAGCCTTATAAGGCCCCTCGACCGGCACGCCGATGTAATCCGCTTGTTTCTTCGAGAGTTTCGTCAATTTTACGCCGATTTTTTCCAAGTGCAGGCGGGCCACTTCTTCATCCAATTTTTTGGACAGGCGATAGACGCCTACTTTGTAGGTATTCCGGTTCTTCCACAAATCCAGTTGCGCGAGCACCTGGTTGGTGAAGGAGTTGGACATCACAAAGCTGGGATGTCCCTCCGCGCAACCGAGGTTAACCAGACGGCCTTCCGCGAGCAGATAAATGCTGCGGTCACCGGGCAAATCGTAGCGGTCCACTTGCGGCTTGATATTCACTTTGGACACGCCGCGGGCGTTGTTGAGGCGGTCCACCTGGATTTCATTGTCAAAATGGCCAATGTTGCAGACGATGGCCTGGTCCTTCATCTTTAACATCTGTTCCAGGGTAATAACATCGCAGTTGCCGGTCGTCGTCACGTAAATATCGGCTTCGCCCAGCGTCTCTTCGAGGGTGGTGACCTTGAATCCTTCCATCGCCGCCTGCAACGCGTTGATGGGGTCAATTTCGGTGACGATCACGCGCGCGCCGAATCCCCGCAACGAATGCGCGCTGCCTTTGCCCACGTCGCCGTATCCGCAAACGCACGCGGTCTTGCCGGCGATCATCACGCCCAGCGCGCGCTTGAGCCCGTCAGCCAGCGACTCGCGGCAGCCGTACAGGTTGTCGAATTTGGATTTGGTGACCGAATCGTTGACGTTGACGGCGGGGACGAGCAGCTTGCCGGCTTCGAGCATTTGATAGAGGCGATGAACGCCCGTCGTGGTCTCCTCGGACACGCCTTTCCAATCTTTCACCACTTGCGTGAACCATCCCGGCCGTTCTTTCGCGCAACGCTTTAGAAGATTTTTGATGACCGACACTTCATGGTTGTCGCTGGGCGTATTGACCCAGTTGTCGCCTTGTTCCATCTGGTAGCCCTTGTGCAAAAGCAACGTGGCATCGCCGCCGTCATCTACAATCAATTCCGGTCCTTTGCCGCCCGGATGCGTGAGCATGTCGAGGGTATATTGCCAGTATTCCTCGAGCGATTCGCCCTTGAAGGCAAATACCGGCACGCCGCTCTTGGCGATGGCGGCAGCCGCATGGTCCTGCGTGGAAAAGATATTGCAACTGGCCCAGCGCACGGAGGCGCCCAATTCAACCAGCGTCTCGATGAGGACGGCGGTTTCGATGGTCATGTGCAGCGAACCGGAAACGCGAACGCCTTTGAGGGGTTTCGACGCGCCGTATTTTTCGCGGCACGCCATCAGCCCGGGCATTTCCTGTTCGGCCACTTCAATTTCGCGCCGGCCCAAATCGGCCAGGGAGATGTCGCGGACATGGAAATCGTTATTGGCGCCATTGCCGTTGGTTTTGACGACCGTCCGGCGCGAAGGAGAGAGTTTGATTGCTGGCATGTTTGATTTTTTGTTTTTGGTTTTCGGTTGATTTACAGACTGGCGCGGGCGATGGCTGCGGCGCGGGCGGTACTCATGACGGCGGCGGTCGCCGATTTTGCAGGGCGGATGGCTTTCTTCAGCGCTTCGACTTTGTCGGTTTTTTCCCAGGTAATGTCGG
>JASHPN010000163.1 GCA_030038175.1 Verrucomicrobiia bacterium
GTGAACATGCCATTGGCGACGGCCACACCGCTATTGGTCACCGGCCCGGCGATGGCAATGCCCGCGAAATTGGTGTCATAAAGGTAAAAGACGAAATTATACGTGCCATTGGCCGGGCCGCTGCCGGAATTAAGCTGGCCTTGATACGTAAAAGCCGTGCCTTGTGCAATAAGGGATGGCCCGGAAATGAATGCAGCAATGGTCGCAAGAATACAGAGAACTCGGGTTTTCATAGTGTTTATTAGGTTGTGTCCGGATTGTGTCCACCTGTGCGGACCTTATCCTCGCAATTACAACCGCTTTTGGCAAGAAGAAACAGAAAAACCGCCCCGCCTTCATGTTCGAGACCCTGACCTGCAATTTTGGGCCATTGTGAATATTCGCAACTTCACCACTTGCCATCTCTTTGCGGCGTGGTAATATTTCCATTGTTCTCGTTCAATTTCCAGTTAACACAATGAGGAGAATTCGTGGACATACTCAAATTACCCGCGGCAAGATCCATCGAGCCGTGACATTTGTGAGATCCGCCTATGCACTTTCGTTCCATTAAGAACGCCGTCGCCCGTCCGCTGCATCGGTTTGGTTACATGGTTGCCGGTCTGCCCGGCGGACTGCAACGCGCCATTATGCGGAGTATCGGGACCGCGGCGAGAGCGGCTTATTTTTTCCCTGACAGCCATTTGTTCCGCGCGGTGGACAACTTCTGCCATGTCACCGGACGTCCTGATTCGTGGCGGATTTTCTCCTCCATGGTGGCAAACATCGAGCATACCGCCCTTCATTTTGGCCGTCTTTATCGCTACGGGCGGGATCAACTTGTGGCGCAAACGGATCTCGATCTGTTTTTCCAGGCTGAGTCCCGGCGATTGAGCCAGGCTGGAAATGGACTCATCATCCTGGTGCCCCATTGCATCGGCGCGGTGCTGAGCAGCGCGCGGTTGAGCATGTTTCACCCCACGGTGCTGCTGGTGCGCGAACCACGAGACCAGAATCGGTGCCGTTTGTTGCTGGAGTATCTGGAAAAACTGGGGCCGGAATTCATTCTGGCGCGTAACACGCCGCCCACCGTTGTCATGCGCAGGCTCGTGCGCGCGTTGAAAGACCGGAAAGTGGTTGTGGGGACCACCGACGCGCTCGGCCCCGACGGGCCGGACAAGGTTGACGCGCGGGCTTTTGGCCAACGAATCTACAGCCCTTCCTGGCCCGCCGAACTCTCTTCCCGGCTCAACGCGCCGATTCTGCCGGCCTATATCCACATGGAAGGCCCTAAAATCAAGTTGCTGGGAGACAAAGGTTATGTCGCAACGGACGTTCGCCAATGCACACAACGGTGGGTATCGAGTTTTGAACGGCGGATTCGGCAGTATCCGTCGGACTGGGCATTTATGCTCGATAAAAACTGGGCGCGCGTTTTGGCCGAGGCAGCGATGGCGCAGACCCGGCAATTGGCGGACCGGGAACACTCCTATTCTTTCGATTCAGATCACCATTCGCCGCAGCGAAGCTGAAGCCGGTCGGCCTCTTGCCATCATCTTTGCTTTAACCTTGAAACCGATTAGGAACGCGGAATACTCGGCGCATGAACCGCCGAACTTTCATCAAATATAGTGTCGTGGGCGCCGGCGCGGCATTGGCTGGCGTGAAAACATTGCAAGGTGGAATCATCCCCGTTCAGCCAAAAGCTTCCACCATGGTTGGCATGCCCATCTGCGTCGCGCCGCTTGCCGATCGTGATCTGGATCCTCTTTTTGAGGACATGCGGAAACGCGCCGGTGTGAACGCCTTGTTCCCGTTCATTTACTCGCACGAACCGCATCGGGCCGGGGTCCCGCCATCACCGCATTTTCACGGCGGCAATTATGCCAGGCCCAACATGCAATATTACAAGGACCTGCCGCTCACCTTCGAAGACATGCACGCCCCGGAATTTGGCGGCATTGATGTGCTGGCTCGCGTCATACCCATCGCGCGCCGGCACGGCATCCGCGTGTTTTGTTTTGTGCTGGAAGACAACCAACTTCCTCCTCTCGTGGCCGCGCATTGGGAACCGCTTTACGAAGTGGACCATCATGGCAACCGCACCGCAGGACATCCGGGCGGCCCGTGCTTTAACAATCCGCAGTATCAGGCCTTTGCGCTCGGACTGGTCGAAGATTATGCGCGATCCTACGACATCGGCGGCATCATGTGGGGGTCCGAACGCCAAAGCGGCTTGTTGAACACACTGGGCCTTTCCCAAAGCAGTGGAATAGACGTCAGTCGGACGACATGTTTCTGCGAATTCTGCCGGAAAAAAGGCCGCGACCGCGGCATTGACGTCGAGCGCGCCCGTCGCGGTTATGACGAGGCGGAACGGTTCGTCCGCAAAAACCGCGCCGGCCGGGCGCCGCGTGACGGTTATTTTGCCGAGTTCTGGCGCCTGCTCCTGAAATATCCCGAAGCACTCGCATGGGAAAATCTGTGGGTCACCAGCCGGCATGAATTCAAGGCCGCGCTCTATCGCAGGGTCAAGGCTGTCAACCCCTCCCTGCTCTTCGGCTGGCACGTCTGGCAGAATATGTCGTTCAGCCCGTTCCAGCGCGCTGAAGAAGATTACGCGGTCCTGGCGGAGAATTGCGATTTTCTTCGGCCGGCGCTTTACAACAACGTCGCCGGCGCGCGGTTCCTGGATTTCGTCAAAGGCGCGGACGAAAGCGTCTTCGGCGATTTGCCGCCGGAGGATACGCTCCGCGTACTGTATCAACAGTTGAATTACCAGGAGGCGCCCTATGACCAACTTTTGGCGACCGGACTGTCCGCGGACTACGTCGAACGCGAAACGCGCCGGGCGGTGGAAGGCGTGGCCGATAAGCCGGTGCAAATCTGGCCGGGTGTGGACATTGATGTACCGGTGGACCCGGGCCAGGGCCATTGCACGCCCGAAAGCGTCCGGCAGGCGGTGAAAGCCGCGTTCAAGGGCGGCGCCCAGGGCATCATCCTGTCGCGGAACTATACTGAAATGAAACCCGCGAACCTTTCCGGCGCCGGCGCCGCCCTTCGCGAATTAGGCGTGACGATTTGAACAGGAAAGAAAGACGAGTGGAGACCGGATCTCGGAGGTCATCCGCCTTCGCTACAGTGCTTCGGGGCGACAAGGACGGCGGGAAGCACACACTTTTTTTGTGTCTAGCCTGGTAAACAGGGAAACGAAGCGGGATGTCTAAAAAACCGCGATTTTATTGGGAAATCTGAGTCTTTTTGATAGGGTGGATTTTTTTTGCGGTCTGATTTCGTTTACAGGCTGTGGAGTCGTTTGGGGCGTCTCCGGCGGATTGGGCGCAGCACTCAGCTACAGCAACTTCATCATCGGCCGACGGTCATTGAATTCCAGAAACCCGCGACGAGCATAAAACTCTCTCACCCCGGCATTGCGATTGAGGACATAAAGCACCAGGGCACGAAAGCCCTGCGATCGGGCGAACGCTTCGATCAATTCCAGGGCTCGAGAACCGTTCCCCTGCCCGCGGTGCGGCTCAAGAAGGAAGAAATCGGTGATCATACCGAACTCGCCGCCAATCTCGTGGTCAAAGGCGCGGGTCAGCACCGTGTAGCCGATCGCTTCATCACGACGGCTCAATGTGAAAAACCAACCAAAACGGGAAGATCCCACCAACCGCGAAACTCCCTCTTCCATGTTCGCGTTGAAGGGAAGGCCTTCGTAGGCGTAGTATCGGCGGACCCATTCGCAGGCAACCGCGGGATTGGAAACGAGCATCAGGGACAATTCATCTGCATTCACTTGCCAAACATATTTCCCGCGGTTATTCCTTCAAGCGGAAAAAAAGATTCCCCGGCAAAGTTGTATTTGAAACAACATTCTGAAACCCGGCCAGCGCCGGATAATTCGTTACGTTCGCCCAGATTGTCCCTTCCAGGTTTGAACTGCTTTGCAAACCGAACTGATACGCCCACGCGGGCCAGGCCGCCACCATATTGGGTCCATTGGCCGTCAATGACAGGGGCGGCATTACGGCGATGGTATTGCTGACGACGGCAGTAACGCCCAGTGCACTCGTAATCGTGATCGCGATCGGGTAATTCCCCGAATTGGTGTACGTGTGCGAACCTAAAACCTCTTTCAAGCCTGCCGAGCCGGTGGCGATTGTCCCCGCCGTGATCGAATCATCGCCCCACTGGATGCTCGCTGTGAAATTCGCAACACTACTCCCGGCCACCCCGTTGGTAAATGTCGCCAGCAACAAATTTGAGAACCGCCCGGGCCATTGCGGCGGCGTTGGCGATGCCTGTCCGCTGATGGGCGTGTCGCCAAAGGTAAAATTATAGGTCATGTAATCGTAGGGCGGCAAAGTGAAGTCATATTCGTAATACAGCTCCCATTCACTGCTGGAACTCACGACGAACAGAAACGACACCGTCCCGGTAAAATTTGCGGCCGGCGTCACATAGAATTGAAGCTGTCCTCCGGAATTAGTCACATTATAGGTCAATGATTTGAGCACCGAATTGGTCGTCACATCGTTGAGGGATGCATTGGTTTCCGATGCGGCCGTGCCGTAAAAGGGAAACCAATACAGCGGCTCGCTGTCCAATTCCAGCGCGTTGAGAACGTTCGTCACTGTCGTATTAACCGGCGCCACAATATTCGTCACCGCATTCCCAAAGAAGAACGGCTGGCTGTTGCTGTTGGGGTCTGTCGCCGAAGTGGCGATAAAAGTGTTCGTCGCCCGTCCGCCGGCTCCGTCATCCGCAACTACCGTGATGGTGTCCGTCACTCCGGCCACATTCGTCGCCACCAGCGTGATCACGGTGTCCGCGGTGTCCGGCGCCATGGACGCCTGGGTAATGATCTCATTCGCCAGCGGCCGATCATTGGTATCGACCAGGGTCGTCTCGATGTTCGTCAATACGCCGAACCCCCGCACTAATTGCCCAAAGATCGTGTATTGAAAATCCCCGTACCGGTAAGGCGCTTCCGTCACAAAAAATTGCGACCCGTCCGTGTTCTTGCCTGAGTTCGCCAGGGCCAGTTGCCCATTCCCGCTAAAGATCGCCTGCGGATTGAACTCATCATTGTATTGGAAGACCAGGCCGCCCGTGCCGTTGGTTAAGGGATCGCCCCCCTGGATGATGAAACCATTGATCACCCGATGAAAGATCGTGTTGGAGTTATAAAACCCGGAATCCAATAATCCCTGAATAATCGAAACCGTGTTCGGCGCATACTCCGGAAACAGCATGAACGTCATGTCTCCCACATTCGTCACCGTCGCCACGCCGCCCCGGAAGGGGATTTGGAACGACCCTGCTGTGCCTCCCGGGCACGCCTGCGCAACATTGAGCTTCCAAAACGGATCGTTCGTATGCATGACAATCGCGATCGCATTGGTGGTGCCCGTGATGGTGTAGGTCAACGGCCGCCCGTTCGTCACCGTCGCCGTGATGGGGATGATCAACGATTTCCCCGCCGGCACCGTGACATTAGCAATGGGCGCGATAACCGGTGCGGCGGACGACAATCCGGTTATGGCCAGAAAAAAAGACAATACCAAACACTTTGTCATAATCCGTGGTTTCATAATTGGAGGCTGCGGCAGCGAAAGGCGGAAGGAGCGGGATTCGAACTGATTTTTGGGTTAAATCATACGGTCACTGTTCCTCAACAAATACGCGGTTTTCCTGAGAAAGTCAACACACGCCATTACGCAATTTGGAGCGCACCGGAGCGCGGCTGTGTGCGATAGCACCAGCCGCAGACGCCAACGAAATTAAGATTTCGTTTTGGTTGCCAAGGAACCTAAATTCGTATATCACATTGAATTCAAGGAAGTTGCATGAACTGCTCCTTGGCAGCATCACTGGCAGCCGAAAGACTTGCGTATAGGCACGACCCAATGCCTTGCCGACGCGCTACGGCTGATCTCCCGATAAATCGGGAGACACAGCCGCGCTCCAGAAACGTGATCACTTCCTCTCCGTTTTGTATTCGTGGTGATGCCACAACTCGCGAGTGAGAGCGGCGACCGTTCCCAGCCCGAGAAAAAGGAAACTGGCAACGACCGCCAGCAAACCGGCCGGCGTGGAACGCAGGCGCTCAATGGCCAGACAGCACGGACCGGACAGTATCACGCCCAATGCGGACGCCGGAACCGCCAACAACTGCCAGATTCCGCAGCCCGGCAGCAAAACGCAATAAATGGCAAACACCAGCACACCCGGAATGAACGGCATCCAGAATCGCGCGCCCTCGCAA
>JASHPN010000164.1 GCA_030038175.1 Verrucomicrobiia bacterium
GCCAAATACACCAAAGGCAAGAGCCGAATAACCGTTCGCATTCAATTCGTGAGTTCGCAGACTGGCCGTTGGGACGAATATCACTATTGGGTCTTTAGTTATTCCAAAATCTGAATTCCTTGAAACCAAATTAAAAATTCGGCGTCAAACAAAGCAATGCAAGACAGCAACACCATCAGTGGCACAGCACAAAATTCTCCGGAGCGCGGCTGGGTGGCCGCCATAGCTTCAGCGACGGCGGCTGTGCGCAGCACCGGCCGCAGCACTGGTGAATTAGATGCAGTTGGTCAGAATGGCTTGAGCCCCGGCCTCAACCGGCGCGATGTCATCAAATGGATGGCCCTGGCCGGCGCAGCCATGTGTCGTCCGGTTTCCCTGCTCGCCGGCGTCATGCCGGCCGAGCCCGCCGATTCCTCGAGCGGGGCGAATTATTTGGCCGTTCATCCCCGGCTCTTTTACAACCCGGCTTCGCTGGAACACCTCCGCCAAATGCTGGCCGCCGATGGCGCGGACTCCGGTTTGAAGAGA
Organism: Verrucomicrobiia bacterium; assembly: GCA_030038175.1. Lineage (GTDB taxonomy): Bacteria > Verrucomicrobiota > Verrucomicrobiia > Limisphaerales > UBA11358 > UBA11358. The sequence continues at coordinate 529 of JASHPN010000164.1, forward strand.
CACGGCGAACAGTTAATCGCTGCCGACCTGATTCCCGAAAGCGTGGCCAGGCAGGGCGCCGGGCAACAGGCAAATTACGGCGAGCCCGGATCTCAAATCTCGGACATGGGCCTGACCCTCGGCCTGCTCTATCAACTCACCGGCGACCGGCGTTACGCCGATAAACTCCGGGACGCGATGTTGTATTACTCTAAATACGCCCGGTGGACGGCCGAGAGTTTCGAGCGCCGTTCGCCGCCCTGGCTTTCGGAGTTGGACACCTCCACCTTCAGTTTCGGTTACGCCGCCGGCTACGACGCCTTGCATGACTTTCTTTCGGACTCGGACCGCAAGGCGATTTCGGACACCATGGTCCGGCTCGCCGTCCTGCCGATCCTCAACGATTGGATCTCACCGGGCACACGCATCCAATCCTTCGACACCATGGGGCATAATTGGTGGGGCGTGTGCGTTGCCGGCGCCGGGCTTTGCGCGCTCGCCTTGTTGGGAGACGACCCGCGCGCGCCGGAATGGATCGCTTCGATAGACGCGGGCTTTGAACAATGGTTCAATTACCGGGGTGACGTGCTCCAAAACCGCGTGGCTACGTTCGAGCGCTCCGGCCCGTCCTATGAGGGCGTCAATTACACCCAATACGGAGTGTCCGAATATCTGCAGTACCGCCTCGCCTGGCAAAATACCTGGTCGGGCCAAAAGGCGGCGCACCTCGAACCGCTGGATCATCTTGCCCATTTCTTTCTTCACACCCTTTATCCGACCTCGACCGGGTCTTATGCCGTGAATTTCAATGACAGTTCGCTCAAAGGCGACGTGACCGAAACGATTCTTCTGCTCATTGCCTGCGGACTGGGCACGCCCGAGGCAAGCCGTTACCTGGAGTTGGTGCATACGCATCCGCACCGGACCTTGTTTTCCCTCCTGCGTCAACATCCCCGGCCGGAACCCGTCTCGGAAGCACCCACTTCCTGCATTTATCCAAATATGGGCTGGGCCATGATGCGGTCCTCATGGGACGACGATGCGACCTTCCTCGCCATGAAATCCGGCTATACCTGGAACCACGCGCACGCCGATGCCGGCTCGTTTATTCTCTTTAAACAGGGCGCGCCGTTAATCATAGACTCCGGCACTTGCGCTTATACGCGGCCGGAATATCTGTCTTACTATCGCCAGAGCCGCGCGCACAATGTGATTCTCTTTGACGGCGCCGGCCAGCCTCCCGAAGATCTCTTTTCCGGATGCAAGTTTCCCGGCCATCTTCACAGCCTGATTGACGGCCTGGGCTTGAAATATGTTTATGCCGACGCCACCGGCCCCATGGCTCGCTGGTTTTCGCGCAATTATCGGCACTGGCTTTGGAGCGGCGATGTCATTTTAATCATAGACGACGTAAACGCCCATACCCCCGGCCAAATGGATTGGCTGCTCCATTTTGATGGCGCGTATAAGACCGGGGCGAATGGAACTGTGAGATTAAAAAATGGCCCGGCCGAAGCCGTCGTCAAAATGCTGTTTCCGCAAACCACAATTCGCGAGGACACTGGTCTCGCCGTCCACGATCCCGATCGAACGGTGCCCTATTTGGTTTTCTCGCCCGGCGCTCCCATGCAATCAAGCCGGTTTATTACCGCCATCTGCCTCAATCCGGATGCCGTGCCGAATTTTGAAATCCAGAAAAACGAAAACTATCTCGGCATCAAGTTCCAAACCTCCGATGCCGTGGAAGAATTGTACCTGGACCTTCACGCCGTCCGCACTCCAAACACCACAGACCTCCGCATCGGCGACTGGGTCACCGACGCTTATTTGCTCCATTTCAAACGCGCGCTCACGGGCGATCAGCCCGTGCGCCGCTTTTTTGTTGGGAACGGCAGTTATCTTCGTTACCAGGGCCGAAGTATGATAGAATCGCTTTCAAAGATGACCGCCTGTTGGGCGCCGGACAACGATCTCGAGGTCTTTTCGAACAACGCCTCTCCCCGCATCCAAATCGCCGCCGAAAACGCCCCGCGAACCGTCAAATGGAACAACCAGCCGCTCCCCGTCAAGTTTGACAGTCAATCCAAGCTTGTATCGTTGCAAATTCCTCTTTAACCATAGATGCTAAGAGTTCAAAGCCGAAATCCTGATTTATGAAGAATAGCGCGACCAGGCAGCTTCGGGCGTTCACGCTCGTCGAATTGCTGGTCGTCATCGCGATCATCGCCATCCTGGCTGCCATTTTGTTGCCGGTGTTTTCCAGCGCCAAAGCGCGCGCCCAGCGGACCGCGTGCCTGAATAATCTGAAGCAAATTAATCTAGGCATTCGCCTGTATGCGGATGAAAACGGCGATCGCCTGCCGGATTTAGGCAACCTGACCTATATCACTTACCGGGAAGTCATAAAAGGCTATGCCGGCCTCAGTGCGCCGTCATCGCCCAATGACCGGATTTTTACCTGCCCGGCCGATACATTTTACGTCACGATAACCAATCTCACCGTGGTTGTGCCGTATGGCCGTCATATGCAGTCCTATTTTGACTATTCAAGTTATGCCTTTAACGGCGGGAATCTGTACACAAACTATGGTTCAATTATTCTGCCCGAAATGCCGGGCATCGCCGGGCAAACGACGAGTTCCATAAAAAATCCCGCTCGAACGTTGTTGGCCCAGGAAGCGACCAGTCTGCTTCCCTGGTCATGGCATCGCCCGGAATCGTCATCTCCGGGAGATTATCCGTCGTTTAATGATGCCATGAATGTGGTCAGCTATGTGGATGGCCACGTCGAATACACCAAAATTTTTTGGGACAGCACACAGGCCGATCCGACGGAAGAATTCGCCTGCTGTTACGATCCGCCCGCCGGTTACGATTATCAATGGAGCGGGAATTAAAACATCCTGGTCAAATCTCTGCGTCTTTGATTCCCCAATTTTTGGTTAACGAAGCACCGTCAAAAAGCACCCATTTTTGGCCTCAAAACGCCTCATTCTTCGTTAACCGTCATCTCAAAATATGCCAATGAATCGCGCCATTCGAGGCCGGCTGATTCAACTCGTTAACACTTTCATTTCACCTCGTTAACTTTTTACGTTCACTAAGAGACACATTTTGGTTAACGAGCTGGCGAACGCTGCCATCCCCGGATCGCGACGGAGCGCGACTGTGTCCCGTCCGCGGGACCAGTCGCAGCACCCACGTCCGGGGTACTTGCACAAAGCCCGGTTATCGCAGGTTTCCCAACGCGCTGCGGCTGGTGCCATCGCACACAGCCGCGCTCCGACGGAGCGCGACTGCTTGCCGCGCCACAGCGAAGCGACGGCGGGTGTCCCGTCTGGGGGACCAGTCGCAGCACCTTGCCGTTTTAAACGAGCCAGGATTCCGGCTGTCCTGGGTTCGCCTCCCCGCTGCGGCTGGTGCTGACGCACACAGCCGCGCTCCGTTGGAGCGCGACTGCTTGCCGCGCCATAGCGAAGCGACGGCGGATGTCTCCCGATTTATCGAGAGACCAGTCGCAGCACACCCGGATGTTCGGCGTTCAACGTTCGATGTTCGTTGCCTGCCCCCGCCGTAGCCTTGGCGAAGGCCGGTCCGATGTTTTCCCAATCCATCCTCAATCCTCCATCCTCGTTGCTTGCGGCGCCAGCCGCTCGTGTATTTCGCGGTTCAAAATCTCCAAATAGAATCGTGAAAAACTAAAATCGCTGTTATATCCTAGGCGAAGTGTTCTTTCGCGACCGTGGTATGAAAATTTGGATTGCTCTTGCGTTTGCCGGCCTGCTCCTGGCGGCCGGCTGCGCCTCGCCCGGCCCGCGCAGCAGTTATCTGGAACGCATCGAACCGGACAGCATCACTCATTTGACGGCGTATTGCGCCACCAACTCCGTGGAAATCCGTTATCCGCTTAAGGGCAGCCGGGCCTTCGCCCATGCCACCTGGATTCCCACCGAGGGTACCAATGCCGAATATCAATGCCAGTTCTCCGTGTTGACCTTTGAAAAGGAAAAGCGCTCGGCGCGCAAGTCGGTGGTCACCGCAAAAAATCAGCTTATGGTTCGGAATGCGGCGGAATGGAAAGAACTTCTTCAAGCGGTCTTTGTCGGCCTGGCGCCCCGGACACCCGGGCACGGCGTGTTGTTGCTGGCCCAGGACATGGAACTCGTCGTTTTCCGAAATGCGGCCGGGGAACTCAAGGTCGTAAGCCTGGAAAACAAGCCTCCTGAAATCATGATTGACCACACCTTCAGCGATGCCGATTTTGCGAGGGAGGCAATCAAATCGCTGACCGCCAGTGTCAGCGCGATTGAACCGGACGAAGGCCCGTGTTTGTTTTTGACCGGCGAGGAGCCGGTCTTTGTGCTGGTGGATGTCCGGGAACATCTCGTCGTTTTCCTCAGCTATCCGGCAGATCCGGAAGCGCAGCCCATGGCCGTTCCGGGTTCGTTTGCTTTGCGCGTTATCAATTCGCTGCTCATCAAAAGCCTCCTTATCACTGCGGTCAAAAACCCCGTCAGTTTGATCGGCCGCGGTCTCTGGCACGTGGGCAGCTCCGGCGTCACGGTGCTGAATTCTTTTTCCTTGAATTCCAGCGATCCTCCGCCTCCGCCGCTCTACACCGGACCGGGAATGGACCTGGCTGCCTGGGAAAAGGAGCTGGACCATGTGGTGACTGCCCGGCGGCACAAAGGCTCCGCGCAGTTCTTCATCAATGGAAACGAGTTTTTCCCGGCGCTGGTCGAATCCATCGAAGCCGCAAAACACAGCGTGGATATCATGGTTTATATTTTCGGCACGGATAATTATGCGGTCAAAATCGCGGATGTGCTCAAACAAAAGTCGGCCGCGGTCCACACCCGCGTGCTCATGGACGACATCGGATCGCTCTTCGCCCATGGCGCTCCCGTTTCGTCAGTCCCTCCATATTTTCAACCTCCCGGCGACATCAAGTCCTATCTTGAAGCCGGCGCGCATGTTCACGTGCGCGCCAGCACTGACCCGTGGCTGGCGACCGACCACCGAAAATGTTTCATCATTGACGATCGTCAGGCCTATCTCGGCGGCATGAACATCGGCTGGCTGTACCGCTATGAATGGCATGATTTGATGATTGGGTTGACCGGCCCGGTAGTCGGGCAGCTTGAAAAAGATTACGACAAAGCGTGGGCGCTGGCGGGACCGTTCGGTGATTTTGCCTATGCTCGTGTGGGGATATTTGATCGGGAACACGTGCGCCGCGCTGCCGCGCCCGGCAGCATTGACGTGCGCGTGTTGCGAACTGCGACCGGTGAAATGCAGATTTATCACGCGCAACTGGCCGCCATCCGCCGGGCCAAACGTTATATCTACATCGAGAACGCTTATTTTAACGACGACTCAATCCTCCGCGCGCTGATTGACGCGCGGCAGCGCGGGGTGGACGTGCGCGTAGTCCTGCCGTCCGAGAGCGATGTCGGCATTATGCAGGCCAGTGATTTAGTAGTGGCCAATAAAATGGTCCGCAATGGCATCCGCGTTTTCATTTATCCCGGCATGACGCACGTCAAAGCGGCCATTTATGACGGCTGGGCATGCGTCGGCTCGGCGAACATGGAAAAGATGAGCCTGCGGGTTTCGCAGGAACTCGACGTCGCTTTTTCCGATCCCGACACGGTGGCCCAATTGGACCGGCAATTATTTGAGCCGGACTTCAAGCGTTCGCGGGAGTTAAAAACGCCGGTGGATTTGAACTGGGCGGACCCTTTTTTGAAGGCCATTTCGGAACAATTGTGAGCTGTCCGCCGTTGCGGCAATGGCAGGGACGGCGCGTTGCGCCGTCACCCGCCGCGCAGGGCGGGCGGAATCCCGCAAGGCGGGACGGTACAACGTGCGACCACGCAGATTGCGCCGCTGGACGCGGCGCGGACGGCGCAGCGCGCCGTCACTACCGAGAACAGTGCCGATGCCCCAAAACTCGTTTGTCGGTGCCTTGACAATCGTAAGGACATGGTATATTGTTAATCAGCTAAGAACCTATCAACCGGGCGCGGCAGGTGGCTGCCCAATGATAGAACACTCAATGGGTTCCATGAGTTCGCCGGCCCGGTAGGAGCGGCTGAATGACAGCGGAACAGCCAATGCGGAATGTGGGAACGCCGGAAGGGCGAGTGGTCACCCTGACATTTCTCTCCCGGTCCCTCACGGCTTCTTCCTTCAGTGAAACGCTGGCGCAAAAGTTGTCCGCGGAAACCGGCGCTTCGGTCGTGCTCGTTCGCCTGAAAGATGCCGCCAATTCCAACGGACATCCACAACCCTCACGGGCGATTTCAGACGGTTGTTACCGGATCATGCCCGACCTTTTGCCCACCGACGCCGGGTTTCGTCTCTTCAATTTAACCGTCAACGGCGAATCGCATTCTTCCGGCTGGATTGCCCTGTTGCTGGAGCAGTTGCGCTGCCGTTTCGATTACACCGTCATTGAGGCGGTCTCCGACGAATTGACGGCGGCATCGTTGTTTGAATTTCTGTTGCGCTCGGACACCGGCTACATGTTTGTCCGGGCTTCCAATGACGACGTTTATCACCTGGACTTGCTGATTCGCGACTTAAGGCCGCGCCTGGGCAGGAGCAAGGTTGAACTCAAACCGGCCCTGTGCCTGCGTGAGGGCGAATTGGTGGATGGCTATGACGCGCTCATCCAGCGCGTCGCCGGTCCACTGCACGTTTTTATCCGCGGTTGTCCAATGTCGCCGGGCGACGGCGTTCCGGCGGGAAAATTGTTTCAATCGGACATGCGGCGGCTGGCGCGGGAGATCAGCCATTCGCTCGTGGGGCTGGCGCTTTCATCCGGCGCGGCCAAGGGCCTTTCGCACATCGGCGTGATTCAGGTGCTCGAGGAAAACGGCATTGACATTGATATTGTCGCCGGTTCGAGCATGGGGGCGTATGTGGGCGCGATTTGGGCTTTTGGATATGAAGGGCCAAAGCTTGAAGAGATCGCCCGCGAAATGGAATCGCCGTGGGCGCTTTTGAGTTTAATTGACCCGGTCATCGTGCCGCGGCAGGGGTTTATAAGGGGGTTGGGCGTCAAGAAACGGCTCATGCGCTCAATCGGCCATGCCCACTTTGCGGATTTAAAGCTCCCATTTCGCGCGCTGGCCACCAATCTCGAAACCCTCGACCGCATGGTATTTTCGAGCG
>JASHPN010000165.1 GCA_030038175.1 Verrucomicrobiia bacterium
TGTCATGGGCGCCAATGCGTCCGCCAATCTGTTATATGCCTACACGGGCGCAGATAACAACAGCGTGTTGCAAATTATCAATGGGGCGCCGGATCCGGAGGTGGTTTTGACGAATGTGACATTGCCTTTCGCCGCTGGCTCATTCATCGGCGTCAACCCCGGGCTTGACCGAATCTACATTGGCTCTTCAAGTTCGAATTTAGTCGCCGTGTTTAACGGCACTAACGGCAGCCTCATTACGACAATCTCTCTAGGCTCGGGAATCACCAGCGTAGGAAGCATCGGCGTGGACGCCAGCCGAAATCGCGTTTATGCGGACGCCGGCGGCGGCGGCACTAATTATCTTTATGTCATTCAGGACAACGCCGGCCAGACGTTTACGACCCCGACGATTTCAACCAACCCGGCCGGCGCCACAGTTTCGCCCGGCGCGAACGCCACTTTGAGCGTCAGCGCCAGTGGTGGTGATCTGAGCTACCAATGGGCATTCGATGGAACGAATATCATCGGCGCAACCAATGCCACGTTAGTCATCACGAACGTTTCTTTGGCCAGCGTCGGCAGTTATACGGTCACGGTCAGCAACCCTGATGGCAGCGTCACCAGCCAGGCGGCCAGCGTGGCCGGCGTAGGCATCGAGATGTTTGCCGGTGTCGTGGTGGACGGGCCGCTCGGCTCGAACTACCTCATTCAGGCCACGTCGAATTTATTAAGCAATTGGACAACGCTGACGAACGTGGCGCTGCCGTCCCAGCCTTATATTTACATTGATTACAATTCACCGGCCAACCCGCGGCAATTTTACCGCGCCATTCCGCAATGAACGTTTTTTAATCAGGCAGTGGATTTATAAAAAGCAAAATGCAACACGCTCAAAACCTCTTGGTTACGCTGGTGATGTTTGTCGGCCGTTTCCCAGGCACCGCCACGACGATCTTTCCCATTGCTGTCCGCTGATGCAATGATCATTTTTCACATCCAACCAGCCAAACCGGACCCTATGAAATCATTAAATCAAAAACTCGCCATCAGCATCGTACTGGCATTGACCGCAAGTTCGCTTTTCGCCCAATCACCGCGCATCACCGCCTATGCGCCAAATGGAATGCTCACCTGGACCAACGCGCTAGGAACAAACGCCTTTATCCTTGAATTCACCCCGTCGTTGACCGGCGCGTGGTCCTATGCCGCGCCGCCGCTGGACTTGACCATCTCCACGGATTCCCAAAACACCGTTTCGGCCTCGGTTGTCTCACCGATGGGCTTTTACCGGCTGTTGCAAGGATTCGGCCCGCAGACGTTGCACGGAACCTGGATCGTTTCAGTGCAAGGCGAGTTCATTGGCAATATTTTCGCTTCTTTTGACGGGAATGACTCGATCACAAATCTCGGCGCATATTACTTCGGCGAACGTTACGGCGCACCCGCTAGTTCATATAAAATCAGCAGCACCGGCGGCGTAACGCTGACGGTTATTTCTAATTCGGGCGGGCATGGATTCTCAACGAATGTTCTTACCGGCCAATTTGATCCGCCCCGACAGTTTACCCTCGCCGGGGATCAGTACATCGGAACAGGCTTGCCGGTTGACAAAGTTTCTTTGTGCGCTGGCAATTGGAGCGGCACGTTGACCGAAACCAACGATCCCAATGGATTGAACGATTATTCCATTAATTTGGCCGTTAACACCAATGGCTTTGTCAATCTTTCCGGAAGTTTTACCGGCACCGGCTGGCTATTTGCGTTGAATTCCACCAACGGCGTCATCGCCGGCTTTTTTTATACTACTTCTTCCAACAATTATGATCAGTTTCGTTTGGGCGGCACATTGAACAGCAATGTTATCAGCGGCCCTTTTGACACGGACAGCAGCAGTGGCGCAAACGCGGTGGATGGCGCCTTTACGTTGACCCGGGAGTGAATTTTACCTCAAGGTCCCAGGCTGCAATGAGATAAACGTGCCAGCGCTTGGCCTCAATCTTTCCATGAAAAAGCGCCGGAAATGTTAAAGCGCAATGGCGATTAGCCGGAACTGATTTGCGACGTTTTTTGAGAAGAATCGCCCGGCGCCAAACTTGCCGGAAGGGGGCTTTTTCTTTCTTCAATTTGCCTTTTTAATGTTTCAATCCTCGCATCCAGTTCGGCGGCGCGTATTTCAAAAGCGGCCTTGCTGCGTTTAAGCTGGTCGTCTAAATCCCCGACCATCGCCTCCAGGAGGTCCAACCGCATTCCTTTTGTGCTTTTTGATTCCTCTTGCATACCACAATGCCCCGCTCTTTTGCTGGATTGCCCTGCTTGAGTAGCTTTGGATTAATTTAAAAGTCAATAATTGTCAAACCTAAAAATACAAAAAGTGCGTCAAATGAATACCCTGGAAAAATGTTTGCATGAACTGCCAATGTCCAACCGTGCATTGGCGGGAAAGAGCTAAATGGATAAGGAGAGAATCGTTATGAGAAAACGCAATTGCATTGACCTGAACCAGATTGAGTTTGGGATTAGCTGGTGAATATTGACCAGCCATTCCGGTTGCGCGCAGGCGGCGTTATCCATTATGACCGCCAGCTTTGCCGTGTCATTCGTGTTTGTGGCAGATGGATTTACGGTATGATGGCCGGTCCAACATAGGAAATGACGTAATTGTTCCCGAGCGAATCATTATAGGCCCATGCTGATACCGGAGACATTCGACCAGGCTACGGTGTTGGTCGGCAGGTTGCTCGTCGTGCCGGGCGACAGTTGGGATGAATCATAAAGTTCGTCGGCCGCGTTAGTGCCGTGAATTTGAAGCTGGATGCTGGTCATGTAAGCCGGTGGCCCGCCGAGGTTGTCGCCGTTAGTGGAGTCCAGATAAACCCAACTGACGCTTTGCAAAATTCCGCCCGACACGGTAACGGTGGGGTAAGGAACCACCACGCGACTGGCGGCCTGCGGGTTGGGTACGCTGAACGTCTCATTGCTTCCCTTATAGTTCATCACCCACGTGCCAGCCGGCCCAATCGCCGGGTTGCTGATGATTTGAGACTGATAGTAGGCCTGGCTTTCACCATGGGTGTTTGAGTTGCCGGGGTCGGCCGGCGAATTGGTGAGGCCGGAACCGCCAGGGCCGGTGAAAAAGACATTGGTGGCCTCCGGATAATCGGTGTCGTTATTCACGCTGAAGACGCCGGCGTAACTGTTGAGCGTCACGGGAAACGTTGTGTTTGGCGTATCACCCTCAAAACTGCCCGCGTTGGCAAATTCGATAAAATTGAAGTCGAAGCTGGCCGTGTTGCCGAGCGTGAGACGGTAAAATTGACGGCCAAAGGCGGCGGTCCCGCGCGGGTCAACCAGCGTGATCAAATGATTGGTGGCCGTGGTGGATTCCACCGGCGTCCAGTCCGTCAGGTTCGTGGAGGTTTCGATGGTGAAAGCGGCGTTGGAAGCGATCAAAACCTGCGTTTGAAAGTTGCCATTCACAATCGCGGTGTTCGTGAACATTGGTGACTGCCCAAAAGAGGCGGTGGCTGAAAGCCAAAGAAGGCCGATGAGAAAGCCCGAACGCAACGTGCTGGTAAGAAATGGAAACAAGTTCATGATTTTTCAGTTTGGATTGTGCTGATGATCCGTTACTGCAAATAAGTCAACCGGATTTTAAACACCACTGAATACGCCTGTCGCCAAAATTTGTCGAGATATTTAACGCATTTCTTTGTCCGGCCGTTGCCAGTTTGAAAAGCCAAAGCTCAACTCAACGGGCGCGTCGCCAAATCCAAATGCCGCGTCGCTTCAAGCGCCATAGGCGCGACATATTTGTAGTAAAAAACCAATAATATCCATAGCCCCGTTAGGGGCGGCATCTTCGGTGCATAAAAACTGATTTGCCTCCCGAACCGTTCCTCTCCTGCATTTCAAAGAGTAACCGTGTTGATTTCCTGGAAATTGAGCCTGGGTCACGTAGCACACCAATCATTCCGCGGGCTTATCGGAGATTCGCGCGGCGCTGACTATTCTTCCGTTCCAATTGATAACGATGCGCGTCGCTTTTCCATTCCTGACCCGCACAAAAGTCAGTTGTATCTTATCATCGGTTATTCTGGGAAATTCGGGATCTACCGCGAAGCTATTGGTTTTCACCGGAACGAAGTCGCCGATGTCGGCCCATGACTGAACCGTTGCCACTCCGCGAACAGAAGCGACGAGGCGGTCCCCCGGTTTATCCGTCACATGTGAGACGCTGAGCGTTGGTCCCAAATGAAGCAATCCAAGAAGAAACGACTTTCGATATTGCCCCACATACTCGTCGTAAGTTTGGGAATGAAGCACAATCGCCCGTGGCTGGGGCAAATGCCGTTTTGGCCGGCCAAACCATTGGTCCAAATCAATCTCATGCCGGCCTTTTTGCAATTCATCTGCCAGGTGAAACGTTTTTGTTTGGTCGAAGCGCTGTCGAAGATAGACCTGAACCTCACCGTGTGTCAGGTCGCAAATCAGAGAATACCGGGTAATTCCTTGTGCTGTCATCTCCAAAATTTGTTTGCACGTTTGCAGCGAGGATTCCGCGGTCTTGTCCAAAATTCTCGAACCCGCGATATAGCGAGCGTCGGGATAATCCCCCGCTTTAGGGTCGGTCAACAGGAAATTGGTCATCAACTGGTAGCGGCCCCGTTTGCGAGTCATCTTAAGCTTGCCCTGCTCCCATTCAAACACAACCGAATCGCCGGAACGATCGGCAACCAGAATATGTTCCGGAGTAACAAACGTGTAAAGCCCCAGAAAGTGATAGACCTCCCCGGCCAGGCTGGGCGTGGGCTGTTTCCTGCACCATATGATGGCCTCGTTCACCGTCGCGCAGTTGGCCAGCAGGCCGCTGAGAAATGTTTGAAGATCCGCCGGTTGGCGGCTTGATGTTGTTGTGAAAGGAGTAGGCACATCTGCCACCGCGACACACAGCCCTTGATCATTCATCCCGTCCGCCCAGGGATAGGCAAAACGGGCGCCACAAACCCAACCGTGTGTC
>JASHPN010000166.1 GCA_030038175.1 Verrucomicrobiia bacterium
GCCGTGGACCGCTGGCGCAATTACGCGTCGGCGCTGGAACCGGTCCAGGAACGCCTGGGGCCTTATTGCAAGGCGTTTGGGTATGGATAAGAAAATCCCAGGCGCCGGTATCCAAGCCCCGGAGAATATCCAATAACCAACCCTCCAAAATTTGAAATAGGTGCCTGACTGATTCTTTGGATTTGTCATTTCAAAGCAGGGGTACCAGCCAGCCCGGAGCGGCTTTTGCCGAATATATCTTTTGTGCATTTCTAAAAACGGCGGCCAATCGGAACGGCGTGTTTAAATCGTCGTTGTCAAAGATGACCACGCAGGGCAGTTCACGGGCGGCCCGTTTTAGATTGGACATGGTGCGGGGAAAGCGAGCGGCCAATTTATCGGCGGGCACGTCATGTCCTCCCTGGGTTACCCGCATGGCCACGCGCTCCTCAGAACGCGCGGAATCTGCCAACCCAACGAAACAGAGAATGACGGTGTACCCTTGTCGCGCCGCCTGTTCTAAAAACGCCAGTTTATCACCAACCGGATCGGAAAAGACCGTTTCAAAAATAAAACTTTCACGCTGCCTGACAAATTCCTCCCGCAGTTTTGTGGCCATTCCGGCAGCCTGATATGCGTCTATTTCCAGTTCGCGGGACAAAGCATCGGCGTTGATGAAACGCAAGCCGCACTCCTTCAGGTGAGATTCATAAAACGTGGATTTACCGGCGCCATTTGGCCCAGCCAAGCAGACAATTATTGGACGCGTGTCCAAATCAAGCCCGCGCCAGAGGGCGGATGCGATGGACTTTTTCACATCAACCGGGCGCCGGGACGCGTTTCGGCCTTTTCTTCTGCGATATTTTTATCGGCTGGAATTGACGCTTGATAAATCGTCCCATCGTGCGTGTTCCGTCGGCATGAATTTGCACGAGCAGACCGGGAGTTGAACCGAATTCGTAATGGGGATATGGGCGGGTTTTAAGATACTTTTTGACCCGTTCCCGTCCGGCGGGAGAATTGACGGATTCCAGGCGCTCGGAAAGCAGTCTGGTATTGCCGGATTGGCAAAGATCCAATACCTGGTCTCCGCGCAGCAGAATTTCGATCGCCCGGCCGAGCTTTGCCCAAAATTCAATCTGGCCGGCAATCGAACGTTCCAGGGCTGCCCCGGCAATGCGCGCGTCCAGCAGCAATGAATCTGAAACTTTAACGGGTTGACTCATGTTGAGAAGGTAGCAAATTGCTACCATTTTGTCAAGGCGCTCTCCGTGCTTTCCGGTTGCGCCTTCGGCACGAAACAAATTATTGTCTTTCCCGTTGTGGTTCCGGATTTGATGAAAACCAGGGATGCATTTACATTGGTGGAATTGCTGGTGGTGATTGCCGTGATCGGCATTCTCGCGGCCATGTTGTTGCCGGTCTTATCCGGCGCCAAAGCCCGGGCGCAAGCCGCGTTCTGTCTGAACAATCAAAAACAACTCATGCTCGCCGCGACCTTATACATGAACGATAACCGGGGCATCCTTCTGCCCTTGTGGATACAACAAGGCGCGCCCGACTGGCCCAATGTGCCCTATAATCCGGCCATGTTATCCATTCAAAATCCGGGGGCGCTTTGGTGGCCGGACAATCTGCGCATCAGCGGCGACGGCGTAAAAAGGGAAATGGTGGACTGCCCGGTTTTATCGCAGGCCGCGACCCTGAACGACGGCGGTTCCATCAACACCAACCTGCCCCTCGGTATCGGCATCAATTTTCCCGAATACGGCTGGACCGAAGTCCCCGGGCCGGGACCGTATTATCCGACCGCTCCCTGCCCCGGCCAGAGCAGTGTGAGTCAGCCCAGCCAATCCATCGTTCTTGCGGATGCCGGAGGGATTTCCAATCCCACCGAGCCGGACGCGGATAATTGGAAGGAAGTGCCCGGCAGCGGCAGTGTCTATTTTCGCGTGCCGACGGACAGTCAATTCGCCACCGGCGACGCCCGTTCGGTCCCGCGCCATTCCAAACTGGTGAATGTGGCATTCTTCGACGGTCACGCCGCGGCGATCAGAAACAGCGCCATTGGTTATCAGGATGCCAGGACGGATGGGTCTGCGTTGTGGCCGAGGAATAATATCGGGTTGGTTCCGTGATTTTTTGCAATGACACAGGCATTTGACAAATCAGGATCTAAGGCAACTATTAACGTCATCCCCCCGTCGCTCGAGCAAAGTGCCCCGCTGTAGGAAGTTTTTATGGCGAAAAACGCGGGAGGAATTCTGAAGTGCGAAGAAGCGTCGGAAATTCGAGAGGCTGCATTGACGGTAAAGAGGAGGCATGTGCGGGTTTGCGGGGACATGCCGAAGGCGAAGACTTTGCGGCTGACTTCCCGGGAAAAGGCAGTGTTCAAGGGTCTTGCCAAAGGATTGTTCTACCAGGAGATCGCGTGCGAACTGGGCATCCGCTTTTCCACCGTTCAGAAATATAAAAATAAAATGTTCAAAAAACTGCGCGTGACCAACCGGTCACAAGCGATGCTTTTGTGGCTGGAAACGGAGGCGCGTTCCCGGGGATTTCTCCCAAAGGAAGTCCAGGCGTGACGGTCACACACTCTACGTCGCCAGGCCGCTGCCGATATAATTCTCCATTTGGGCAATGGTTGCATCCTGCGTCGAGATGATCAAGTTGACGAGGTCGCCAATGGATATGATGCCGGCGAGCTTCCCATTTTCCATGACGGGCAGGTGGCGGATGCGATGCTCGGTCATCAAACGCATGCATTCCTCCACCGTTTCATCCGGCGGCACGGTGATAACCTTCGAGGAAACTATTTCCTTCACGAGCGTCTGTTTGGACGTTTTTCCGGCCAGGGCGATTTTTCGGGTGTAATCCCGCTCGGTAAAAATGCCCTCCAGCCTGCCGTTCGAGACGACCGGAAGCGCGCCGATGTTTTTATCGGCCATGAGTTTGATGGCATCGAAGACCGTGGCCTCCGGTGCAATATGCCACACGGCTGAGCCCTTGTGATGCAACAATGCGCTGACAGGAACGCTGATTTTCATATGGTTTTACCCTTCTATCCGCCAGCGGCAGGTCTTTTTCAAGAACTATTTTGTGAAAAATCAGGCTGCCTTCGGCGGCGCCGTGCTGTCGCGTTCCAATAATTCGCCCGGAATGCGCCGCGTTTGCACCCGTTCGCCGTGCAGCAATTGCGTCATCATTTCCACCGCCGCCACGCCCAGGCGATATTTCGGCTGGCGCACCGTGGTCAATGGAGCCCGAAAATGGTCGGCCAGCAAAATATTTCCAAAACCCGCGATGGAGATGTCATTGGGTATTTTCAGGCCCTGCGCCAGCAGGGTCGTCCCGCAGCCGATGGCGACCAGGTCGTTTACGGCTTGAATGGCGGTGGCGTTGCAATTTTCATTAAGCATTTGAAGGGCGGCGTTGGTGCCGTCCTCAATCGTGCCGCCTGCCTGGAAGACCAGTTCATCATCCACGTCCAGATTGGCTTCGCGCAAGGCGCGGCGATAGCCTTCGAAACGGTCATGCGCCCATGGGGCGACCTGCGGCCCGGCCAGATACGCAATACGCCGGTGCCCCAACTTGAGCAAATGCCGGGTCACGTTGTAGCTGGCAATGAGTTCTTCCGTCTCCACGCCCGGGAACGCTTTGCAAAAGGGCGCGGGCGGTCCCAGCAAAACCACGGGCGTGCCGCGCGCCAGAATTTCCTGGTAAATCCGCGCCTCGGCCGCGAAGCGATACACCGGCGAAATAAACAGCCCATCCACGTGCCGGGCCAGCAGGCGGCGAATGCATTGCTCCTCGCGCTCGCTCTGGTTCAAAGTGTGCGCCAGCAAAATGTCGTATCCCAACTCATGGGCGCGCTCTTCCACGGCAAAGGTGATGCGACAGAAAATCGGGTCGGTGATGGACGGAATCACCAGGCCGAACAACCGGGTGGTCTTGGTCCGCAACCCCCGGGCGCTCGAATCCGGCACATAGCCCATCTGTTGGGCCAGGGCTTTGAGGCGGGACTTCGTGGCGGTCGAAACGTCCGTCGCATCGCGCAACGCCTTCGACACCGTCATGACGGAAACACCCGCTTGCCGGGCAATATCTTTTAAGCGAACCATCGCAATTCCTCTCACACGTAGGCCCCGCGCCAATGCAGTTTCTGGCGCAAAGCTTCCAAAAATGAACTGTTGGGCAGATGCACCAGCCGAATGACGCTCCGGCTCCGGCGCACCGTTACTTCGTCGCCCGCATCCAGTTCGGCAAAAACCTCGCCATCCACGCTCATAATCGTGGAGGGCGCCGGATTGAGGGCCTTGACCCGGATGGTCGAGTCCAGGGGCAACATGATCGAGCGATTGGAAAGCGCATGCGGGCAGATGGGCGTCAGCGCAAACACTTCCGCCGAGGGCAAAACGATCGCCCCGCCGGCCGCCAGCGAATACGCCGTGGAACCGGTCGGAGAACTCACGATCAGACCGTCGCAACGATAGCGCGTGATCAGCTCGCCGTTGACGCTCACCTCCAGGCCGATCAACCGGGACAGTTCGCCGCGGCTGATCACGATGTCGTTGAGCGCGGTTTCGCGGACCTGTTTGCCATTGCAGCGCCCGCCGGCTTCGATAAGTGCGCGTGATTCATATTCAAATTCGCCACGCCAGAGATGGTCCAGCGCCCTGGGCAGGTTCCGGGAGGGCACCGCCGTGAGGAACCCCAGGCCGCCGATGTTGATCCCCAGCAACGGCGTGCTCGCTCCGTCAATGTCACGGGCGGCGTGCAGCATGGTGCCGTCTCCGCCGAAAACCAGCAGCAAATCGGATTCCTGCGCGAGCTTCGCGGCGTCGCCGCCGACGAGGGCCTTGCGCCCGGCCCGTTCGATGAGCCGGACCGCTTTGCGCATAATCCCGGCGCAACCGGCTTTCGATGAATTGCCGATCAGCCCGACCCGTTTGATTCTTGCATTTCTCAAAGTTGGATCCTCACATTTCCGCGCTGGTTTTTTCGATCAAAACCAAAAATTCTTTGTTGCCCGCCGGGCCTTGCAACGGTGATTCCACCGCGCCCCGCCAGGCCAATCCGCCGCGCCTCCCGGCGAATTGGCGTAATTCTTCCAAAACGCGCCCGTGAATGGCCGCGTCCCGGATGACGCCGCGACCCTTGTCGGCCTCCGCCTTGCCTGCTTCAAATTGCGGCTTCACCAGCGCCACTATTTTGCCGTTGGATTTCAATAAAGCAACCGTAGGCGGCAAAATTTTTCGCAGCGAAATAAACGAACAATCCACCACCGCCAGCGTCGGCGGCTCCGGGAATTGTTCGGGTTTCAAATAGCGAGCGTTGGTCTTTTCCATCACGACCACGCGAACGTCCCGTCTCAATTTCCAGGCAAGCTGCCCGCGTCCCACGTCCACGGCGAACACTTTTACCGCTCCGCGTTGCAACAGGCAATCGGTAAATCCCCCCGTGGAAGCGCCGACGTCTATGGCGGTCACCCCGGCAACCTCGATCTTAAAATAATCAAGGGCGTATTCGAGTTTATATCCGCCCCGGCTGACGAATCTTTCACCGGCAGCCATTTCGATAGTGTCACCGGGCGCGACCTTGTCGCTGGCTTTCTGAGCAGGTTGGGAGTTGAGGCGAACCTGGCCGGCCAGAATGGCCCGTTTGGCCTTCTCACGGCTTTCGCAAAGGCCGCGTTCCACCATGGCCTGGTCCAGGCGAAGCATGATGCGAGCTGTCAAACCGCAACTGCCTTTTTGCCCGCCGTAAGAAAATCCAAATAGGTGATTAACCGGTCCTTCATGTCGTTGCGCGGCACGATGGCATCAATCAGCCCGTGGTCCAGCAGAAATTCAGCCGTCTGAAATCCCGGGGGCAATTCCGCCTGCGTCGTGTCCTTAATCACCCGCGGACCGGCAAAACCGATCAACGCGCCCGGCTCGGCCAGGATCAGGTCGCCCAGGCTTGCGTAACTGGCCATGACGCCGCCGTAATCGGATTGGGTCAGAATGCTGATATAAGGCAGCCGGTTTTGGGCATGATAGGCCAGCGCGCCGGACGTCTTGGCCATTTGCATCAGGCTGAAAGCGCCTTCCTGCATGCGCGCGCCGCCGCTGGCCGAAATGATGATGACTGGCAGATCCTTGTCCGTGGCCCGCTCGATCAGCCGTGTGAGCTTTTCGCCCACCACCGATCCCATCGAACCGCCCATAAAACTGAATTCCATGACCCCCAGGGCCGCGCGATGCGGGCCGATTTTGCAAACTCCCGTTACCACCGCGTCTTTGAGCAGAGTCACTTTGCGGTCCCGCTCCAGTTTGCTTTCGTAAGACGCGAATTTCAAAGTATCCAGGCTGGCCATGTCCGCGTCCATTTCCTCAAAGGTGCAGGTTTCCACCAGAGAGTGAATGCGCTCGCGGGCGCTGATCGGGAAATGGTGGTTGCATTTGGGACAAACCTTGAGGCGCTCGTCCAATTCCTTGTCAAAAATCATGACGCTGCACTTGGGGCATTTGGTCCAAAGTCCCTCCGGAATTTCGCGTTTTTTGGATTTGGATTTGGCCGCGCCCACCTTGGGCTTGATCGGCAGCGGCGGAAGATTGTGCGTGGGCGGTGTCAGCGCCGGCTCAATGATCTCAACACCGCCGAATTTTTTAACGAACACAGTCGTTCCCATATATAATTGGATCATAGAAAGAATATCATAATCCGCGCGCCACTGTCCAGACACAAACGTCGCCCGCGCCCGCGGCGATCAACGCCCGTGCGCAATCGTTTGTGGTAGCGCCGGTTGTAAACACATCATCCACGATGATGATCCGCTCGCCGTTGAGTTTTGCGCCATTGCGGGCCGCAAAGGCGCCGCGCAGGTTCGTCGCGCGCTCGTCGCGCCGCAGCAGTGTTTGGGTCGCCGTAGGTCTGACCCGCCGCAACCATTTCGTGTTCAAAGGAATGCCCGTGGCCCGGCTCAACCGCGCCGCCAATATTTCCGCCTGGTTAAATTCGCGCTCGCGCTCCTTGAGCGGGTGCAATGGCACCGGAACGATATACGAATCTTTTTGCCCGCGCAGGACCGGCGCGGCTTCCGCAATGAGCAAGTCCGCCAGAAAATTCTCGAACCAAAGCGCGCGCGAATATTTGAAATGATGGATGGCTTCCAGCATTACGGTTTTGGCCACGACCGCCGATCGGGCCGAGCTGAAATGCAGGGTCAGGCCGCGGCAATTGCCGCATTCAAACGGCGCCGTCAAATCCCCGTCGTACGGCAGCCCGCAACGCCGGCAGAAAGGCGGCCGAATGAAGCGCACCTGCCGCCGGCATTCCGCGCCCACGAACCCTTCCTTTGCCGTGGCCGGCTCCTCTTGGCACAGCGCGCAAACCTCCGGATAAAAAAATCCGAGCGTCGTATTGACCGCAGTCTGGATTGCCGTTCTCAAGGCAACGCCATTTTAACAGACGTTTAAACCGCGAAACACACAAAAACATGAAAAATTTAATCATTCGTCATTCCACACAAACGACCACCCCGGCCCGCGCTGAAAATCCGGTTCGGCAGTTGCCTGCCGATAGCTCACGTGGGAATCCACAAATAAAACATTCCCGTAACCGGGCGCGCTCGTATTGTGCCAATACATGTATTCGAAAACATCACCGCTCCTCGCGTAAAGGAAGTCCGCATTGAAGGAAGTGTCGTTGGCGAGGACGATCCGCAACTCAATCAAGCTGAACCCGTCGGCCGCTTTGACATTGCATTTCACGGCAATTCTGACAATCCACCGAGGGGTACGTCACGCCGCTCTTTATTATATTTGTCCCCCCTTCTCTCTCGTTTTAGCTCTGTCGCGCCGCGCATGTTGTGTTCAAATCGTGTTCAGCTTTTTAGACCTTGACAGAAGTTTCAAATGAAACTATTAATAGACTCAAATGAGTCATACCTTGTCGTCGAGCAAAACCTCGGCCAGGACGGCGCGCCGCCGAGCCTCCTCAGGGCTGAAGAAAGCCAGCCATGGGGTTGTGATCTACTGTGTTTACGGTTTGAACAAAAAGGTCGCGTTCCCGCCATCCAAACTCATTAAGGTTCTTCGCGCTGGTCTTCCGGTGAAAGAGCTTCAGGACCTGCAGGCCACTTTGGATGTGCCAATGGAAAAACTGGTCCCCATGCTTGGTATTTCCAGGGCGACTCTTCATCGCCGCAAATTCCAGGGCCGGTTGGATCAGTCTGAATCTGACCGTGTCATCCGCTTTGCCAGGCTGATGGGAAAAGCCGTGGAGGTTTTTGAATCAAAAGAGGGCGCCCGGCAATGGCTAAGGGCGCCGCAATTCGGTTTGGGCGGGGCTGTGCCGCTTGAATATGCCGAGACCGAAGTGGGAGCGCGTGAAGTGGAAAACCTCCTGGGGCGGGTCGAGTATGGAGTGTACTCCTGATGCTGGAGGCCTGGCGAATCGTGAAGGCGAAGCACGCCGCCAAAGCTTTTGACGGCGAGGGCGCGCGGTTGAGCGGTGGCCGCTGGAACTCTGTTGGTGTGCCCGTGGTTTATGCCAGTTTCACGAAATCTCTGGCCGCCTTGGAAACGCTGGTGCATCTGACGGCGCCGGTCACTGCAAAATACGTTGCTTTTCAACTCCGGTTTGACCAGGCGCTGGTGGAAAAATCTCTGCGCGCCAAACTTCCGTCCGGATGGGATACCGAGCCGCCGCCGCCCGCCGCCCAGAACATTGGCGACATGTGGGTGAAAGCGGCGCGGTCAGCTATTTTGGCTTTGCCCAGCGTCATCACAGGTGAAACCAATTACCTTCTAAATCCGGTCCATCCCAATTTTAAAAGAATCGCCATTAGCAAACCGAAGCCGTTCACCTTCGATCCTCGGCTGTTGGTTTGAGAAATTCAGTGAACCATTTCTCGGGTTCGCAAATAAATTCAACTCGCCGCCCGCGCCACTCGAATCGCACTGACCGCGCGTGGAGGGCGTGATACGGTAAAATGAGCGTCCGTTTCTGTTCTTCATTCAATCGTCCTTCGACCAGGGACAGGTATAAATCTTCATCGCCGCCATAGATTTTGTCGCCGACGAGGGGATGGCCAATATGGGCGAGATGAATCCGGATCTGATGCTTGCGTCCCGTGCGCGGCCGAACGCGGAGCAAAGAAAACTCCGACGGCCTGGTTTCCGCGCCAGGAACGGACCTGGCAAACGCGCGTCCCAGGAAATATTCGGTCTGCGACGGCAAACCGTCGGCGCGGACACAATCCTTGATTGCAACGCGGCTTGATTCGTCCCGGCCCAACGGAGCGTCAATCATTCCATGCTCCGAGCGAACCCGGCCATGAACGATAGCCAGATATTCCTTCGCCACCTCGCGGCTTTCCCACAGCCGGCGCAATTCCCGTGCGACGCCATCAGCCTTGGCGGCGAGGATCACACCGCTGGTTTCGCGGTCGAGCCGATTGACCAAATGCGGACGGGAACCGGCGCCGAGATACAGTCGCACCCGTCCGATGAGACTCGACATCGGGCCGTTTTTGCTCGGATGACACACCAGCCCCGCAGGTTTGTTAATTACCAGCAGATCCGCGTCTTCATGAATGATTCCAAAGAGTTCTTCCACGCCGTTTCAGGGGAGGATAAAGATGAAATGCGCGATGCCGAAGAAGGAAATCAGGTATTCTCCTTTGTTCCTTCGTTCCTTTGTTGTTCAATAATTCGGCATGAAACTGTTTGCCGCATTCTTCATTGCCGCTATTTTATTTTCCGGCCGCAATGAGTCGGTGGCTGCGCCGGTCATGAATCCCAATTTTCAAAATTACACGCTCGACTACGATACGCCGGTGAATCCGGCCTTACAGGCCCAACTGGAAAACATAGACGCCACGCTGCGCGCAAAATATGGGATGAGCACGAACCAGACATCGGTCGGCCTGCTGGATCTTCAGACTCTTCGACTGGCCATGATTCATCCCGACCGCGAAGATTACGCCGCGAGCGTCGCCAAGATCGGGATCTTATACGCCTACTTCAAACTGCATCCGGATGCTGCCACGAACCTCGATGCTAAAACCCGGCACGAATTGGGCCTGATGATCAAAGCTTCCGACAACGACATGGCGGCCAAATTCTCCGAGGAACTGGGACTCAAGCCCATCGAACAGGTGCTCGAGGCCGGCGGTTTTTACGACGTCAAACACGGCGGCGGGATTTGGGTCGGCAAACATTACGGGAAAAATACCGAACGCTACGGCGATCCCATCGGCGACAATTCCCATGCTGTGACCGTTCGGCAGGTGCTGAGGTTTTATTTGTTGCTGGAGCAGGAGAAGCTGGTGTCTCCGTCCGCCTCCAGGACTATGCGCGAGATTTTTGCCTCGCCCGACATTCCGGCGGACAACATCAAATTCGTCAAGGCCCTGGCCGGGCGCGACGTGCAAATCCTCCGCAAATGGGGTTCCTGGGAAAACTGGCTGCATGACAGCGCAATCATCAGCGGCCCGGGCCGGCATTACATTCTCGTGGCCCTGACCAACCATCCGCGCGGGGATGATTATTTGGAAGGTTTGGCCGTGGCGGTGGACGATTTGATGATGGCAAAAAATCTTCAATAAAATCGTTGCAACGGGCGTTTGGTTTGATATATTTGGCGTTCGATTTTAGCTAAAAATGCCGACAATCAATCAACTCGTTCGCAAAGGCCGGCGCAAAGTGAAGTATAAGTCCAAGTCGCCGGCCCTGGAAAATTCGCCGTTTCGCCGCGGCGTGTGCATTCAGGTCATGACCCGCACGCCCAAAAAGCCCAATTCCGCCATGCGCAAAGTGGCCAAAGTGCGCCTCACCAACGGCTACGAAGTCATCGCTTACATCCCCGATGAAGGCCATAACCTGCAGGAACACTCGATCGTGCTCGTGCGCGGCGGACGTGTGAAGGATTTGCCGGGTGTGCGTTACCATATTGTCCGTGGCACCCTTGACGCCGCCGGCGTGGAAAAACGCCGCGTCAGCCGTTCCAAATACGGCGTGAAACGGCCCAAGGAAGGCAAAGCGCCCGCCGCCAAGGCCGCCGCCCCCGCCGCCTAGCCAAATGCTTTAATATTTCAACGCTTTAGAACTCATGTCCCGACGACGACAAGCAACCAAACGGCCCATCGCCAAAGATGGAAAATTTCACAGTTCTCTGGTAACGCGGCTGGTCAACACCGTCATGATCTGCGGCAAGAAAAGCACCGCCCAGCGCATTGTTTATGGCGCGTTCGACACCATTTCGGAGAAAAATCCCGCCAGCAATCCCATCGAAATTTTGCAGCGCGCGGTGGATAATGCCAAACCGCGCATCGAAACCAAGGCCCGCCGCGTGGGCGGCGCCACCTACCAGGTGCCCATGGAAATTCCCAGCGATCGCCAGAATGCGCTGGCCTTGCGCTGGATTGTGGATTTCGCGGATTCCCGCAAGGGCATTTCCATGCGCGAAGCTCTCGCTTCTGAAATCATGGAAGCCTATCAAGGCCAGGGCAACGCCATCCGCAAACGCGACGAAGTCCACAAAATGGCCCAGGCCAACAAGGCCTTTGCCCATTTCCGCTGGTAATAGAAGGAGTCCATAGTCCATAGTCCGCAATCCGGATTGTTTAACACCCTGCTTCAGCGGGGTGATTACGGAGATCGAATAGCGCCCAACCGCTTCAGCGGTTTACCACCCCTATAACCCGCTAAAGCGGTTGAAGACACTTGCATTAGCCCAAACACCCCGCTAAAGCAGGGTGTTAATGACACCGCCGGCCAAGGGGTTCAAATTTTGAGACGACATTGTCACCGGTGGACCCTTTTGTCGTTTTCATCGCTCTCATTTTATATTATTTCACTCTCTGTTATTCTTACATTTATGGTCAGGAAACCGATCGCCACAGGCACCGTGCACAAGGTGCCGGATGACATGCGAAAGAGCCTTCTGTCCGACTCCAAGGTGGTGACCTTGTGGAACGGGCTCACCCCTCTCGCGCGCAATGAATGGATCTGTTGGGTTACCTGGGTCAAAAAGCCGGAGACCAGGAGCGATCATATCCGAAGGGTCAACCTTCACCTTAAACAAGGCAAGCGCCGGCCTTGCTGCTGGCCCGGGTGCCCTCATCGTTAACCTTTTACACCAAGCAAAATTCTTTTGCCTTTTGCCTTTTTCCTTTTTAATTGTCCTGATGGATTTGTCTGAATTGGCAAAAGCACTCGTGGCGATGGGATGTCCGCCGGAAAAATCCGCGGAGATGGCGGCGCAATTGGATAAGCGCGCGCGGCAATTGGCGGAGCTCAAAGGCCGTACGTATGACGAAGCCCTCGGCCATTTGCTCACTCTGATGCGGCAAGGATGGGCGGCCAGGGAAAAGGGTCTTTGAATTTACGATTGGCGATTTACACTACTCAAATGAGCCGCCCCTGGAAAAAAGTCAGCACCAAACAACTTGGCGATTTTCGCATTTTTAAACTGCGCACCGATACGTACATTTCCCCCCGCACGGAAAAAGAGCACGACTTTTTCGTTCTCGAAAGTGTCCATTGGGTCAACATCATCGCCCTGACCCCGGACCAACAGCTCGTAATGGTCGAGCAATTTCGATTTGGCTCAAACACGGTGGAATTGGAAATCCCCGGGGGCATGATGGATCCGGGCGAAACTGATCCGGTGGCGACCGCCGTGCGGGAACTGCGCGAGGAAACCGGTTACGAAGGCGAACGCGCGCGCCTGCTGGGCCGCATTCACGCGAACCCCGCAATCCTGAACAATTTCTGCTATACGATCCTGGTGGAAAATTGCCGGTTAAAGCACCCGGTCAGTTTTGACCAGGGCGAAGACCTGGTAACACGCCTCGTTCCGGTTTCTGAAGTTTCTAAATTGGTGGCCGACGAAACAATCGGTCATTCGCTCGTCGTCGTTGCGTTATATCACTTCGATTTATGGCAGCGGGGCATCAAGCAGTTGAAGGGGTAAAGATTTTCAATTTTCGATTGATGCGATGAAGGCTGCTCCGCCCCGATTGTCGTAACTGCTTCAATTTGGCCAATTTGTGATACAACTTGTCCCGTCATACGCTAGATTTTTTCGCTGATTTCCTATTTATAGAGGGCGCACCGAGCTTAAAAACAGGAAAAAAGGGCTGATACGGATGGAAAGAGTTGTCGCCTCGGTGTTTCCCCGGGTCTTGCCAAAACAGAAGAGAAAAAGAGTCACATAATGAAAAAAACATTAATAATAGCAGCCGCCTTAATAACCAGCATCTCAGCGGTAAAGGCCCAGTTGATCACGGGATCCCTGGGAGTCGAGGATTTTGGTACAGGCGCCGGTTATACAAGCAGTTCACTGACACTCGGCAACCTTAACATTGTGAACAGTTCCGAACAAGGCACCTTCGCCGCCTTGGTCCCGAAATTGAGCGACGTCACGGTGGATACGACAACGCTATCAGGGCTCTCAACGTCCGCGAAGGCAGAAGACATCACTGACTTTTTTGTGTTTTCTTCGCCAGATTTCTTGACGGCTTCAGGAACATCGCCGGAAAATCGGTTTGACTTCACTTTGACCTCTATTACCGAAGTTTCGCATTCGAGTTTATCCGCCACCTTTACGGGAACCGGAACATTGATCGATACTGACGGAGTTTATTCGGATACGGCATCGACTTTTACCCTCACCTTCGCCGGCGCCAGTGAATATTCATTCACTCTGGCGGGAGCTCCCGTCCCTGAGCCAACGACATGGGCTGCCGGCGCATTGATGCTGCTCCCGATGAGCGTGGGTGCCCTCCGCGCTTTGCGCAAAAAGCAGACCGCTTAACGAACGGATTTAATCTGTGCGCGTCAGGCCGGCTCACAGCCGGCCTGATTCGTTTTTATTAAACTTTCGCGAAGATTTTATTGGCTTCTTCAAGCGTTTCTTTCGAACCAATATCAAACCACAGGCCGGGGACGCGCCAGGTATAGACGGGTGTGCGGGGATAGAGCCATTGCACAAGGCGGCCGGGTTGGTCGGGATTATTGCCTTCGGCCATGTATTGTTTGATGAGCGCAATGGTCGAGCGCGGATAAAAATACAAGGCGATGCCGGTGAGCGTGCTTTGGGGATTTTTGGGCTTTTCCTCGAAGAACGTGATTTTGCCCTGAGCATCCACCGAGATGGAATTGTATTTTTTTATTTCTTCGAGGTTGCCCACGTCGTAAAGCGCCAGGACCGGCGCGTTCTTTTCGCGGATGAATTTTCCAAAATCACCGAGCTTTTCACTGAACAAATTGTCCCCCGCCACGATGATAATATCATCGTCCACTTTTTCCTTTTCGACGACATGATGGATATCGCCGATCGCGCCAAGCTTGTTGGTATCGTCCGTCGAGCCGTCGTTGACGATGGTAAAAGCGAGCTTTGATTTTGTGGCGCGGTAGTGGTCCGACCATTTTTGGAAATGGCCGGCGAACTTCGCGTTGGTCACGACATAGACCCGGTCAATGCCGCCGATGGGCGCCAGGTTGTCGAGCACATATTCGACCATCGGCTTGCCGGCGACCGGCAGCAACGGTTTGGGTTGAGTGAGCGTGAGCGGATACAGGCGCGTGGCGTATCCCGCGGCTAAAATAATGACTTTCATTTTGTTAATCGGAATCGTCTCCAATGACAGGCTTTCTGATACAACAAAAATGGCCCGATTTCAAGTTTTGAGATGGGAAATTCCTTAAGATTCGGAGCGCGGCTGTGTGCGACAGCACCAGCCGCAGCGCGTTGCAAGCCTGAAGTCGTGCGTATGGGTACGGATCATTGCGTTGCGGACCTGCCGCGACCTGGTCCCGCCGTACGGGACACAGTCGCGCTCCGGCAAGGACGCCGCGGCTTAACTTTTATCGAAAAGACTCGGAGCCGTGTCTCGTGCGAGTTGCTGGCAGCGCGCGAGAATATCGGCGGCTGATTCGCTCTGGCACGCCATTTCAGCCAGGGACTGTGCTTCCGACAATTTCAGGCGGCGGACGATATATTTAACCGGCGCGACGACGGTTGGAGCGGCGCTTAATTTGTCCACCCCCAGTCCAATGAGCAATGGAACCAGGACCGGATCGCCGGCGATTTCTCCGCAGACGCCCGCCCAGATGCCGTTTTTATGCGCGGCATCAACGGTGATCTTGATCAGGCGGATAATCGCCGGGTGGGTCGGCTCGTATAGGTGCGAGACCTTTTCGTTGGTGCGGTCGGCCGCCAGCGTGTATTGAATCAGGTCGTTGCTGCCGATGCTGAAAAAATTGACGCGTTGCGCGAGGGCGTCGGCAATCAGGGCGGCGGAAGGGATTTCGATCATCGCGCCGATTTCCATTTTTTCGTCGAACGGCTGGCCCTCCGCGCGCAATTCCTCCTTGCACTTTTCGACGAGCGCGTTGGCCTGCTTCAATTCGTCCAGGCCGGAGATCATCGGATACATCATCTTGACGTTGCCCTCGGCGCTGGCCCGCAGGATGGCCCGCAGTTGCGAACGGAAAACCTCCGGCTGGGCAAGGCAAAACCGAATCGCGCGCCAGCCCAGAAACGGATTCATTTCCTTCGCCACTTCCAGGTGCGACGAGAATTTATCGCCGCCCAGGTCTATGGTGCGGATCACGACCGCATTCGGCTTCAAGGCTGCGGCCACCTCGCGATAGACCTTGTATTGCTCATCCTCAGTGGGAAGAGTCGTTCGGCTAATGAATAAAAATTCGGTGCGAAAAAGCCCGACGCCCTCCGCGCCGCCGGCCAGCACGGCTTCAACGTCGTGCTGGTCCTCGATATTCGCCGAGAGCGGAATGACTTTCCCATCAAGCGTGACCGCGGGTTGCATTCGGATTTCCCGCAGTTTTTCATCGAGCGACGCCTTGATTTTCGCGAGCTGGCCGTATTCGAAAAGAGACTGATCGGTGGGGTTGACAATGACGTTCCCATTGTAGCCGTCCAGGAGCGCGTAATCGCCGTTTTCCAGTTGATTGCTGATATTTTGCAGCCCGACGACCGCCGGAATGCCCAGCGAACGCGCCATGATCGCCGTGTGCGACGTGTGCCCGCCGATATCAGTCGCAAACCCGAGGACGAATTTTTTGTCCAATTGGGCGGTCATGGAGGGGCTGAGATCGTGGCTCACCAAAATGCATGGCTCGGCCAAATGACGCAGGTCAAAATCGCTTTTGACTTCGAGCAGATTGTCCATCACGCGGACCGTGAGGTCTCGCATATCTCCGCTCCGTTCGCGCAGGTACTCGTCCTCAATGGCCGCCAGCGCGCCGACGTAACGTTCGGAGATTTGATGGAATGCGAACTCGGCGCCCACATTTTGCTCGCGGATCATCCGGACAACTTCGTCCACCAGCATCCGGTCTTCGAGCATGAGGAGATGCGCTTCAAAAATATCACCCTCTTTCGCGCCCATCTTTTCAATCACCTGACGCTGCACTTCCGTTATTTGTTTGCGGGTTTGCGCCAGGGCCTTTTCAAAGCGGACGACTTCAGGTTCCACGCCGCCAGACGAGACTTCCCGACGGGAAATGACCCGACGCGCGCGATGCAGGACAAGAACTTTTCCACGGCTAACACCGGCGGAAACGCCAATGCCCCGAAACACTTCTTCCCCTTTTGGATGATTTGCCATCGTGTAAAAAAAGGAATAGCGCAACGCCTTCCGCTTGGAAAGCAAATAGAAGATAAATTAATCAGATCGGTTTAATGGGTTATGGGATTGCCGCAAAGGCATTTATCCGCTAGACCCATCACTCGATTTTAACGGCCGATCAGGCGCGCTCCATGTATTTGCCGGTTCGGGTATCCACTTTGATCTTCTCCCCGGTTTTGATGAACAATGGGGCCTGGACGGTAATTCCGGTTTCAAGAATAATCGGCTTTTGCACGTTGCCGGATGAATCGCCGCGCAGGCCTTCCGGGGCGTCCGTCACGGTCAAAACCACACTGGGCGGCACCTCAATGGAAACCGCCTTCTCTTCCACAAACGTGACCGTCACATGGCCATTTTCAACCAGGAAATTCGTCGCTTCACCAACCAACTCCGGTGCGAGGGTGACCGTTTCGTAGGTTTCGGGATCGGTAAATACGTAATCGGCGCCGTCTTTGTAGCTAAACTCCATCTTCTTTGAGATCATCGGCACCGGTTCGATTCTTTCCGTTGAGCTGAACCGCACATCCGAGGATTTTCCGGTGCGGATGCTGCGCAAAGTCGCCTGGACAAAGGCGCGCAGGTTGCCCGGAGTGCGATGTTGCATATCAAGAACCACCGAGATGTCGCCGTTATAATTGATCGCCATACCGCGGCGAAGATCGTTTGCTGTTGCCATAGTCAAATATACTTTTTGCGATTTTTGGTAAAACGCGAGCCGATGAAAATAACAGAAATCGGCCCGAACGCAAGGTGCATTTATGTTAATAACTGGCGCTTGACGCCTACAATACTTTGTGGGATACTCCCTTGCGACCACCATTAGATGTGGTTTTATGCGTTGTCCAAAGTGCGGCTGTGTGGAAGACAAAGTGATTGATTCGCGCGCGTCGCGTGAAGGGGCGACCATCCGCCGCCGACGCGAATGCGAGACGTGCCATTTCCGGTTCACGACCTATGAAGAGGTGGAGCACGAGGGGTTGATGGTCCTCAAGCGGGATGGACGGCGCGAGGAATTCTCACGGGACAAACTGCTTTCCGGGATAAAAAAAGCCTGTCA
>JASHPN010000167.1 GCA_030038175.1 Verrucomicrobiia bacterium
TTTTTTCTTCAGCCGGAACAAAATGGCGGAAAAGACCTCGTGCTCCAGCAGAATCCCATCCTCATGCCTCTGACCACCGCCGAACAAAACACGCCGCTGGTCCTGGCCAAAAACGTGAGCGATTTTTTGATTGAATGCTGGGACACCAACACCATGGAGTGGGACACCGAATGGGATTACACCAATATCATTCCGCCACTGGTGCGCGTCACGGTTGGCTTCGGCGATAAAAATTCCGGCGGCCAGGTCATTACGCGGGAAATTTCTTTTCCCTCGGCCACGATGCCCTCGCAGGTGCAGTCGCCCAACTACAACGGCGCCTATGGCGGCGGATTCAATACTTACAATAACAACCTTAACAACGGCAACAACCAGGGCGGCCAGGGGAACACGTCCCCGAATCCCAACCAACTCCTTCCGGGTGAAAGCTCACCCTACCAGCAACAATGACCCTCCGCGTTAATCCAAAGGTCCGCCGGCACAGTTTCGCGCTCATCGTTGCGCTGCTCGCGATTTTTGTGTTGTCGGCCAACGCCGCCCTTCTGTGGTACTCCATGCAGGTGGATATGAAACTGGCCGCGCAATCCCAATACGAACCGCAGATGGTTTGGCTCGGACGCTCGGGCGTTGAGTTGGCCCGCTGGGTTTTGGCCCAGGAGATGTCCGTGCCGGGCGAACCTTACGACGCCCTCAACCAGTTCTGGGCCGGCGGCCCCGGCGGCCCCGGAGAAACCAACAGCGTCCTCTCGGGCATTTCGCTGGATCATTACCAAATCGGCGACGGCTGGGTTTCCATCAAAATCATAGACGAAGAACGCAAAGCCAACATCAACACCGTTACCCCGCAAATCCTTCAGCAGGCGCTCACCGTGATGGGTGTGGATGCCAACGATTTGCCAACGGTCTCCGATTCCATCCTGGACTGGGTGCAGCCCGGCGATACCCCCCGCCTGTCCGGCGCCAAAAACCAGTATTATATGAGTTTAAACCCGCCGTATTATTGCAAGGAAGCGCCCATGGATGACATTTCCGAACTCCTCCTGGTCAAAGGCGTCACCGGAGCCATGTATGACGGGGGCACGGAAACCAATTCCGTAATCCCCAAAAAGTTCGGCTTTTCCCCGTTCCAAAACAACAATTACACCTTTGGATTGAAGGACGTTTTTACGCCGTTCTCCGATGGCCGGATCAATATCAATACCGCGGACGCCAACGTTTTGCAGCTCATACCCGGCGTGGATGAGGCCACCGCCGAAGCCATTATCAAGCAGCGCGCCGGGCCGGACGGCGTGGCAGGCACCGCGGACGACACCCCATTTAGAAGCCCCGGAGAAGCCCAACAGGCCGGCATCAACCGGGAAGCAGCGCAAAACATCAACCAGTATTGCGACGTGCGCAGCCACACCTTTGAAGTTCATGTCACGGCCCATTACTTCAATTTGACCAGAGAATACGTCGGTATTGTCTGGCGCAACACACCAACGGATATCCGGGTTGTGGGTTTTAGAATGGAGCATCCGGAGGCCGCGCCTGCCGTCTCCTCTTCTGGTGGCAGTACGGCGGCAAATTAGCCGGCCAAAGCTGCTACTCAGGCCATCGGGAAAGACGTGCCCGTCAGCGCCGAACGTTAACCTTATATGCCCTTTCGGGAATCAAAATATGACAAATTATTCCTTGCATCACTGTTGCTTGTGCGTTAGGTTGCGTCCTTGTGCAAGAGGGCAGAAAACAGCAGGCAAAGCGTGGACCCGAATCACTGGAGCAGGCTATCAGCAACTTGGTGAAAGGTTTGAGACACGATTTGCTCAAGAAATACGGCCGTGTTAATTACGCCAGACTTCGGAAGGACGGTTACAGCGACTATTTGCTGTCAAGGCTGAAAAGGGTGTCGGAGTAGATTGGGAGTTAAATGGTTGCACCGTTAAATTGTTAAATGGGCTGAGTACCCAGTTAACTAATTAACGATTTAACCAATCAACCAATTCAAATCGTCCTCGAGAATCTTCGGTCGCGAGCCGGGGCAAGTGTGTTGTCGAAGCACATCGCGATATTCCGAATAAAGAGACGGCCCGTATCAGTGACCTCCAGGCCGCCGGGGGAGCGTCGTACCAGGCCGTCCGCTTCCATTGGCGCGAGCGCAACCAGCTCATTCGCAAAATGTTCAGCAAACCGGATGCCTGTCTTTTGGGACATCGCCTCATAATCCAGCGAAAGGTCGCACATCACCCGCATGATCGTCTCGCGGCGGATCTTGTCTTCTTCCGTTAAAACATAACTGCGCGGAAACGGTGCGTTACCCGCGTCCAGGGCAGCGTAGTAATCCGGCAAGGCCTTTTCATTTTGCCAATACACCTCGGGAATCTGCGAGATGGCGCTCATGCCAAACGCATAAATGTCCGCGTTCCCGCGCGTGCTGTATCCCTGGAAATTGCGCTGGAGAGTTTTATTGCGTTGGGCCGCCACCAGCTCGTCTCCGGGCCGCGCAAAGTGGTCCATGCCAATATAAATATACCGGTCGCGGTCCGTCAGCCGCTCGATGACCATTTTTAGCAGTTCCAATTTCACTTCCGGCGACGGCAGGATTTTTTGTTCCAGGATCTTTTGCGCGGGTTTGATCCAGGGCACATGCGCATAGCTGAACACCGCCAACCGGTCCGGGCTCATCTCCAAAACCGCGTCAAGCGTCCGGTTGAAAGACTCGGCCGTTTGGTGGGGCAGGCCGTAAATCAGGTCAAAGTTGACCGACCGGAAACCCAGCTCGCGCGCCCAATCCAGGACCCGCTGCGTCATGTCCCGCGGCTGGATCCGATGAATGGCTTCCTGCACTTTTGGTTCAAAATCCTGGATCCCCAGCGACGCCCGATTAAACCCGCTTTCCCGTAACGCCAGGATATGCTCGCGCGAAAGGCGGCGCGGATCAATTTCGACCCCCGCTTCGATGTCGGCGGACAGCTTGAAATATTTTCGGATAATGGCGCCCAACCGTCGAATTTCATCGGGATGCAAAAACGTGGGCGAGCCGCCGCCCCAGTGCAATTGAACCACTTCACGCCTGGAATCCAGGAGCAGCGCCATGCGGGCGGCTTCCTTTTCCAAATGGTCCAGGTAGGCCCTGGCCTGGCCATGATTGGTGGTGATCACGGTGGTGCAGCCGCAAAACCAGCACAACGTTTCACAAAACGGAATGTGAAAATAAAGCGAAAGGCCACGGCCGGTCTTGTTATTGGCCGCGATTTTCTCAAACAGCGCCGGCCACGCCAGCGATTCCGCAAATTGAGTCGCGGGCGGATAACTCGTATAACGCGGACCCGGCACATTATATTTCTTCACCAGGTCCAGATTGACATTCAGCGCGCTCATTTGGCCATGATGAGAATACATAAAATACTCCGCAACGGCGAGTGGCTTATTTGAATTGTTTTCTCGCTCTACTCAATGAGTGCTCGTCGGCTGATGGATAATTGCAGAGTCCGCAGGCGGTCTAATTCGTTACAAACTTTACCGATAAAATATGGACTTTTATGAATACTTCATGAAAAGCTTTATGTGCCCCTTGACATGCAGTCACACTCATGCTTTAATGCCCCTGTTGCAGCCGAGACTCGGTTTCCTTCCTGAAACCGGGTGCGGGAGAACCAAACTCCTCGAAGCAATTCGAGGACGGGGCGCACGAGGCCGGGCAACCGGTTTCAAGGCCACTTTCAAGGCCAAGCCCGACAGCTAATCTCGCAGGCATTTGGAAGGGCGAGCCTCTGTGCTACGAAGTTCGTAGCGATCAAGTTCACCCCAATGTAAAACTGTATGTGGTTTGCTATGCTTATCGCAATGGCGCCGCTTGTATTGATATGTTGGACGCAATCTTTGTCGGATTAATATTTGGAGGGTTCATAGCCTTGATGCTCTATATCGTGGGCTGTGAAAAACTCTGATCCCGTTATGCAGACTGAAAATATCATCCTCGGAATCATTTCCGTCGCCCTGTGCGCTTATCTGATTTTTGCCATGGTGCGCCCGGAAAAATTTTAACGAATTATGCATGCCAATCAATGGCTCGAACTGGCGGTTTACATCGCCGTGCTCGTCGCGATCACCAAACCACTCGGTCTTTATCTCAACCGCATTTTGGACGCCAACGGACGCACCTGGCTGGACCCCGTTTTGCGGCCGCTGGAACGATTGACGTACGTGATTCTGCGCGTAGATCCGGCCAGAGAACAGGGCTGGAAACAATACGCATTGGCCTTGCTGGTCTTCAGCCTGGTCAGTTGTTTATTTACTTATGTCATTTTGCGTATCCAGGAGCATTTGCCGTTGAACCCCCAAACTTTCGGCGCGTTGACACCGCATCTGGCCTTCAACACCGCCGTCAGTTTCGTCACCAACACCAACTGGCAAAGTTATGGCGGCGAATCCACGATGTCCTATTTCTCGCAAATGGTTGCCCTCGTGTTTCACAACTTTTTTTCCGCCGCCGCCGGCATCGCGGTGGCCGCCGCGCTCGTCCGCGGCATTGCGCGCGCCAACTCGCACACCATCGGCAACTTTTGGGTGGATATCACCCGCGTCACTTATTACCTGCTTTTGCCCGTTTGCATCATTTATGCGCTTTTCCTGATCTCACAGGGAATGATCCAGAATTTCAAGCCTTACACCACGGCCACGCTCATTGAGCCTCAAACGGTTTCCGTTCAGAAGACCGACGCCAATGGCAACCCCGTCAAGGACGCCCAGGGTAATCCGGTGATGGTCAATCAGACGCTCACCACCCAAAGCATTCCCCAGGGACCCATGGCTTCGCAAATTCCGATTAAAATGCTCGGCACCAACGGCGGCGGATACACCAATGCCAATGCCGCGTATCCGTATGAAAATCCTACCCCGCTTTCCAACTTCATTCAGATGCTCTCGATCCTCGCCATCGGCAGCGCGTTGACGTATCACCTGGGCCGCGCGACCAAAAATCAAAAGCACGGTTGGTCGGTGTGGACCGCCATGTTCGTTATGTTTCTCGCCGGTGTTTTGCTGTGTTGGTGGGCAGAAGCCAAAGGGAACCCCATTCACCAGCACCTCGGCGTCGCCGCCGCCGATGGCAATATGGAAGGCAAGGAAGTGCGCTTTGGCATCTTCGATTCCGCCCTTTTCGCCACCGTCACCACGGATGCGTCCTGCGGCGCGGTCAATTCCATGCACGATTCGTTTACACCGCTCGGCGGACTGGTCCCGATGTTTAATATCCAGACCGGCGAAGTGATTTTCGGCGGTGTGGGCGCGGGTCTTTACGGCATGTTGATCTTTGTTGTTATCGCGGTGTTTATCGCCGGATTAATGGTGGGACGCACACCGGAATATCTCGGTAAAAAAATTGAAGCCTATGACGTTAAAATGACGCTGCTGGCGTTTGTCATCCTGGCGATCATTATCCTGGGTTTCACCGCCTGGGCCTGCGTGACCAAGTGGGGTTTGGCCGGATTGAATAATAATGGCCCGCACGGTTTCAGCGAAATATTGTATGCCTACACGTCTTGCGCCGGCAATAACGGCAGCGCCTTCGCCGGTCTGACTGCCAATGCTCCCCAGTACGACACCACCCTGGGCATAGACATGTTGCTCGGCCGCTTCGCCATGATTGTCCCCCTGCTCGCCCTGGCCGGTTCCCTGGCAAAGAAAAAAATTATTCCTGCCAGCGCAGGAACCTTTCCGGTCACTGGCGCCACCTTTGTCATTCTGCTCGTCGGCACCGTCCTCCTGGTTGGCGCCTTGACGTTTTTGCCGGCGCTCACGCTCGGACCGATTGTTGAACATTTTCTGATGCTGCAAGGAACGTTGTTTTAATCATATGGCCACAAAATCCGCTTCCATCTTAAATCCGAAGATCATTTGGCCTGCCATCGGCGACGCGTTCAAGAAATTGGACCCGCGCCTGATGGTTAAAAACCCCGTCATGTTTGTGACGATGGTCGGCGCCGCCATCAGCACCGTGGACATTTTCCGGTCGCCGGGACAAACCGGATTCGTCATCCAAATCGCCATCTGGCTTTGGTTTACCGTGCTGTTCGCCAATTTTGCCGAAGCCGTCGCCGAAGGCCGCGGCAAGGCGCAGGCCAAAGCCCTGCGCGCCACGCGCACCCGCACGAATGCGAACAAAATTTCCAGCAACGGCAAAACCGAAGTCGTGGATGCCGAATCGCTTCGCAAGGGCGACGTGGTTGTCGTCCGCGCCACCGAACTGATTCCCGCGGACGGAGAAATCATCACCGGCGCGGCCACCGTGGACGAATCAGCCATCACCGGCGAATCCGCTCCGGTCATCCGCGAAGCCGGCGGCGACCGCAGCGCCGTCACCGGCGGCACGCGTGTGCTTTCCGATGAAATCAATATCCGCATCACCGCCAATCCCGGCGAGGGATTTCTTGACCGCATGATTTCGCTGGTGGAAGGCGCCAGGCGCCAAAAAACCCCGAACGAAATCGCGCTCACTATTTTGCTCGCGGCGCTCACGGTCGTCTTTTTGCTGGCGGTTGTGACCTTGAAGCCTTACGGAGTCTATGCCAACACAGATTTTTCCAATGCCGTGCTGGTATCCCTGCTGGTTTGCCTGATCCCCACCACCATTGGCGGATTGCTCAGCGCGATCGGCATTGCCGGCATGGATCGCCTGCTCCAGAAGAACGTATTGGCGATGAGCGGCCGCGCCGTTGAGGCGGCCGGCGACGTGGACGTCTTGCTCCTCGATAAGACCGGCACCATCACCATGGGCAACCGGCAGGCCACGGCCTTTGTGCCGGCGCCGGGTGTCACCGAAAAAGAACTGGCCGCGGCCGCGCAATTGGCTTCGCTCGCTGACGAAACGCCCGAAGGCCGCAGCATTGTGGTATTGGCCAAGCAATTTGGCATACGCGCCCGCACCATTCATGACCTGCCCGACGCGCAATTTGTTCCTTTTACCGCGCAAACCCGCATGAGCGGCGTCAACTGGGATGGCGAGCTGATTCGCAAGGGCGCGGCCAACTCGATCCGCCAATTTGTCGGCGGAAAAATGCCGCAGGAAATCGAGCAGATCGTCGAGACCATTTCCCTGTCCGGCGGCACTCCCCTGGTCGTCGCGACGAGCAAAGCCGTCCTGGGAGTGGTCCATTTAAAAGATATTGTCAAAGGCGGCCTGGCCGACCGGTTCAAACGCTTTCGCGCCATGGGCATTCGCACGGTGATGATTACCGGGGACAATAAACTGACGGCCGCGGCCATCGCGCGCGAGGCCGATGTGGACGATTTTCTTGCGGAAGCCAGGCCCGAAGACAAACTCGCGCTCATCCGCCACGAACAACAGGGTGGCCGGATGATCGCGATGATTGGCGACGGCACCAATGACGCCCCTGCCCTGGCCCAGGCCGACGTAGGGGTGGCCATGAACACCGGCACGCAAGCAGCCAAGGAGGCCGGCAACATGGTGGATTTGGATTCAAATCCCACCAAGTTGCTGGAAATTATCGAAATCGGGAAACAACTGCTCATTACGCGCGGCTCGCTGACCACCTTCAGCATCGCCAATGACGTGGCCAAATATTTTGCCATCATTCCGGCCATGCTCATGGTGACGTTTCCGGCGATCGCGCCGCTGAACATTATGAAACTGCACAGCCCCAATAGCGCCATCCTGAGCGCCGTCATTTTCAACGCGCTCATCATTATTGCGTTGATTCCGCTCGCCTTGCGCGGCGTCAAATTTCGCCCGCTCGGGGCCGCGCAAATTTTGCGGCGCAACCTGCTGATTTACGGCCTGTGGGGCATTATTTTGCCGTTCTTCGGCATCAAACTGATTGACCTGGTCATCGCGGGACTGCACCTGGCCTGAAAATAAAGACGGGGATTGATTTAATATGAAAACTATTGTGACCGAATTTGGACGCTCGATCGTGGCGACCCTCTTTTTCGCCATCATCGTGTGCGGAATTTATCCGATCATCGTGTATGGCCTGGGACGGGCTTTTTTTCCCTCTCAGGCCAACGGCAGCCTGATGGTGGACAGCAAAGGCGTGGTCCGCGGCTCGGAACTCATTTGCCAAAATTTCACAAGCGACAAGTATTTCCACCCGCGCCCCTCGGCCGCCGGCAACAACGGCTATGACCCCACCGCTTCGGGCGGCAGCAACCTCGGACCGACCTCCGGCGCGCTCTACACAAACATCATGCAAAATATCGCCGCGTATCGGGCTGACAATGACATGCCTTCGAACGCGCCCGTGCCTGCCGATGCCGTGACCGAATCGGGCAGCGGCCTGGACCCGCACATCAGCGTGGCCAACGCCGAATTGCAGATCCCGCGCGTCGCCAAGGCCCGCGGCCTGACCGAAGACCGCGTGCGCGAGCTGGTGAAGGAGAACACCGCCGGCCGCGACCTCGGCCTCTTCGGCGAACCCCGCGTCAACGTGATGACGCTCAACTTCGCTCTGGACGAACTCGGAAAACCATAATCACCCGCCATCTCAAGCCACCGGCCAACCATTCCCCCTCTCCGAGCCTTGCCGCGCCATAGCGCAGCGACGGCGGGCGGGAGAGGGCCGTGAGGGAGAATCGTTCGAACGAAAACGCCGTACCGTTTATGGCAAGGAGAATCATCCAACGATTATCGTTAAACGAAACCCCTTCCCGCTTATATTTCCACTTCCCGTGTCGCCCCCGGAATCCAGATTTGCTCCGGCCGCGGTTCAGTGGTCTCGACCGCCCGGCTCACGATGTCGCGCATGTGCGCGAACCACCAGCTCGCCCGGGCAATCCGCCCTTTGCGTCCGGGTGCATTGACAGGCAGCCTCACGCCGTTGAATCCCAATTCCAATTGTTCGTTTGTCGTAGTTGTCATAATTAATAACCTTTCTTCCGCGACAACATGACAGAGGGGGTTGGACAAATGCTGTCCAACCTAAAAAATAATTAATTTTCTTTTCGGTCATCCTAAATTGCCCAATTTCAGGCTCTTACGAATAAGCATCGCCATCTCGTCTGCGTTTCCTGATTGCGTAGCAGCCGCGCCGTAGCGTCGCGAAGGTGGGTGAGGAGGCTCAATTGGATGATTGCACGAGGAACGTCAATTTGGCCTCAAACGGATTGACTCGCTGGAAAGGCCCTAAGCAACACCTAGACTCCATCACTGTTCCAAAACCTTATAAAACTTCTGAGGCGCGTTCGTGATAGGATCAGAGAATATTGACAATTCAGAGGGAACGAAAATGGAAACCAACGGAAACCAGGGAAAGGAACAAAGGGCTGCCCAACCTCACCATTTCAACAATTTAATTTAACCATTCAACCTGTCACTGCCCAACGACCGAAACCAGATCTCCCGGCTGAAGCTTCACGTCTTCACCATTCAAAAGCCGTTTGGGATCAATCTGCGTTTCCACGCTGTTGCGCTTCAAAAGGATCATTTGGGGAACGTGCATCCCCTTGTAATTGGCCGTCACCAGGGCCTGCGTGAGAGTTAATCCGGCGACCCAGGGAATTTCGTGCTTATCCACGTCGCCAAGAATGACGACGTTCGTCATTTGTGCGCCCATGCTCTGGTAAGCCTGCTTTTCGCCGGCCAGATACGCATCCCGCACCTCCTTGTCGGCCTTCGATTTGGTCACGCAACCGGTTGCCGCCACGACCGCTAACATCAGGATATAAACTAAAACTCTCATTTTAAATTCAAACACCGCGGGTCCAAAGACAGTTGCCAATTAATTCTTTTTGGCCGTCACCGCGTTCTTCCATTTCACAACCGCCGATTTTATCTCCGTGGCGCAATCGCTCAAAGGTGTCACGAAGCGCGGGCGAAACCAGGGAAACAGTCCAACCAGATCGTGCGTCACCAGAATTTCCCCATCACATCCGTCGCCGCTGCCAATGCCAATCGTGGGCACGGCAATTTTGCCGGAAATTTCCCGGGCGACCGGCGGCGCAACCAATTCCAAAACAATCGCAAACGCGCCGGCGTCGGCCAAAAGTTTTGCGTCTTCAATCAACCGTTGCTGTTCCGCCGCTTGTTTGCCTTTAACGTGATAGCCGCCCTCCTTGAGGACGCTTTGCGGCAGCATGCCCAAATGGCCGCACACCGGAATGCCGCCGGAAATGATCGCGCGAATTTGCGGCAGCATTTCCTGACCGCCTTCGAGTTTCACGAACTCGGCTCCCGCGCCCACGAGCCGTTTGGCGTTGGCGGTCGCCTCCGCGACACTCTCGTAACTCTGGTAGGGCATGTCCGCGCCCA
Organism: Verrucomicrobiia bacterium; assembly: GCA_030038175.1. Taxonomy (GTDB): domain Bacteria; phylum Verrucomicrobiota; class Verrucomicrobiia; order Limisphaerales; family UBA11358; genus UBA11358. The sequence continues at coordinate 10,247 of JASHPN010000167.1, forward strand.
GGAGCGCATTGGGTTTTGCGCGGGCGGTCGCGCGAACGTGATGCTCCATCTCCGCCATGGTCACATGCGTCGTGTCCGAATACCCCAGTACCACCATGCCCAGGGAATCGCCGACCAATAGGAAAGGAATGCCCGCTTCGTCCAGCAGTTTCACCATGGGAAAATCATAGGCGGTAAGCGCGGCGATGCGTTCGCCCCGCGCTTTCATGGCGCGAACAGTTTCGGGCGTGACCTTTGGGCTCATTTCCACTTTCAGTGGCTGCCAAAACTTTTCAGCAATTCGTCCGGCGACGTCGTGGCGGTGCCAACTTTGCCCACCACAATTCCGGCCGCATGATTGGATAAAATCGCCGCTTCCACCGGCGAAGCCCCGGCGGCCACTGCCAGCGAAAACGTTGCGATCACGGTGTCGCCGGCGCCGGAAACGTCAAAGACTTCCTGGGCAACCGTTGGAATATGAAATGGTTTTTGGCCGCGCTGGCACAGCAACATCCCCAATTCGCCAAGCGTGATGAGCAAAACCGCCGGGCGCAATTCATTCAACAGCCAGTCCGCCGCCATCATCAGGTTTTTGTCAGCCAGCGGATTGGGATTGCGGGTTTCATCCGGCAGATCCGCCAGTTCAAACGCCTCCTTGCGATTGGGCGTGATGAGCGAAAGATGGCTCAGGTTCAGGTGATGCACCGGCTTCGGATCCAGGCTCAGCCAAATGCCCCGTTCACGACATAACCCTTTGATTTCGTCCAGCAACGCCTGCGTCACCACCCCTTTGCCGTAATCTCCCACGATGACGGCGTCCGCGCTTTTTAGCTCCGCCTTGATGCTTTCGACCAGGCGCGCTGTCAATTTTTCGTCGAGTCCATCGCGGGTCTCACGATCAATGCGGACCACCTGTTGCTTATGCGCGACGATCCGGGTCTTGACGCTGGTGTGGCGCGCCGGACTTTCCGCCAACCCGCCGCAACCCACCTTATGTTCGGCCAGGAGCTTTTTCAGTTGATGCGCCGCGGGGTCCCGGCCAACGACGCCAAAAATTTCCGTCGGCACATTTAGGGCAGTCAAATTGCGGGCGACGTTGGCGGCGCCGCCCGGCATGAAACTTTCCCGGTCAAAATCCACCACCGGCACGGGCGCCTCCGGTGAGATCCGGGCCACGCTGCCCCAAATAAATTGGTCCAGCATGACGTCGCCGATGACCAGCACCCGGGTTTTGGCCGCGGCGGTCAGGATTTCCCGCGCCCGCGAAATAGAGACAGTTGCGCCGTTCACAGGCTATTCTTTAACCGGATTCAGCCCGCGAAGAAACAAAGATTTTTCGATTAGGCCCAAAAAATGACCGTCCATCCCCGAAGGGACTGGGTAGTGATTCAGGTGTCTGACAAGTTCTTAGAAATTCCACGTAAAATTTAGAAAGACGCCATGGATATAAATGCCCTGTAATGTGGCATGGTCCGCCAAACCAAATTGGTTTAAAAAATAATGTTGGTTGAATGCTCCCAAAAATTTGTAGCCGATACCCAACGACGCATTCGGGCATATCCTGTAGTTTAATCCCACTTCTCCCTGGATGGCTGGCTCGACGTCGGAATCGTGATACCGTTGGCCAGCGCTTGTTTCTTCAAGTATGCTTACATTTGCGCCGCCGCCGATACCAACGTAGGGGACTAATCCGCAATGGGTTGGCACTCTGAATATAAAATTACCGAGGATGGGAATGGAATAAATATTTACGTTTTCATCGAATAAAGACAGGGGCATTCCATTTGCCTTGTCTATCGAATTCCACATAAAGCCGCCTTCGAATTCCGTCGCAAATGACCGGCAATAATTATAACCCAGATCAATGTCAGCCCGGGCGCCGGGATTATAAGTGAGACTTTCATTAGGCGTGCCGGATTGGCTTATTGTTCCGCGCTGTTGAAATACAGCGCCGGCGTCCTGGCCGATGAAAAAGCCCTTATCCGAATCTTGCGCCATATCCTGCGCGTGAATAGTTAAAGAGGACGCCCCGAGTGCGATGATTGCAATTAATCCGACTTTCTTCATACCATTTTCTCCTTTTTTCTCCTTGGTTAAAGGCCGCAGAACAGCCTTTTGTTTTTTCTCCTTGAACGTTCACGCTAACTCTATGGCAGGTGCCTGTATCTGTCAAGGAGACGGCATCAATTTCAAGGCAGACGCATCTAAATTGGCGAAATTTCCCATTAACACCGTGGCTTTAGGCCGGTGTCAGGCCAGAGTCGAGTGGAAGAAGCCGTTTTAACGGCTTATTGGCATCCCAAAAGCCGTTAAAACGGCTGCGGACTTTTTGACATGGCTGGTCCACCGGGCTAAAGCCACGGTGTTAATGAAAGCAGGGCGGAAAACATTGAAATTTAGATGTGTCTGCCCTGATCAATTTTAATATAGACGGGAAATTTTGGCAGGGACGGCGCGTTGCGCCGTCCGCTCCGCGTTCAGTGGCGCAACCTGTGTGATCGGACGTTGTACCGTGCCAATTCCGCCTGCCACCGCCGGGATTGAAAATAACAATCAATCAGCCGATACTTGCCGCCACATGTTGAAAAACATCCTCCTCAACTGTGTCGTGGCCATTTTTGCAATGGGCTTTGGCCAGTCCGTTCGCGCTGCGGGAACCAATGACACGGCTGGTTTGGACCGCTTCTTTGCAACGCCGCCCGCGTCAGCGAAGCCGTGGGTTTATTGGTATTTCATGGATGGCAATCTCACGCATGACGGCATGATGGCGGACCTGCATGCAATGAAAGATGCCGGGATTGGCGGCGCGATTTTTTTGGAAGTCAACATCGGGATTAAGCGAGGGCCCATTGATTTTATGACCCCGGAATGGCAGCGGCTTTTTGCCGACGCAGTTCATGAAGCGGACCGGCTGGGCATCCAAATCGCGCTCGCCACCGGACCGGGCTGGTGCGGCACCGGCGGTCCCTGGATTACACCGGAATTATCCATGCAAGACCTGGTCGCCAGCGCAACCAATGTCATCGGGCCAATGCGGTTTTCAACCGCGTTAGCGCGGCCTGACCCAATGGAGCCTTACTTCGGTGAAGGCACGCTGACGCCGCAACTGAAAGAACTATGGAAAAACTATTGCCAAAACGTTGCTGCCCTTGCGTTTCCCACCCCGGATGGCACGAATCGAATCGCCGATGTCACTGAAAAAGCTCTCTATCGCCGCGACCCATTTTCGTCAAAGCCCGGCGTCAAACCGTTTCTTCCCGCACCCGTCGCCTTTCCGGAGTTTCCGACGAACGATTGCATCTCCCTCGCCAGCGTCATTGACCTCACCCGCAAAATGTCACCCGATGGCCGCCTCGTCTGGGACGTTCCTCCGGGCCGCTGGACCATCGTTCGCCTGTGCAGCACCTCAACCGGCCAGACCACGCGCCCCGCCCCCATACCCGGCCTGGGGTTCGAAAGCGACAAATTCGACCGCGCTGCGCTGGATGCTCATTATGCGGCATACCTTCATAAACTGATCCGCGCGGCGGGCGTTCATACCAATGCCGGCGGCGGACTCACCATGCTGCATTTTGACAGTTGGGAAATGGGCTCTCAAAACTGGTCGCCGAATTTTCGCCGGGAATTTCGCAAACGCCGCGGCTACGATCCGTTGAAATTTTTGCCTGCCTATACCGGCCGCGTTGTCGCGAGCGACGAGATCTCCGAACGGTTTCTTTGGGATGTCCGGCAAACCGCGCAGGAATTGGTCGTGGAAAATCATGTGGGTTATTTGAAAGAACTGGCGCACAAAAACGGACTCACGCTCTCGATCGAGCCTTATGATTTGAATCCTTGCGGTGACTTGACGATGGGCCGCGTGGCGGACGTGCCGCAGTGCGAATTTTGGCACGTCGGTTTCGATACCGCCTACAGTGTCATTGAAGCGGCCTCGATTGCGCACACCGAAGGCAAGAGCATGGTCGCCGGCGAAGCCTTCACTTCCGAGCCCGGTGAAGATTGGCGGTCCGACCCGGCGGCGCTGAAAGCGCAGGGCGACTGGGCGTTTTGCTCCGGCGTCAATCGCTTCGATTTCCATACCTTTGAGTCCCAGCCGTGGACCAACCGTTGGCCGGGTATGACCATGGGGCCGTACGGCGTCCACTGGGACCGCAATCAGACGTGGTGGGACATGGTGCCGGCGTACCACGACTATATCGCCCGCTGTCAGTATTTGCTCCAGCGGGGCGTTACTGTGGCCGATGTCTGTTTTCTGGTTGCCGAAGGCGCGCCGCATGTCTTCCGTCCACCGGTTTCGGCCGTGAGCGGCAAATGGCCCGATCATTCCGGCTATAACTTTGACGGTTGCGCGCCCGAGACATTGCTGGAACGCGCCAGCGTGCGCCATGGGAACATCGTTTTCCCGGGCGGCACCACCTATCGCATCCTCGTCTTGCCGGAACAACAAACCATGACGCCGAAGTTGTTGCGCAAAATCAGGTCCCTTGTGCTTGCCGGCGCCACAGTCTTCGGTCCCCCGCCGTTGAAATCACCAAGCTTGCAGGATTATCCGGCATGTGATCAAAAGGTTGAAACGATCGCCCGGGAAATGTGGGGCGACTGCGACGGGGAAAAAGTTTTCAGCCATTCTTTTGGCAATGGCCGCGTGATTTGGCGAAAAACCCGCGTGAACCCGGGAGACCAGTACGGCGACTTTGCCGCCATCACCAACGTGCTGGCACAGATGAATGTGCCTCCGGACTTCGAATCCGATGGCCCCATTCGCTTTACCCACCGGCGTGACGATGAAGTGGAAATCTATTTTTTGGCAAATTCTGAATCGCAGTTTGTGAAAGCCGACTGCACATTCCGCGTCACCGGAAAGCAGCCGGAACTTTTTGATCCCATGACGGGCAAGACCCGCGTCCTCCCTGAGTTTGTCGAACACGATGGCCGCACGACCGTTCCCCTGCAATTTCAGCCCGAACAATCGTTCTTCATCGTCTTCCGCTTTCCTGCGCCGGCTCAAAGAACGGCGGCGCCGAATTTCCCGCCCCTGAAAGAGGTATATGAGTTGCAAGGACCGTGGACCGTCAACTTCGATCCGAAATGGGGCGGACCGCGACAGATCGCATTCGATTCCCTTGATGATTGGAGCCGCCGGCCTGAGACGGGCATCAAATATTATTCCGGCAAAGCCGTTTATCGGAAATCTTTTGAACTGTCCGGCCATGCCGTCAATTCAGCCGGCCAATACTTTTTAGATTTAGGCAGCGTGAAGAATTTGGCCCGGATAAGACTCAATGGGCGCGACCTGGGAGTCGTCTGGTGCGCTCCCTGGCGCGTGGACGCAACGACTGCCCTTCGCAATGGCACAAACCAGCTTGAAATTGAAGTGGCCAATCTCTGGCCCAACCGGCTCATTGGCGACCAATCGCTCCCGCCCGATCAGCGCTTTGCCTGGACGACGCGAAATCCGTACAAAGCAAACTCACCGCTGTTGCCTTCCGGTCTGCTTGGTCCCGTGACCGTCGTGGTCGTTCGCTAATCCAAAAACGCCGTCAATGGACTCGTCGCGCTGGCGATTTCATTTTGCCCGCCCAGGCCGGATTCAAACGCGGCGCGCCCGGCTTCCACGGCCATTTTGAATGCCGCCGCCATCCGGTTCGGCTCGTTGGCCACCGCAATCGCCGTGTTCACCAAAACCGCGTCGGCGCCCATCTCCATCGCTTCGGCCGCGTGACTCGGCGCCCCAAGCCCGGCGTCCACCACCACAGGCACCGTTGCCTGCTCGATGATGATCCGGACCTGGTCGCGCGTCTGGATGCCCCGGTTCGAACCGATGGGCGAGCCCAGCGGCATCACCGTGGCCACGCCAATATCCTGCAGGCGTTTTGCCAGAACCGGATCGGCGTTGATGTAAGGCAACACGGTAAAACCTTCTTTCACCAAAATCTCCGCGGCGCGGAAGGTTTCCACCGGGTCCGGCAGCAAATAGCGGGGGTCCGGATGGATTTCGAGTTTTACCCATTTTGGCAGGCCGGCGGCGGCGGCCAGGCGCGTCAGGCGCACGGCTTCGTCCGCATTCATCGCCCCGCTGGTGTTGGGCAGCAACAGAAATTTTTTAGGATCAATAAAGTCCAGGATGTTCGCGAAAGGATCGCCTTTGCCCGATAAATCCGCGCGGCGCAACGCCACGGTCACCATTTCGGCCCCGCTCGCCTCCAGCGCCTGGCGCATGGCCTCCATGGAGGAAAACTTCCCGGTGCCCAAAATCAGGCGCGACCGAAAAATTCGTCCTGCAATTACCAATGGCTGGTTCGAAACCGACATCCCGACAGCTTAGAAAATCTCAGGAATTTGTCGAGGCGAACGTCCGCCGAACTTCAATAAATGCGCGATAAATGCCTAAGCGGAGACCTTGAAAACCTGTCCCGGCTTCAACGTTGGCATCAACCCAAGAACTTTTGCCATTAATGGACTGGTATCGGCAAGACGATTTGAGCGCGCCCGCAAAGCGACGATTGCGAGTTTAAGTTTGGACAAATTTTGCTGGCTGGCCATTGAACCGTCCATCGTGATCAGGACGTCAAAATCTTCCTGAGCGCGAGCGAGCAACTGGCCGTTTTTCAGCCCTGCCCATCCAATTCGAGGAACGGAGTTCACTTTGTGACCTGGCAAAAACCGCTCCAGGCGCCAGCCCAGGTTTTCGTCCAGGAGGATTCTCAAGTTACTTTACGCGTGCGCGAGGACTTCCGACTCCATTTCCTTTATTACCGCAAGCACCTGGGAACGTTTTACACTTGGAAAACCCTCCAAAAAATCCTCAATAGAATCTCCCGCTTTCAGATGATCAAACAGACTCTGAACTGGCACACGCGTGCCTTTGAAGACGAGTGTTCCACCGAGAATTTCCGGGTCGGAATGGTAAACCCGTTCTTTATTCATAACACGACCATACTCTTCTTAACGTCGAACGCAAGCCGGCAATCCACTGAATTCCACCAAAAAGACGATTAGACCCATCCAATTAGCCGGTGAAAGTACCGCCATTGTGAACCAATTTGGGCCCAAAAATTGGGACAATTGTTTTCAATTGTCCCATTGACTGGAGGGTTCGTTTGCGACTGAATTCGCAACCTCCAAAAAAGTTCCGCGTGCCTGAGAGAATTTGCGAAGACTCAATGCGGCCATGGTAATGGGGTACCGGCGAGCAAGCCGGATTGCCCGTTACCGGGTCAGGGAAACATGATCGAACAACACCGAATTCAAATCCGTGTTATTATGGGCCGAAACAACCAGCCCCACGTCCAGCTTTTTTGGCAAAGGCACAGCAATACTGTCTATATGCTTCCAGTTCGTGCCATCGGCCGAAATGTAGCCGCCGAAGGTATCACCCTTGCGAACCAATTTTACCCAATACGGAAGCGTCGTTGTGGGACCATCGGTGTTATGGGTCCACTGGTCCGGGACTGGCCGCCATTGATAGGATGAGAAACCGCCCGCAGTGACGACCATCATGACATGCTTCGACCCGGGCGCCGAACTTTCGCGGAACATCACTCCGGCCTTGGCCCACGGATCGGTAAATTGCATCGAAATCACCCGCGCCACGATTTCCCCATCGCCGTCAATGGTTGTATGCGCAAACTGAAATCCATCCACGTTATTCCAGATGTCCGTGCCCGATGCGATGAGGTTGTATTGACCATTCAGAAAGCTCGCGTCGCCTTTTTGCCCGACGGGACCGATGTCCTCATGGCTCCAGCCCGCAGGCAGCGTGGCCGCGTTCGGCGGAAGCGATGCAATCCATTGCGTTATGGTCCTGATTGCGCTGTCATCGTCCACATTTCGCGCCAGCGGCGGCATTTGCAAATCGCCGACGTAGCTGATGCGATGCAGTAATATGGATTTGGCCGGATCGCCCGGGACCACAATTTTGGCCCCCGAAATTCCCAGCGGATTGGCCACCGGTCCATTGAGGATGCCTTGTTTTGCGAGCGGCGTGTCAAAACGGGCGTCGAAGAAAGCCTCGACCCCGCCGGGACGATGGCATTGGGCGCAGTTGGCGTCGAAATAAGAACGCGCCCGCATTTCGAGCGATGCGTCCGGATCGTTCACGGCCACGAGTTTTTCCAGGCGCGGTATTTCCTCCTCAGTCAAGGTAGCGTCGAACACGCCGAGATGGTTCCACTCGCGCATTTGGTTGTCCGTGATGCCATTGGGATAGGTGTAATCGCCATTCAATTGCCGTGTTTTAACGCCCAAAACACCGCCCGACGTCGGCGTGTGGCACGTCAGGCAATCCTGGCGCCCCGGGTAGAACCAATGCTGAATCCGTGTCCCGGTCGCGGTCTTGATCGGAATGTCTTCGGTCATTCCCGCGGTGACCAAATCGGCATCGGAATTGTCGCGACGCCACTTGTAGGTGGCGCCATAGACATAGCCGTTGGTATCGCGGACGAGCAGCCGCGTTTCGAGGCGGCGAAGCACATTGGTGTCGGTGTCATCCACCGGCAATTGAAACGTCTTTACAAAAACCGTTCCGGCGGGAAATTGCCATTCCCCGGTTTTAGTAAAATGAATGTGACTGTTTTCCGGCAGCGCCATCCATCGTTTTTTGACCGCGCCATCGGACCAAAGCGGCGTGTTGACCTGATACGGGATCAGGTAATCCTGCGGCGTCAGATTTTTCATATCCGAGAAAACGTGCGTTTGCGAAAGCAATTTGGGCATCAATCGGCTGGGCGGCGGCGGTCCGCCCCGGGCCAGCGTGAAAATAAGTCCCCCGATGCTGCTCATCTGGCAAAAATAAATTTCGCCGTTGGCGTCTTCGCCAAAAGAGGAAAGGCCGGTGTAATCGGAACCGGAATTAGGCCCGTTGCCTTTGGGCATGACGCACAGAATGTCCTTTGACACCGGCGTCGTGGTCTGGTCCATCGCCCAAACAATGCGATAGACATTGTCGCCAAATATGTATTTGCCGCCCAAGTCGCGCGCGAATTTTTTTCCGCGATAAACATACCCCCCAATGACGGCCCGGCCGTCGCTGTGGGGATAATCGAGGATCGGCCCCCGGCTGATGCCGATGCACGGGAATTTCATTTTGCCCAGGTTGCCCTCGCAGTAAGGCCATTGGAAATTGAGGCCCTTTTCCCCCGGCTCGATCACGTCCACTTCCTCTCGCGCGCTTTCGCCGACGTCGCCAATATAGATCCTGCCGGTTCCCGGGTCGTACGTCATGCGATGCGGGCTGCGCAGGCCCAGGCAAAAAAATTCTTCGAGCACGTTCGACTGGCCCACAAAAGGGTTGTCGTTGGGGATATAATAGTGCCCGGTAAAACCATTTAACGGCTGGCGGGGCGGCGGATGGCTGATGTTTCCGCCACGGCAATCCACGTCAAGGCGCAACACGCCGCCATACAAACTTTTGGTGATGACCTGGTCATTGTCGCTCACCGAATTGTCACCGATGGTCAGATAGAGAAATCCGTTCGTGGGATGGAAGAACATGCCGCCGCCGTGATGCCAGATGGTTTGATCGGTCAGGTCAATCAATACCTGTTCCGAACCCGGAATGGCCACGCCGTTTGCGTCGAGGGTAAAACGCGAAAGCCGGTCATGATATTGATTGGGGACAATGGGATTGGGCCGCGTATAAGGGTCGCCCGCGACCGTGCCGGGCATGACCCAGGTATAATAAACGTACATGAAATGGTTCGTGGCAAAGCCCGGGTGAAAAGCCACTCCCAAGAGGCCCGAATCGTCCCAGCCCTGGCATTGGTTGTGAATGTCCAGCGCCAGCGTCTTCTCCGTGGCGTCCGGCGAATTCTCGAATGTCCAAACCCGCCCTTCCCGTTCCCAAACACACAGCCGATTCGAGCCGGGCACGGCACAAATGCCGACGGAATTGGTGAAAAGCAAGTGTGGAAAGGCGGGGACAGCCGACCAGTCCCCCGAGATCGCCGGCGCCGTTTCAGGCAATACTTCGTTGAGAAACGGCCCCACCGGATGCCTCGCCTCCAGCGCGTAAGGTGCAGCGGATAAAGTGCAGCAGAAGAATCCAACCGACAATACGACCGCTGGAAACCATGGGATTTTCTTTTCCAAAATGTTTTTCACTATCCTCGCCACAATTTCCGCTCACATGGCTTCGCAGTCAAACTATTACGGTAGAAATAAGGATTATTTTTGCGACAAATAAGCCTGGCAACCGAACCGCACGAATTCACCTCAAGAGACCGGACCGTCAGACCGGAAAACATCCCGGCCCCAGGCGCCGCCGATTGATTGGAAAAAAAGCGCGAACTGCTTTCGCCGTTCGCGCTTGGGTAATTCGGTCTGCGATTATTCTTTGACCGCCATTTCGCGGTCACGATCTTCCATCGCCGCTTTGCGGGACAGCCGCACACGCCCTTTCTCGTCCACGCCGAGGCACTTAACGGTGATTTCATCGCCCACCTTGGCGATATCTTCGGTTTTCTTGACCCGGAAATTCGCCAGTTCGCTGATATGGACCAGGCCGTCCTTGCCCGGCAAAAATTCGACGAATGCGCCAAATTCCTTCACCGTGACTACCTTGCCGCGATAAATTTTGCCCACTTCGGCCTCCGCCGTCATCCCCACGATGGCGTCGCGGGCGATTTTCATCCCTTCCGCCGAAACGGAGAAGATATTGACCGTGCCGTCGTCTTCGATATTGATTTCGCAGCCGGATTCTTCCACCAGCCGCTTGATGTTCTTGCCGCCGGGCCCGATCAGGGCGCCAATCTTTTCCGGATTGATCTTGACCACTTCGATGCGCGGGGCGTATTTGCTTAATTCCTTGCGCGGTTCGGCCAAAGTTTTAGCCATTTCGGCCAGGATGAAAATGCGCGCCACGCGGGCCTTTTCAATCGCTTCAGCCATCACCGTGTGGGGCAGGCCTTTCAGTTTTAAATCCAGTTGAAAACCCGTGATGCCCTTCTCGGTCCCGGCGATTTTACAATCCATGTCGCAGTAATGGTCTTCCCAGCCGATGATATCGGTCAGCAACTGGTAGCGTGAAATGGCCTCGCCGCCGTATTCCGCGCAAATGCCCACGCTGATGCCCGCCACCGGACGGGTCATCGGGACACCTGCGTCCATGAGCGCCAGCGTGCCTCCGCAAACTGTCGCCATCGAGGTGGAACCATTTGATTCCATGATCTCGCTCGTGACGCGGATCGCATAGGGATATTCCTTCAGCGGAATCATCGGCTCAATGCTGCGTTCCGCCAGCGCGCCGTGCCCGATTTCACGGCGCCCCGGACCGGAAATGCGGCCGGTTTCGCCCACGGAAAAATTGGGGAAGTTGTAGTGCAGGATGAATTTCTTGGTCGTTTCACCTCCGGTGAACGCGTCAAATTCCTGGACGTCCTCGCCGGTGCCCAGAGTCGCCAGCGTGACGGCCTGCGTTTCGCCGCGGGCAAAAATGGCCGAGCCGTGCGCACGGGGTAAAATGCCGACTTCGCTCGAAATCGGGCGAATCTGGTCAAAGCCACGGCCGTCCAGCCGCTTGGCACTGTTCAAAATTAGACCCCGAACCGCTTCCTTTTGAATATAGTAAAATGCGTCTTTAACGACGAATTCGGTGATTTTTTCCTCGCCAAATTTTTCCAGGAGTTTGGCGCCGACTTCATCCTGAATCGCTTTGACCCCCGCTTCCCGCGCCAGTTTGCCCGGCGTCAACAACGCGGGCACAAAACGATCTCCCGCCAGCTTCTTGGCTTCCTGCAGGATTTCGTCAGGGACAGTATTCAGGGTAATTTGGCGTTTCTTTTTGCCGGCTTTGGCGGCCAGTTCCTTTTGTGCGGCAATCAGCGGCAGGCAGCATTCCTGGCCGAATTTCAACGCGGCGTTAAAGTCCGCCTCGGAAATCTCCTTTGCCGAACCTTCATACATGACGATGTCCTTTTCATTGCCCACATAGACAAGGTCCAGGTCGCTTTCCGTCATGTCGGCATGAGTCGGGTTCGCCACAAATTTGCCGTTGATGCGGCCCACGCGGACCGCCCCAAGCGGCCCCGCCCACGGAATGTCGCTAACCATCAGCGCGGCGCTGGCGCCGATGATGCTCAAAATATCCGGGTCATTCTCGCCATCGGCGCTCAACACGATGCTTTGCACCTGCACTTCGTTGTACCAACCCTTCGGAAAAAGCGGGCGGATCGGGCGATCGGTCAGCCTGGAGGTGAGGATTTCCTTTTCGGTGGGCCGGCCTTCCCGTTTGAAATAGCCTCCGGGAAATTTCCCGGCGGCCGCCGCCTTCTCCCGGTAATCCACGGTCAATGGGAAAAAGTCCTGGCCTTCCTTGGCCTTGGTGGCCGCGACTGCCGCGACGACCACAATGGTTTCGCCGAGTTGGACGGTCACCGCTCCGTCCGCCTGTTTGGCAAGTTTTCCTGTTTCAATGGTGATTTGCTTGTCGCCCAATGGGGCGGTTATTTTTTCTGGCATATATTTCTGCCCGCGCTGCCAGAGGAACTTCAGTGAACCCCGAAATCATCGGAGCTGATTGAAATTTCCCAGGCAGTGCGGCTCTTTATTCGCGAAGGTTTTCCTAAAAGTCGAGCCGTTCGCGTTTCCAGCTCAAACTGAAGCAGGCCACGGTCAATATAAAACAAAAACCGCGCCCCGCAAATTAGTGGCGCTGTTTTTAGTGGCGCAGTTTAAGTTTTTTAGTGACCGCCTGGTAGCGTCTCAGGTCCTTGTTTTGTAAATAGTCCAACAGGCGCCGGCGCTGGCCGACCATCATCAGCAGTCCTCGCCGGGAACTGTGGTCCTTCTTATTGGTCTGCAAATGCTCCGTCAAATGGTTGATCCGCTGTGTCAGCAGCGCGATCTGCACATCGGCCGACCCTGTGTCTCCGTCGTGCGTTTTAAATTGCTCAATCGTCTTCGTTTTAGCTTCCATATTTTTTTAAAGTCTAACGCAATCGGCCCTCATGTAAAGTCAATTGCAATGCCGTCCTCGTCCGAAGCGCCATTCGAACCCATCGAAAAACGTTGCAATTTTGTCACAAACCCCGTCCCTTGGAGACGACATTTGCTATAAATCCCTTATCCTGAACTAGTTATTTTAGTTGCAACCACTCATAAAAAGACCTTAAGTTTAAGCGTTATGTCGAACGCTGCAAAAGTTTCGTCAATAGCGAACGATTTATTGAAGAATTCCTCGCTTTATCGCGAATTTCAGGCCGAGCGGGAGGAAATCCTCAAACACAAGTGGATTGAATCGGAAAAAGCCGGCCACGACATTGGGTTTGAGCGCGCCCTGACTGATTGGATTATCAAACACCGGTCCGCCTGGCGCAAATCCCGTCAAAATCCCGGAAATAATTAGAAAATACTTCCTTTAACGCAGCCCGGCGAGGTTGCGAAGGACGCATGAATATAAAAGAAGAATCGGGAATCGCTGATCTCCATCGGCGAAGGCAGGGGTTGCATGCCTGAATCCAACGTCATTCTCGACGCCGCCGCCATTGGCCGCGCCCTCGTCCGGATCGCGCATGAGATCGCCGAATGCAATGAAAACTCCACAGAAGTCGCGCTCATCGGTATTCCCGCCGGCGGCAATCTTCTGGCCGAGCGCCTCGGAAAAATTCTTTCAGATATCTGGAAACATCCCGTCCCGGTCGGCAGCCTCGACGTCTCCATGCACCGGGACGATTTGGACCGCCGCGCCGCGCCTAATATCCATCCCACCGTGATGCCCTTCGATGTGAATGGCAAAACCGTCGTGCTGGTGGACGACGTTCTCTTCAGCGGCCGGACCACCCGCGCCGCGATGGACGCCCTCAACGATTTTGGACGGCCGAAGAAAATCCAGTTGGCTGTGCTTGTGGACCGCGGCCATCGCGAATTGCCGATCAAAGCTGATTTCGTCGGCAAAAACGTTCCGACCTCCGCCGCGGAGAAAGTCCATGTTCGCATCGGCCAAAAAGACGAGGTGATTCTGGAAAGAGCATGAGCTGGAACCAAAAACATCTTCTCGATATTGAATCGCTCTCGTCCGATGAAATTCTCACCGTGCTCGACACGGCCCGCGCCTTCAAAGCCGTCGGCGAACGCGCCATTAAAAAAGTCCCGGCCTTGCGCGGCAAAACCGTGGTCAATTTGTTCGTCGAGCCGTCCACGCGCACTCGCATCAGTTTTGAATTGGCCGAACAACGCTTGAGCGCGGACATCATCAATTTTTCCGCCGACGCGTCCTCCTTCAAAAAAGGGGAAACTCTCAAAGACACCGCCTTGAACCTCGAGGCGCTCAATGCCGATTTCATCGTTATTCGCCACAGCGCCAGCGGCGCGCCGCATTTTCTTTCACGCGTGCTAGACGCCCGGGTCATCAACGCCGGCGACGGCGCGCATGAACATCCCACGCAGGCCCTGCTCGACGCGTTTACCATCCGCGAGCGCAAAGGGAATATCGAGGGACTCAACGTGACCATTCTCGGCGACATCCTCTATAGCCGCGTGGCGCGTTCCAATATCTGGGCGCTCACCAAATTGGGCGCGCGGGTCACGCTCTGCGGCCCGTCCACGCTCGTTCCCAAAACATTCGAACAAATGGGCTGCGGCGTGACCTACAATGTGGATGAAGCGCTCCAGACCGCCGACATCCTGCTCCTCCTGCGCATCCAGCACGAGCGCCAGCGCAAGACCATGTTTCCCGGCATCAGCGAATACACCCAACTATATGGTCTCAACAAAGCGCGCCTGGCAAAGACCAAATCCGAAGCGCTCATCATGCATCCGGGCCCCATCAACCGGGGAGTGGAAATAGACAGCGAAATCGCCGATTGCGAACGCTCTCTGATTCTGGAGCAGGTCACCAACGGCCTCGCCGTTCGTATGGCCGTCCTGTTTTTGCTTAACGGCGGCAAAGGACCGCAGGAGTTGGCTTAAACCCCAATTGGGTGCCACGCGGTTTTGAACTCAATAGTATCTAAAATCCAATAAGGATCTTCACAAGCCGGTCCTAACCAATCAGCGTGCGCCAGGGCGCGACTCGTATAACGTTTCAAATTGATGGCCGTGCCGGCTTGCAATTTCGCGCTCAATTCCCCATCCACGGCGCCATCCACAATGGCGTTAATATCCATGTGCGACGCGATATGCGGCGCGAGTTCGTTCCGTTTGCCCGCCAGAATATTCACCACCCCGCCGGGCAAATCGCTCGTCGCGAGGATTTCCGCAAACGTCAGCAAAGGAAGCGGAAATTTTTC
>JASHPN010000168.1 GCA_030038175.1 Verrucomicrobiia bacterium
CCGCCTCCGCCTTGCGTTTTAGTTCAGGGTCAATACGGCTTTTGGCTATTGCGCTCACAGACCCAATGTGGCCCAAATGTGACCCATTTGTCAAACCCACATTTTTTGGGTATAGGCCCGGAAACCTGGAAACGAAACTTGAATTGGTTAAATTGTTAAAAAGGTTGAATCGTTGAATGGGGCTCTGACATGTGACCCTCAACCCTCAACTACCTGTCCTTCCGTAGCCTTGTGCGAAGGAGGATCAACCATCAACTAAACTGGCAAGCACATTTTTTGAGCATAGGAAAGGAAACTGGAAACTTGGAGCTAAAATTGGTTGAAATATGCCATTTTATTGAGCTTTTGAGGGGTTTTTGGCCAGCACGCTGGAAACTTGGACCCGCCTTCGCCCCAGCCAGCTACGGCGGACAAGCCGGCACGGCAAGCAGGATTTTTGACCTCCAACTACGGACTGCGGACTACGGACTTTGGACTGATTCATTCATCTCTTCCGCCGGCGCGCTTTGTATTCCGGGGATTTTTCACGCAAAGCAAAGGCCTCTTCAGTTACCGGGTTTGATTTCAAATCAATTTGCAACTGTGCCTTGCCAAAGAGCGATTGTGTTTCATTCATCAGACGGGACGCCGCCATCTTGCAATACGCCCCGTCCAGTTCCACGCCAACACTGTTGCGCCCATATTTAAGGGCAGCGACCATCGTGGTCGCTGTGCCGCAAAAGGGATCCAGCACCGTGTCGTTGACAAATGAAAACATTTGCACCAGCCGCGAGGCCAATTCCAGCGGGAATGGGGCCGGATGTTCCCTGGTTGAGGCACCCGTCAAATTCCAGAATTGCTGAAACCATTTATCGAACTTGTCCTTCGGGATCATGCTCAATCGGCGCTGTTCTTCCGTGGGCTGGCGATAACCGCCGGGCTTACGCTGCATTAAAATGTACTCGATGTCATTTTTGACAATCGCGTTTGGTTCGTAAGGCTTGCCCAAAAATTTCGAGCCGTTGTTCACTTCATAGGTGGCATTGGAAATCTTGTGCCAGATGATCGGGTTTAAATTGTCGAAGCCCAGCTTGCGGCATTGAACGCAAATGTCGGCGTGCAAGGGAACCACCGTGTGCCGTCCCTTGTTTTCTCGCCGGGACAAACACACGTCGCCAACCACGCACACCAACCGACCGCCCGGCGCCAAAACACGGAAAACTTCCTTCCAGACTCGAGTCAGTTCCGCAACGAATTCCTCATATTCGGCAATGTGCCCCATTTGGCCTGGGGATTCATTGTAACGCTTCAAGGTCCAATACGGCGGAGAGGTGACCACCAGATGCACTGATTCGTCAGCCAAAAACGATAGATCGCGCGCGTCTCCCTGGACCAGCCGGTGCCGCGTCGGAATTTCCTCGATCAATTGTGGGGTAGTCGCTGTGTATCTCATAGCTGTTTAATGCGGCCGGAAAAAGCCGCGAGGTGTGCCACCATGGAATTCGCAAATGACTGAAATGTCAGGTCGTTGGCCGGTTCGGAATAATCACCGTTTGCGCCTTTCTCCACATTCGACAGCAGGAACGCCGCCGAGTCGTAATGCCGCTCAAGCACCAGTCGTCTGCAAAACAATTCGTAACGTTTGGCGTAGGAGGAATCGCGAAATTCAGGAAACACCTTGAAATGCGGTTCTTTGACACTCACCGGCGACGTCGAACGCTTGGATTCTTCCAGCAGGAACATGTAGCCAATCCATGGGCGCACGGCGGACCCAAACGCATTTTCTCGGAATGCAGTCCAAAGGTCCAAAGCACTTCCCATCGCTTCTTCGGTGCGATTGTTGAAATTGTTCCCGAACGACGGACCTACCTGTGACTTCGCTTCCAGCGCCGCCACGAGTTGATTTTTTACAACGATAAGAAAATCCCAACTTTTGTTTGGACGAAAATAGCCTGGCAATTCCAGCGAATCGCGGTAATAAATATGCGACCGGTCAATTCCCGCCTCCACAGCCAGTTTCGTGAGCAATTCAATGAATCCGTCCATTTGCGCACCACCTGTGACCGCGCTACGCAGCCCTTGATCTGAACCACCCGCCTCCTTCTGTTTCTGTAACTGCCTGGCCCGCGTTTCCCAATACAAACGGACGGCTTCCCGTGTAAATTTGGGCAAGTCAGCGAGGAGACCGGTGCTTTCCATTCGCGTGATTATGCCTGAAAATATTTTTGGTTCAACTTTTCCTCCGTACCTCCATGCCCGCCTCCTTGCGGGCGATGCGCGCCCCGATGCATGCGAGGGTACGGGTGCTGATTTTTATAAGAGTTTTAGACGGCGCGCCGTTCTAGTCAAAGCATCTGTGGCCCATATTCGGAGATAATTAAATTAAACTCTTCTCATTTCGTAACAGTTCCCATCCGGTCGCCTCTTGAGCAATACGCCGATCCGCTGACAGCAGTGTTTCGGCTTCTGTTCGCATATCTGCGGGAAGCCAAGCAAGCGCGATAGCCCATTCCGAGTCGGTCGAATCATCAAATTCATCTTCCGTATCCTCCATTGTCATTGTCATCGGTGGTTGTCGCAAAAGTAACCGGTAGCATGTCGCGGCCGGATTGATCCGGCACCCTCCCTTTTGTTCCAGTGCCCGCGACAGCCGGTAGGGAATGGAAATACCCATTCGGTCAAGGTCTCCATAATAATAGATTTTGCCTGGTTTCGTTCGAACCTCACAGAGAAGAAAATCAGCAATTTTCTCCGCTTCACGACCACGTCCGTAAATCACCATTCTAAACTGCCGATTTTCCGCGTTCCACCGTGCTGTTGAATCAAATGTTGCCTCGTTTTCGACAATCAGGACATCGGTACCGTCATTGAAAAGACGATAGACAGGAATGATGGGGACGCGGTAGCAACGCAGAGTCTCTAAAGTCAACCGCCCTTCATAGCCAAGTTGGCCATCCAAGACCCTCTCCAATGTTTTTTCATTGCCGAAGATTTCGTAAGAACGTTCTTTTACGGGGATCGGAATGCGTGAAGCCCAGTCGCCACGAAAGAAATCATTAAGCCGTTGGGCAATCTTTGGATTCGGCAGTCGCGCTAGCCCCGCAACAAAGCTCATAGGTATTGACCATGGAAAGGTCTGGTGTTCAAAGAGAACTTCAGCTGCTACCGGCTTTCTCAATAATCGCACGAATCGGGGTAATGTCGGCAAAGCCGTCCTATCAAAACTGCTCTTGCTGGCCGGCAGGCTGATGATCTCGCTTTCCGTCAACGTTCGTAAATCTGCCGCCAAGCGCCGTCTGCTGGTAACGTCACTCTTCAGCTCTGGCCGGGCCGTGTAAAAGCACTGCCAGATTGTGGGCAGGTCAATCGTGACGCGCCCATCAGCCGCTTGCCCGAGTGCGGCAGCAAATTCATGTTCCGGTTTTTCCATTTCGGTGCTGACCTAACGAAACCGCTGTGACTCCCGACGTTTCTCCCTCAACTTCGACTATATTTGCTCCCGTCCGAGGATTGATTGACGAATTGCGCAACCGGATTATTTTCGGAAATCCTGCCAGCGCGTCGAAATCGTTAATGCCTGTGCCGCATATGTATTGCACTCCCATGCGGTCGGCCATCGAAATTTGTAAGTCGACGAAGTCAGGCAGATTCGCTTTACCGAGCGGGTTGTCGAGCAAGAGGAATCCGGAATCTTCGGTCAGTGATGCTGTTCGTCCACGACGTTGTGAGCGGAGTTTGACAATGATGCAATATAGTATGATCGCGGCAGTGACTTGCTCCCCACCAGAAAAACTCTTCAATTTTACGATGTCGTGTAGAAATGGCCGCAAATTGTATTCTGGCTTCAGAATCTTCACCTCAATCTGGTCTTTGCCGGACACCGCGATCAGACAATGATAGGCAAGCTTTGCGCCCACGGGGATAGGTTTGGGACTTTTGGCGTCAATCCATTCTCCAAGCTTCCGATCCAGCAATACCAATCGCTCGGCTTGGTCGTTACGCCGCGGCACCGAAATCTTCAAGAAGCAATGCCCGGCCCACACTCCCATGTTATCCGGCATCCGACTGCGGTTCTCCGCCGCGCGTAAGACCGTTTCCGCATCGCGCACACAGTCATTCATCAGGGCCAGCACCATACGCCGCTCTGTATCGAAATCTGCGAGTTCCTGCGCGATCACGCGTCCGTGTATGCGAACCTCATCAATCCAGAACTCGATTCTGCCCTCCAAATCGTTTCGCGGCAGGCGGCGCATACGTTCGACCGCATCAATTGTCTTTCCCTCCAATTCGCGGAGCTGATATACGGCTAGGTAGTCTTCGGAGTAGACGCGACCTGCAGTTTTCTGCGCCCGCTCCAAATCGCCTTGACAGGAATCGAAATTGCTCTCCAACGTATCTACCAACGGGCGGTCTTTCGAATCATCGCCTTGAAATTCCGCACTTGGTTCTGTTGCAGTTGCGCAATCGCCGATGATGCGCCGAAGACGTGCGGGCAAATTGGCATAGCGTTCGACGGCGACATTCCGTACTCCGAGTAAGTCTGAGACCGCGGTAAGATTCTCATCTGCTTTGTCGGCCTCCGTATCAAATTTCTGGCTAAGGTAATCACATTGCTTTGCAAACTCGGACGCTTGAACGGCAGTCGCGGGAATTCCGAAGTCTGGGTGCGGAGTATCGCGTTCCGATTGGGCCAGTGGTGGTGGGCGATCGCGCTCCGCTTGATCCAATAATCGCCTCGCTGTTGTTACTTCAATGTTCGCTTCCGAAATTACTTCGATTTGTTCCTCGACGGCCTTGCTCAAATCCGCTTCAGAGAGTGCGACTTCGATGTCGTTCTCCGCCGGGCGCGCGACATCGCGCCGTTGCTCGGCTTCAATTTCTGCCTGTCGTCGTTGTTCTTCCTCAACCTTAGCATCGTAGTAACCGGCCTGCACCCGGCCTTCGTAATCACGCCGCTTTGCCTCAAACGCGTCGAATAAGATTTTCAAATCCTCACCAGCACCTGGCTCTGGCTGTAAACCAACAAACTGTGCCGGCAATGAGTTTTTGCGGAATGCAAAGTCCTGTTGATCGAGTCGCGCCTTACTGATTTGTGCATCGAGCTGTGGAATCAGTTCGCCGAGGGTTGCTAATTGGCCGTTTATATCTGTTTCCCGAATCGTCAATTGCTGAATTTTTCCGATCAGTTGCCGCTCTTCTTCTCGGCGCCCCGGAACACGCGTTTCATAATTTCCGACGAACGCTTGGGTCCGCGCTAACTGCTCGCGCGCCCAAGCCGCCCCCAATTCTTGAGTTTCTTTCTTCTGGCGAAATTCTTTCAATCGATCACTGAGTGAGCTGATTTCACGATTGAGTCCATCCAAGGCCGCGTCCTGAGCAACGAGCAGTTGCTCCTGCGCTTTGAGTTCATTTCGCCGGTCATCGACTAGCTTCGCCGGGTATGTGCGCACAAATTCTCGCAGGCGGACTAACACGCCTCCCGTCATTTTTTGGTCACTCATCAATTGACTGATTTCAGAATCTCTCATTGCCGCGCGGTTCACGACCCGCGGTAAATTAATTTGGGCCAATGCCGCATTGTAAAAGCCCTTCTCTTCTGGCAGTACGACATGCTGTGACGCTTTCGCGTCGCCAATGCCAAAATCCGACGGCAAGCCTATCATCACCGGCAACTCTAATCCCTCCGCTGCAATTACCGCACGCGCAGTGGCGAATTGAGCCGGCGCCTGTACAACGATGCCAGAATAAAGAGCTGGCTGAGCCAGAATTCGCCTGGAAGCTTCGCCCGCCTCGCAATATTCACTCAACCATTGATAGGCTGGGATCGCTGAGGTGACGCCGGCCAGTCGCAATTTTTCAATTACAAGGTCAATCCCCACAGGAGCGGGAAAAGTCGAATTTGAATGATTACGGCAATGTTCGACAATCCGCCGGTCGGCCGCTCCTTCGACCGTTTTGCTTAGTAACGCTCGGTGACAATCGTCCACATATTTTTCGAAGACACTTTCCAGTGAAGGATTATACAAATTGGCATTCGGATTTTCTCCGATTTCTCGGATAATTATTGGTTCGAGCCGCAAGCGCGTTGCCTGGGTATCTACACTTTCGAGCCATGTCTTTAGCCGTGAAATATCCATGGCAGTTGTTTCCTTTTGCTTTTGCTTATCCTCTAGCTGTTCACGCAGGCCGCTAATCCGAGTATCCGTCACATTGATTTCGGTCCCTAAACGGCTCGCATTATCCTGATGCGTTTGGGCATTGTCCTGCCATCGCTTCATTGCTTCCGCGCCAGTCTCGGATGGAGGAAGCAATACCCCTTGATCTCGTAAGCGTCGCCGTTCCTGATCGACTTCATTTAGAAAGGAACGAACGGCCGTAAGCGATTGGTCTGCGCCGGAAATTTCTTTCGTTGTCTGCAATAATTCACTTTGTAGATTGTTTTGTTTTGTTGCGGATTCATTGCGAGACTCCGTGAGATGGCTGATTCGATTTTCAATTTCGCCAATCCTCTGGCCAAGCAGATCACTAATCCAGCGTCCGAGCCGTTCGAGCGCTTTACGGTCCGGCTCGTGCGCTTTTTCTAGCTCATGCTTCTGGTGGGTAAAATCTGCAATGAGCCGCTTGCAATCTTCTATTCGTCGCCGGCGATTGGCAACTCGAAGCGCAGCTATCCAAGTTTCCTCTCGGGCGCGGGCGTCTTCCGCTCTTGCCAGTACCCGCTTTGCTTCGTCTATCGCGAGCAATCGACGGCGGCGTTCATAATGTTTTTGGAACCTGCGATGGTCGTCCCGCCGACTTATCGCCTCCTTTTTCACCTTTGCGCTTAAGTCTTTCTCCTGTTCCAGCTGCACGACGTCGATTCGCAAGGTTTTCAAATGGCCCTCCACTGAAAACAGCAAGCGAGCCCCTTGATTTCGATAGTTCTCCCATTGTTGACGAAATTGTGCTGCCACATCCAATTCGGTCTTTAGTGCTTCGAGGGCCGCTAAGGCATGCTGACAAAATGCGGCCGTGGCGTCGAGATTAGGCCGAGCAAAAACCTTCTGACGAAATTTCTCGATTATTGCAGCCAAGTCCTCTTTTTCTGGCTTTTCGCCACTCTCTTCCAAAGGCCGCAAGGTCTCAAATGCCATGTCGAGGAGTTTTTCGATGAATGTCTCCGCCGACTGGAAGTCGAAGAAATTCAATAGACCGCCTTCATCAGCGTTCATTAGCAGATGCGTGTGATAGATTTCGGGATCGAGCCCGTTCGAATCTAAATGCGTGCGCCATTGTCCTTGATGCTCCGTGCGATAGAATTCCAAACCTGAACCGCTCTGCTCTTCGATGGTTTGCAATCGTTCCATGAATAGCTCGAGCGAGCCCGCCGGGTCACCCAAGCCGGTCACGGGAATCTTATCCCACAACAGCGAACCGTCGGTGCGAAAAGTGAAAAACACCCGCTTCGGTTCCCGCGCCGAGCGCTTGCTGATCGCTTGGCCAATCACGCGTCGCACACCGGTAGGAAATTCAAATTCCAACAACACAAATCCCGTCTGGCGATCCTT
>JASHPN010000169.1 GCA_030038175.1 Verrucomicrobiia bacterium
AGATTTTCCAGACGTGCAAGGATTATGGCTTGAATGGAATGCGTTTTCACTCCTGGTGCCCGCCGGAAGCGGCGTTTGAGGCGGCCGATGAAATGGGCTTCTATCTGCAACCGGAGTGCGGTTTGTGGGCGGATTTTGGCAATGCGCCCACGCGCAATTTTCTCGACGTGGAGACCGAGCGCATCCTCGCCGCCTATGGCAATCATCCGTCGTTCATCCTGTTGGCGCCCAGTAACGAGCCGCGCAATTATCAGCACTTCACTCCAAAATGGGCAGCGGACAATTATACCAATGACAACCGGCGTCTCTACGCGGCTGGCACAGGGTGGGGTGATCCGGCGATGCTTCACGGCGGCGCCCAATACGCCGTGGTCGGACACATCGGCGCGGCCGGCCTGCGCGGGCTGTCCGGCTGGTTCGGAGGTGACTACCGCGACGCGCTCACGGGCGTCCGCATCCCTGTGCTCGCCCATGAAGTCGGGCAATGGTGCGCCTATCCGAATTTCAGTGTGATAAAAAAATTCACCGGCTACCTGCGCCCCGGCAATTACGATATTTTCAAGTACATCGCTCGACAGCAAGGCGTGCTCGATGAGGACGCGTCCTTTGCCTGGGCATCGGGCCGTTTCCAACTGGAATGTTACAAGGAAGAGATCGAAGCAAATCTGCGCACTCCGGGCCTTTCGGGTTTTGAACTTCTCGACCTGCACGATTATCTTGGCCAGGGCACCGCGCTCGTCGGCGTGCTGGACACATTTTGGCAGAGCAAAGGCTATGTCACACCCGGTGAATTCAAACATTTCTGCGGGCCTGTCGTCCCGGTCGCGCGGCTCGATCAACGGACATTTACAACCGCTCAAACGCTCAACTCGGACGCGGAAATTTACAACTTCGGCGAAAACCCAATCCCCAACGCGTCGCCTTACTGGAAGATTCTCAGCCGGTCCGGCGATACCGTGGCGGGCGGAGAATGGGAACCACGCGACATTCTCATCGGTAAAAACATCCCGTTGGGCAAAATCTCGGCCGATTTGTCCGGGCTTGCCGCGCCGGGAGCTTACGAATTGGAAGTCGGCTTGAAACATTCGACCGTTAAGAATGCCTGGAATATCTGGCTTTATCCGGCGCAGGTGAAACCGTCCAGGACCGCCGACGTGCTGGTCACGAACGATTGGAACGCCGCCAAAAAGTATCTCGTCGCAGGCGGCAAAGTGTTGTTCATGCCTTCCCGGGCCGATCTTGACCCGGCTCGTTGTCCCCCGATGAAGAACGTCCCGATTTTCTGGAATATCCAAATGACGGTCCGCCTGCCGCAAAATCCACGGCCAAGATTCGACGCCATGCTGGGCCTGCTCTGCGAAACCAATTCCCCGGCCCTCGCGGAATTTCCCACGGATAGCTATTGCGACTGGCAATGGACGCAGCTCGTGAACAACGTCCGCTCGGTGAATCTCAAGGGCGCGCCGGCGTCGCTGCGCCCGATCGTTTGGGCAATTGACGATTGGAACCGCAACTGGAAGCTTGGCGTGATTTTTGAATGCAATGCCGGGCCGGGGCGGCTGCTGGTCTCGGCCATCAATCTGGACGGCAACCGTGGGGGTTCGGAATTGCAGCAACTGCGCCGTTCACTGCTGGATTACATGGGCTCGGACAGATTTCATCCCGCTGCGACGCTCACGCTGGATCAGGTCGGTTCGCTCTGGGCGCAGAACGCCACATCGGCAACCGGCGAATCTTCGCGTGTATTCGATCCCGATTTAAACGACGGCAGCATTCCGCCACCGGCTCGAAGCCCCGGGCCTTGAAACGGTTCCGATAAATCGCATACGGGTCATGCTAAGGATCGTGCGTTTACAAGCATTTGTCTTCCGAACACATTCGGCGCAGCCGCCAACTGAGTGCCCTGAAGGGGCACCGGATATTAGCCAGGGGTCGAGCACGAGCAGCGCGAGTGCGACCACCCCTGGTAAGACCACCCGTATCCGGCCGCTGATTGCGAAGCCGCGCGATAGCGCGAATCCGATATGCGGCCAAAATCGCAAACCTCCATCGTTCGTAATGAGGGAGAGCGATCCGAATGAGGATTATGATTCATACCAGCAGTCATTGGCCGGAGCGGCCCCCGCTTGACTTTCCTCGCATCGTGGTGGTAACTGTCCGCCCGATGAACCCCATAAAATACCTTCGCGTTGGTGCGATGATTATAGCGGCGACACTTCCGGCTCTCGCCGCGCCGGATGCCTCCTCTGGACTGCACTATCCGGCGGCGAGACGGGACTCCACCATGGACAGTTATTTTGGCGTCAAAGTGCTCGCACCCTACCAATGGATGGAAGACCTCGACAGTCCGGAGGTCAACCAATGGGTCCAGGAAGAAAACGCGCTCACGTTTTCGTACCTGGACAAGGTCCCCATAAGAAGCTGGATTAAAACCAGGCTCACCAGCCTGTGGAATTACGCTCGGGAAAGCACGCCGGAGCAGGTGGCGGGAGGCCGGATTTTCTTTAGCAGAAATTCAGGTCTCCAAAATCAATCCGTCATTTATGTGCAGGACGCGCCGTCTGCCCCGTCACGTGAACTGCTCGACCCCAATGCCCTGTCTCCAAATGGTTCGCTGGCGCTTATGGGCTACCAGCCTTCACCGCATGGCGCCTGGCTGGCGTACGACCTTTCGCAAGGCGGATCCGACTGGTACACAATCCGGGTTCGGAATGCTGAGAATGGGAAGGATCTTCCCGACACCATCCGTTGGGTGAAATTCTCCGATATCTCCTGGACCAGGGACGAAAAAGGCTTTTTCTATTCACGCTATCCCTCGCCACCGGCAGGCCAGGCCATCAGCCAGCAGGTGGTCAACCAGAAGCTCTATTACCATCGCCTCGGAACCGACCAGAGCGCGGACACGCTCATTTATGCACGGCCTGATTTGCCGGACTGGACGATCGGCGGCGACGTGACAGAAGATGGGCGCTACCTGTTCATTTATCTCCAAAACGGCACCGCGCCGCAAAACGAACTTTTCTATGTGGCCCTGGGCCATCCCTTGGGGCCGTCCCTCTCCGGAACGATCATGCCGCTCTATACGAACAACGATGCCGAGTTTATCGCCGCGGGGCACGAGGGAAAGACGCTGTTCATTCAGACCACGTTGGACGCGCCGAGAGGCCGCATCGTCGCCGCGGACATTGACAATCCTGATACCAACCACTGGCATGTCATCGTGCCCGAAGGCGAGGGCGTCATTCAGGATGCGACGCTCGCGGGAGGGCATATCCTCATTAACTATCAAGTCGTCGCCCAAAGCCGGCTGGTCCTTTACTCGACTCATGGCAAACCAGAGGGCGAAATTCGCCTGCCCACGCTCGGTTCGGTTTCCGAAATATCTGCGCGGAACGATTCCAGGACGATTTACTACGGTTTCACCTCGTTCCTGTATCCCGAATCAGTTTATCGCTATGACCTGGGAGAAAGAACCAGCCAGGTGTTTTTCAAGCCTGACGTCCAATTTGATCCCGCTCCCTATCAGGTCAAGCAGGTCTTCTACCCCTCCAAAGATGGCACGAAGATTCCCATGTTCGTCGTCGCAAAGAAGGACGTCACCTGCGACGGCGCCAATCCAACGATTCTTTACGGCTATGGCGGTTTTGACATCAACATTGTGCCCCGCTTCAACCCGATGCTGCCGGTGTGGCTGGAATTGGGCGGCATTTATGCGGTGGCCAATCTTCGCGGCGGCGGTGAATATGGCGAGGAATGGCACGAAGCCGGTATGCTGGGCAAAAAGCAGAACGTTTTCGATGATTTTGCCTGGGCGGCGAAATACCTGATTGCGCAGAAATACACATCGCCGCGCCGGTTGGGAATTCAGGGATACTCCAACGGCGGCCTCCTCATCGGCGCAAGCATCACCCAGCATCCGGAATTATTTGGCGCGGCGTATGCCGGGGCCGGAGTTCTGGACATGTTGCGCTACCAGAAATTCTCCGGCGGCGCGCTTTGGGCGCCGGAATATGGCGCCTCAACTGATGAAAAAGCGTTTCACTGGCTTTATGCGTATTCGCCGTTGGCCAATCTTCACAAAGGCACGTGCTATCCGCCTACGATCATCACCACGGCGGATCACGACGACCGTGTGGTCCCAAGCCACTCTTACAAGTTTGCCGCCGCCCTGCAGCATGCCCAGGGCTGTGAAAATCCGGTGCTCATCCGCATTGAAACCAAAACCAGCCATGGATATATGCCAACGGACAAGCGTATCGCGCAGACTGCCGACGTATGGGCATTTGAAGCATACAACCTGGGAGTCACCAACGCGCTAGGCCATCCAACCGAACCGCGACCGCTTGCCGCGCCATAGCGTAGCGACGGCGGGTGAGGGAGCGGGCGTGTCAATCGGTTGCATATAGAGCAAAGTGGCTACAATGTTCGTTGACGCGTTTTAATCCGAAAAAAGAATCGCTGCACGCGGGCGATCATAAAGCAGAGCGAATTCGCGTCGGGCGCTGTGAATTGGCCCGTGATCGCTTCCAGCGCGGCGTTGTATTGCGAGGAACCTAACTGATAATTCTCTATTTTTCGTGGCTTGCCACGACGCCGTTCGTTGAACTCGGATCCGGCGGAAATTGGTCGAAGGTGCGGTGATGATCAATGCCGCGCAATTGTTGGTCGGCAAAATCCAGAATCGCAGTCCAGTCCGAAGACGAAAGCTCGTGTGGATGGTTTTCGAAGTGGACGCCGATGCCGCTGGGATTGTCCAGAAACGCATAAACCGGCTTGGCGGCAAGATAGGTTTGTTTCACCGCATTGGGCACACAGAAGATGTCCTGCGTGGCGTCAACGGCAAGATAGGGGCGCGGAGCAATGAGCGCGGCGACCCAATGCGCGTCAAAAGGGACCTGGTAAACCCGATTGGAAAACTCCGTGAACCTTGGCGTGTACCAAAAATAATGCAAGTGAATCATGGCTTCGATGCCTTCCTTGCCGCCGCGGCCCGGCCCGCAAAAGCGATAGGCGCTCGAACCCATGCAACCAGAACCGCCCGGCGCGACCAGGGCAATCCGATCGTCAAAGGCCGCGGCCGTCATTGCGATTTTGCCCCGGCGCGAATGGCCCACCGCAATCAATTTGCTTTTGTCGGCAAACGACTGCGTTTCCAAATAATCAACGACTCGCGAAAAGCCCCAGGCCCACCCCATCATTTCGCCCCAATCGTAGCCGGGATAGGCGGGAAAAAATGAAGTGGTCCGGTAAGTCCTGTTATCCACGCCACATTCGGTGTGACGATACGTGACCAGCGCATAACCCCGATAGAGTATGTTAGTAAAACCCAGCGCCGCACGGTCAGGATTGGAAGGATTGTTGGCAGCAGTAGCGGCGTGGTTCGTGAGATCATCTCCCGGCGTGACCGTGGAGGGCAGGATGATCGTGGGAAACGGACCGCTGCCTCTTGGGGTGAAAACGGCGACGTCAAAACCCAATTTGTGATGCGGCCCGAACGAGATATGCACGAGCCGGTATCGCACCGTACCATTCAGCAGTTCCTGCGCACGGATGACGTTTCCTTTTACGTTTCCCGGCGGCGGGGGTGGATGCCCCAGTTCATAATATTCGAGAACGGCCTTGATCTCCTCGCGGCGCATTTGCCATTGCTCCAGGTTAGTCACTTTCGCGCCGTCGTCCATCGTCATGACGTCCGGTAGATTGGTCTGGATGGGAAGATCCTGAACGTCCCGGAACACCGAGGATGCGCGGCAAACCAGCGCTGCCATCACAAAAATCAAAACAAGCGCGTGCCTGGCTGTAACCATTCAGTGGGCAGGGAAGCGGTTAAAATTGAGCCCAACCCGTAATCTTAAAACGCGCCGGACCATGATAGTCGCCGGTGCTGGTGAAGGAATGGTTCGCGCCGTCGGCGTGAAGCAGGATCTGATTTTGTTGTCCACTGGCATAGTCTAGCGTCAGGCCATCGTCTTCGTAGAGCGTGAAATCAGCGGGATGATCGCCCACGACATTGACCGTGATGTTGAAACACGTGTCCGGTTTGATAAATTCGACCGGTTCGGCCAGAGGCAACAGAGTTCCATCTTTCACAAATAAAGGAATCTGGCCCAGGTCATTGGTCGCCTCAATCGTCGTCCCACCAGTGATCCGCGCATGAGTCCAAAAGTCATACCAATCGCCGGCCGGCAGATAAACATCGCGTTGCGGCTCGCCGGCGAACATCGGCGCTGCCAGCACCGAATCGCCGAACATGAATTCATCGTCAATTTGGCGCACTTTGGGATCGTTCGGCCAGTCCAGCACCAGCGCGCGAATCGGTGGTTTCCCGGTCCAATGATATTCGTTGAACGCGGTATAAAGATAGGGAATGAAGGTCATCCGAAGTTGGAGCAATTTGCGGACGTTTTGGACGACAGTGTCCCGGTCCGGCATCAATTCGTCGCGGTTATTTTTTCCGCGGTCTAACTGGTCCCACGGCGGATTTTTGATAAACCAGGAGTCAATCACGGCGTCAGCCGAAAACATGACCGCTTCGATGCGGCGATAGAAATCTTCCTCCGAGCTGGCGACTCGCACTTCCGGCGTCCAAAGCAGTCCGTTGAAACCCTCGTTCACGACCCCGCGCACATAACACCGCGCATCATACGTGTCGCTATAAAGAACATAGGGCAGGGGAGCGGCCAATGCCTGCGAATTGCGCACCAGGCCCCAGGTCCGAAGCCCTTTCTTCTGATACGGCTCGAGCATCGTTTGCTGGTAAAGGACTCCAAACAGGGAATGCATCACCTCCCCATCGAGCCCGGATGGAAACGCCGTGGCCAGGGGGAAAGACCAGGGCGCGGGCGATTCGGGCTGGTAATCGCATTCATCCAGTTTTACCGCTTCCACGCCCTTGTCAAACAATGCCGCATCATTCTGTTCGAGAAATATTTTGCGCCCCTCCGGCGTCGCGAAATCGGGTACCAGTCCATTCCAGACCAAATAATTGCCCGACCATGGCTTGATCTGGTCATAAATGGGCGAAGTCGGGTGCGTGAAAGCGTGCTCCCACATATTCATCCGGTAATGCATGTCATGCATTTTCTGAAGAAAACCGTCCGGATCAGGAAACGTATTGGTATTCCAAACGAACGAGCAGGAATAAACGTGGGATTGCCATCCGGGTTCGACGCCCCACACGTCGCAAGGCATGTGTTCATCCCGAAGCTTCTGCGCCAGGGCCAGGGTATCGTCCGCGCCATATTTTGCGTAGCCCCGATACTGCACGCCCAATCCCCACAAAGGCGGAACCGCCCCGCCGCCTGAGAAAAGAATGTATCGTTCCACGGCTTCCAACGGCGTTGGCCCCGCAAAGATATAGACGTCCACGCCTTTGGCCGCCGGTATGTCCACGAGCATTGTCTTCACGCGTTGCGCGCGAGGGCGATACAGGGCGGTGGTGCTGGTTTGCACACTGTTGCCGGCCTCATCCTCCTGGGATCCGGCCGGCGTCACGTCGCCCGTCAGATAGGTCGCAAATCGCGCGGTATCTACGAAAACGCCGTAGCCTTTCGAAGAAACGTAGAACGGATCCGGCGCGTGCGATTCACCCAGGTCATTCTCGGGCAAGTCCGTGGGTTTGAGAAATATCTGCCTGCCGGCCTGCCCGCCTTTGCTGCTTTGGCTCATGTCAAAAAGTTCCGTGCTCAGGCCCAGCCCATAAATGCTCTCGCGCCCGGCCATCGGCAGGCGCAACGAACATCCCCGATCCGACGCCTGAAATACGATGCGGTCCGGATCCACCGGCGGCGATCCCTGAAAAGGCATGTTGTCCAGCCCGGCTTTGGCGATGGGCGCCGTCCGAAAATGTGTGGGCGTAAATTCTTCCGGGTTCCCGAACCGAATCCGCCAAATACCAGGCGCCACCAATTCCACTTGCGGCGATGGCGAATCAGAGCCGTAAGCCGTGATTCCAGTTAAAAACCAAAACAGTAAAAGAATGATAACGGACGATCTTCCCTGGTGCTTTTTCATTTTTGTTGAGTAATCCATTTTAGTGCCTGTAATAATTGCTTGTCGTCTGAAGAGCGAATATCCGACTGTCCCATTTCGTGCAATTCAGCCGGTCTCAGCGGATAAACGTCCGGCGGCAGTTCAACCGGGATCTGCGGCGTGATTCCAATGTGCCAAAACGATTGTCCGTTCGGGGTGAGCCATTCATCCACCGCCAGCAAAATGGCCGAACCGCCCGTCAGGGCAAATTCATTCAGCACTGTGCCCGTGCCAAAGGTTGTTTCGCCGATAAGTTCGGCCCGGCCTCCGTCCCGCAGGGCGCCGGCCACGATTTCCGCGGCGCTCGCCGATCCGCCATTAATTAAGACGGCCATCGGCATATTGGTCATCAAACCGCCTGGCTTGACCGGAATGGGCGTGATCTTCCCCTGCGCATCCTTCACGAGCAGCACGTTTCCCCCCGGCAAAAATTCGCTCGCGGTCGCCACGGCCTCGTCCAAAACGCCGCCGGGATTGTCGCGCAAATCCAAAATGAGCCTGCGGATGTTGTGTGATTTGATTTGCCGCAATGCGCTGCGCAAGTCTTCCGACATATTGTCTTCGAAACCGGCGATCTGGAGATCGGCCACGTCCGTGCCCGGCACCC
Organism: Verrucomicrobiia bacterium; assembly: GCA_030038175.1. Classification (GTDB taxonomy): domain Bacteria; phylum Verrucomicrobiota; class Verrucomicrobiia; order Limisphaerales; family UBA11358; genus UBA11358. Next base: position 8,639 of record JASHPN010000169.1, read on the forward strand.
GGGCCCAACTGACGTCATTAATCCTGATATTCGCCCGGACGATGGTGACCGTGCGGAGACGATGCGTCTTTGGATTTAGT
>JASHPN010000170.1 GCA_030038175.1 Verrucomicrobiia bacterium
TTCATTGTGCTCTTTTGCGTTCCTGGCGGTCCCAATACCAGGCGATCCAGACGGTGACCTCGTAGAGCAATTGCAAGGGGATGAACATGGTGAGCTGGGTGATGACTTCGGGCGTAGTCAGGACCGCGCCGAGAATCAAATTGATCACGATCATGTAGCGCCGGGCTTTGGCGAGAGTCGAATAGCTCAGCACGCCGATTTTCACCAGGGTGAGAATCACGACCGGCAATTCAAATCCGATGCCCATGCCGAGCATGAACCGGCACACAAAACTGATATAATCTTCCGCCCGCCATTGGAACGCGCCAAAGCCGAGCCATTTGGCGTACCATTGCGACGCCGCCAGGGCGACGGGCATCAAAATGAAATAGCAAAACGCCACGCCGACGATAAACAGGCCGCCGCCGAAACCGAGCGCGCGATAGACGTGCTTACGCTCATGAATACGCAGGGCCGGGAAAACGAAGGAAGCGATAAAGTATAAAATCAAGGGCGAAGCCACCACCATGCCGCCGTAAAAGGCGACCTGGAACGCGACGATAAAGGCCCCTGCGGGACTTAAATTGATGAGGTCCACGTTGAGCCGTTGCGCCTCGGAGAGGGGGTGCGTGTCGGGCGTCACGCTCCAGCTCAGGACCTGGTTGGTGCCGATCATGAGCGGTTCGATTTGCACGGATACAAACGAGTTGGTGCCCAGATTGAACGCCATTTGTTCGTTGGAAGAGACTTGAAAGTTGCCCAGACGGTTGGTGCCAAAACTGACAATCGCGATCTGGGGCAGCGCCTGCCGGGGAGTCGAAACGAAAGGCACTTTCCAGGTGATGGTGTGCCCCAGATAAACGAGCGGGTTATGCGACAACGGCCATTTGAGAACCGCAACCAAATAATTGGCGGCGATGAGACATACGATCATGGCCAGACCAAGTGTGACGAGGCTTTTGATGAGGACCCAGCGGAAGTCTTCGAGATGTTCGAGAAAACTTTTTACCGGGCCGCCCTCGGCTTCTTCGGGAGATTCCGTTTCGGGATCAACGGGCATGTGGAATGCCCCTCAACAGCCCGATAAAAAACTCTGGGCACCGCCGCTGAGAGGGTTTTTGGCTTTGGGCGCGGAGCGACGAGCGAGCATATCCGTTAGCGATCTGTAAGCGAGGAGCGACAAAGCCCAAAGGCAAAAAGACCTCAGCCCGGAGGGTTTCCTCAAGAACCGGGCGGCGACTTCGTTGCTCCTCAGTCGAAGATCCGTAAAGGATATTCTCCTTCGCCGCGCCTCGTCGGCGCCCGGTTCTTGAGGAAACGGCGGTACCCATAGTTTTTTAACGGGCTGTTAAACCTTGGGCGTGTTGGACGGACCAGACGATTGCGAGACGGTTTGGGGCGGCTGCGAGGGCGTGTTGGCGATGGCTTTATTCTGCTGCTGCGGCTGGTGTTTATCGTCCGCCGCGTTTTGGATTTCGTCGGTCACTTCGCGCGTCGCCTTTTTAAATTCCTTGATGCCGGTGCCCAGTCCCTTGGCCAGTTCAGGCAACCGTTTTGCACCGAACAAAATAAGGATGACTGCCAGGATCAGGATCATCTCCCAACCCCCTAACATCCATGCAAAAGTGATATTCATATAATTTCCGTTTATTTAAGCCTATACCAGCCTACGCCCTCTACCAATGATTGTAAAGGGGCAAAAACGAACATCATTTATGATGGAGGATAATGAAAGTATCGTTGCGGTTTTTGGACCAGGCGGCTTCGTCGTGGCCGGGATCTACGGGTTTGTCTTTGCCGTAGCTGATGGTATGGATGCGACTGGGGTCAATGCTCATACCGCCGAGCGCTTCGCGGGCGGTATCCGCGCGGCGTTCGCCGAGGGAGCGATTGTATTCCTCGGTGCCGCGCTCGTCGCAGTTGCCTTCGATCAACAGATTGGCGGTCGAATCCGATTGCAGCGCCTGTGCCACGGCCTGGAGATTGGCCTGATCGCTGTCGCGAATCACCGCGCTGTCGAAAGCGAAATGAATCGTGTCCGCCGCCAGCGCGTTGGGATCCATATTCCAGTCGTCCGGATTGAACGCCGTGGGTTCGGCAAACGGCTGGCCAGGCGTTATCGGTCCGCCTGGAGGCAGCGTTCCGCCGCCGCCAACTTCGCCGACATTGCCATAACCGCCATTCGGCAGCGGCGTCAGCGGTGGGGGATGATGTTTGCAGCCCGTCGAGGCGATCACGACGGCGAAGGCCAGGACGGTTGAATAAATAATATTCTTTTTCATACGACTTTATCGCGTTAAAATCAATTACGCGCCGGTTTTCCGGTGGAGGACGATAAAAGTATCATTGCGGTTTTTGGCCCAGGCCGCGGCATCGTGGCCGGGATCTACGGGTTTATCTTTGCCGTAACTGATGGTATGGATGCGATTGGGGTCAATATTCATGCCGGCCAGCGCCGCGCGCGCGTTATCCGCGCGGCGTTCGCCGAGGGAGCGATTGTATTCCTCGGTGCCGCGTTCGTCGCAGTTACCTGCGATCAACAGGTTGGCGCTCGCATCCGATTGCAACGCCTGCGCCACGGCCTGGATTTTGGCCTGATCCGTGTCGCGAACCACCGCGCTGTCAAAAGCGAAATGAATGGTGTCCGCCGCCAGCGCGTCAGGATCCTGATTCCAGTTGTCCGGGTTGAACGGCCCATTCTCGGCAATCTGCGTACTCTGGGCATTGTTCACCTGTTGGTAAGGAATCGTCGTCGGCGGAGTATTTAAGTCAACGACATTGGAGTTCGGCTCTCCCAGAGCCGTGACGGGACCTTCGGGATGATGCCGGCAGCCGGTCGTGGCCATTGCGACGGCCAGTGCCAGCATGGCTGAATAAAGGACAGTTTTCTTCATATGTAATTATCGGGTTTATTTACGTAAAAAATCAATGTTATTTGGCCCAAGCCGGCTCAGAATCGTCACCTGAAACCCGGCCTGCATTCTTGTGCTGACCGGTAGAAACGTCAAGCACAGACAAAACCTGCCGGTAATCAACGGCATGATTATAGACCAGCGTGCGGGAGTTGGGCGCCCAGGAAGGATGTTCCCCTTCCGCGAGCGTCCTGGGCGGGATGCTGCCGTCCGCGGACATGACGCAAATCTGAAAATTCCCCATTTGAGAACAAAAGGCGATCCACCTGCCATCCGGCGACCAGTCCGGATCGGTGGGATTGGGCGCGCCTGGCGTTTGAATCACTACCGGTTCTCCGCCATCGGGCGAAATTTTGGCGAGCCTGCGGCGGCCATTGACTTTGGTCGCATAACAAATCCATTGGCCGTCCGGCGACCAGCACGGGCAGGAATCATCCGCATGCGTATGCGTGAGTTGGCGCAGGCCGGCGCCGTCAGCGCTGCAGACCCAGACATTGGGATCGCCGCTCCGGCTCAAAATCATGGCCACTCGGGTACCGTCCGGGGAAACGGCGGCGCTGGTGTTGAGGCCGCCGTAGGCGGCAAATTTCCGGCGTTGGCCGGTGGAGAGGTCATGATAAAAGATGTCCGGATTGCCGAGTTTGTAAGAGGTATAATAGAGCGCCAGCCGGTGCGGAACCCACGCGGGCGCGGCCACGATTGAATTATCGGT
>JASHPN010000171.1 GCA_030038175.1 Verrucomicrobiia bacterium
CCAGATAAATCATTTTCCGGTCCCAAATTGCCGCTCTTGGCGGTCGGCGCTAAGATACTTGTCCACTAACCGCACCTGCTTGCCTCCCCAAATTTTTTTCAGCCAGCGCATGTGCTCTTTGGGATCCCATCGCTTTCGTTGTTTCTTTTGAGGCGCCACGCGCACGAGCTTCGCCACAGGCCGGGAATCGCGGGTAATGATGATTTCATTTTCAACTTGCAGCGCCGCCTCCGCCTCCGGCCAGCGCTGGCGCAAATCGCGAATGGTGATCGTTTTCATGATCAAAGTATAACATGTTTCACAAGAGACGCAACCGCGACTTGTTCCCGCCGCCGAGGGCGCATTCAACTTCGCAGGAGCCGACGTCCGGAGGCTCTGACTAAATGCCCCGCCGATCATGAATGTTCCGACCTCAAAGATTGGACATGCCTCGGGCCATGAACCGGAGCGCGATGCCGCGGTGGGCGCACGCGCCTCAACCTAACGACACGCTCTTTCTTGAACGTTTTCGACGTTTCTAGCACAAATTAAAGTCGAGTCCGCGAGGCTCTAACTGAAAACCCTGTAAGGGTGCAATATTATAGCCCAGGGCAGAGGGCGAGTCGGCGAGCCCGCCGCCCTGGGTTACAGGCACCAGATACCCAGCCGCTGATTGCGAAGCCGCGCGAAGCGCGCATCTGATTTGCGGCTTTTTCGAAAACAATAATCCACAGTTTATACCCGTTAACCCTTAGGTTGACGCGCATGACGCAGTGGGCGAGACGACTTCGCGTCCGAAACCGTGACCTCTCCGGCCCTGCGGCAGTCCCGTATTCCGGCGATGAAGCGGGATAAATCCCGCGCTCCAAACGCCAGGCCATTTCATTCGTCGTCATTTCCCTGCTGCATGAACTTGCTCACCACGAAACTGGAAAATCCCGGCATTGGAAATTTTGGCTTCATCGCGGCGTGCGCTTCGGCTTCGGCAAAGCGTTGCTTGTTCTGGCGCACGCCTTCCGCAGCCCTTAGAAAATATTCCGTTGGCGGCTTCAGCTCATGCCGTTTCGATTTGTCGTAGGCGAAAATGGCTTTTCCGTCATCTACCAGCCGTTTCAAATCCGCGCCCGTGAAGCCTTCGGTGGCCGCCGTCAGCGCGGCCATATCCACCTGCCGCAGTTCCTTCGGCAATTCGGCGATGCGTTGTTCCATGATCAACCGGCGCGCTTCCGCGTTCGGCAACTTCATTTCCAGCCACAACTCCACGCGACCCGACCGCGTCAAGGCCGGCGGCAAATTGGCAACGTTCATCGCCGTCATCATCACACAGATACGGCCGGCGCTTTCACTTTCCAGGCCATCGAGCATCGTGAGCAGGTAACGGTAAAGCCCGCGCTCCTCGCCGTCCTCAAAGATCGTGTCCGCATCGTCAATGAAGATGACCGAGGGCGCGTTTTCCTTCGCCGCCTCGAACACCTGATTGATGCGCCTGTAGAACTCATTCGTGCCGGCGATAAACGTTCCGTCTATCAAAAAGAACTTCCCTTTCAAGCGGTGCGCCAGCGCGCGGCCCACCGTCGTCTTGCCCGTGCCCGGCGGGCCGTAGAGCATCACGCCGCGTTTTGACCGGAGCTTGAATTCGTTCGCCAGCGCATCATTTTCCAGCGGCAGGACAATGTTAATTTCCAACTGTTGCAACACATCATCCACGCCTTTCAGATCACGCAGGTCAACGGCCTGCACTTCCTCGAGGTCCACGTTGCTGGCCAGGCGTTGCGAGCGCAGATACTCGATGAAAACGTCCGTATTCAGCGACGAATGCTCCGCCAGCCACTTGCACGCCGCCTTGAGTTGATGCGCGTTCAGCTTGGGCGCGAAACGGAAGATCTTTTCAAAGTCCAGCTTCGCCGCTTTTTTGCCCAGCCATCCGTTCATCAGCGCGGCGTAATCCTCCACTTTGAACTTCTCTATGCCAAAGGAATAGCTCCGCTGCGCCGCGGCTTCGGCCAGGTGACTCGTCGTGCTGAAAATTAATTTGCGGTCCGCCTCCAAAGCATAGTTGCACAACCCCATGATCACGGAGTTCAAATAGCCGGAGCGCGGATAAAAATGGCAGCCTGCGTGATATAAATCGAGCAGGTGAAAATCGTCCACAATCACCACGGGATGCGCCTTCAGGGCCTCGAGCACCAGATTGTAGAGCGTTTCCTCCAACGCCAGCGGATGCTTTTGGCTGGATGCGTCCACAAAGTCCTTCATGCCGAGAAACGCGCCGCCGGTGTGCCGATGGACCTGTTTTAGCACGGTGGATTTGCCGCGCCCGACTCCGCCCCACACGCGGAAAATCGAACCGATCGGCAAACCCTTTAGCAAATGATCGAGCGCCGTTTGCTGGGTGGGACACAATTGGATTTTGGATTCGTTGGACATAATCAGACTTTGGTTTTACAAGCGACAAACTAACCGCACCAGCCGTTTTGGCAAGCGCGCACACCCTTTGCTGCGTAGCAGCCGACGTCAGGAAGCTCTGACTGAAAACCCTGTAGGGGTGAAATATTTTAGCCCGGGGCAGAGCGCGAGTCTGCGAGCGCGCCGCCCTGGGTAATGCCCCCCTAAAATCAAGCCGCTGATTGCGAAGCCGCGCGAAGCACGAGTTCATCTTTCAATTTTCGTTTGAGTTCCGAAATAATTTTAGTTTTCGGGAACAGGTGGGTGCCGCAACATAAATTTCGTACCTGCAATTGTAATAGGGTTCTTCATCTGCATGTACACTCTAACAAGTGAATCGATCTTCGCCGCGGCGTTTTGCTTGCGATCATCAAACAACTGATTGCCCGCCTGGGGATTATATTCAAACGCAGACAAAAGTGCGTCAGTGGCGTCTTGAATGTCCACGAGCGCGCCGATAGCGATTCCAATTTTGACAGGCAGGTCGCTCTCCGTACAATTCGGCATCGCCATGATTAAATAGTCTCCACAATCAAGCTTCGTAGATGCAGCCTCATGAATCACGGATTGAAATGTTGAGTGCCTGATTTGAGAAAGCCAAACGTAGCGGGCATAGAGGGATCGCCAGCTATTTTCATACTTGGGGTTAGGAACAGTGAGGTCGCACCCCTTCGCGCACACCATCTTTGCCATCTCCATGGCTCCCCAAGGAAAATCATTTCCCGTTACGGATAGGCGCTTCGATTCATACCTTTGGATGTTATCATCTTCCAATAGACAAATCGTCGCCAAGCAACTTTCGAAAAGCGACCCGGCACAACTGGATGCCTGTGCCGTGTATCCATTCGCCAAGAGAATCCAAACGGCCCTGAGATCGTTCAGAGCGCGTCTGAAATATAAAGCTGCGTGTTTGAACCGCTCTCGGTCATCTTGCTTCCGTAGCGTTGGCGCGATCAATGCAGCCTCGTAACTGAGCGTGAAGGCCTCTTGGAATTCAGCAAGTTGCGGAGACAACTTGCGTGATCCTAAATATTCAAGCCGTTCCATTCGATCCCACGCACCTTGAACTGGGGAATCGATGCCTGCTTTGCTTTTCTGCATAAGCGCACATACTTTATCGTTAACAGCAGTTGATTCGACTTTCCAAAAGTCACTGTTAATGTGTTTCGCTAAAGCTGTAATCAATTCATGCAGGATGCTACTGCCCATCAAAAAGACCATCGAGAATCCACCACCGCTGTTTCTTTCACTCATTGGTCCAAATCGAAAGGCATAACCATGGATTGACCCTGCTAACATTTCGGTCGTTTCCGGGTAGATCGAAGCGACGAGCATCCGCCAGGCGTCGCGGTTTGCACCTGTTTTCGAACAGATTATTTCAAGCCGATCGTTCAACGGCTTCAACCGGTGGAGCGGAATATGATCGGGTTGTTTGAGTGTCTTGGCTTGTGCGATGATCTCATCGGGTGTCCCTTGACGCAATGCCTCCACGGATGGAGCCTGCGCAAGGTAGGCTTCTCTTTCATTGCTGTCGGCAACGAGCAAATAGCTAGCCGTTAAGGCAGAGTCCAACATCACTCGCGTTACGAGAAATGCTTCTGTAAGACACGCCTCTGGCGTCAGGGCCAGGATTGCAAGCGCATTCTGACGCACATTTTCAGCCACCAAACCAACGGGATGCGGAAAATGTTTCGCCTCAGAACTCAGAAATCTGTCGAGAAGGTTTGTCAATCTTTCAAAACAACCTTCGAGTTCGTGGGTGAATTGAAACCCTCCGAACTTTGCCGATTCGTGCGATACTGAGGTGCCATTTGTTTGCATGACTTTGTCTAGTTTACTAGGCTCTCTAAATTTTAATACTAATCGAATAAGAGGGCGAGTTTTGACATTCGCTATCCCGTTGGTTCATTCATTCAATAACAGTTTCCAGTCAGCGACACCGTGGGCTTTGCGAAAGCAGGCCGCCACCGGCAGCCCCTCCGGCGCACGCGGGACACCGAGACGAAGAAAATCACTCACGTTCATAATTCAAATCTCCAAACTAATCCAATACCGGTTCACAATTTCTCCCGAAACCGGGTCCTTCCCCTGACCCGCCTGCACCCCGCCGGCCGCCAGCACGACGCGCGCCGAGGCCATATTATCCGGATGAACCGTTAGCAACGCCCGCTGCGCCCCTATTTGTCGCAATTTCTCCAGCGCCAATGCCAACGCCTTCTTTGCATAACCTTTGCCGCGCTCGGAGGGCCGAATGTAGTAACCTATATTTCCACCATATTGGAGCAGCCGCTCGTTCAAACGATGCCTCACGCGCACCATGCCGACCGCCTGGCTGTCTCCATCCACCACCCAAAATATACTTTGTGGCACCTTATTCGCCGGGATTTTCTTCTCATCCTCTCCGTCCCGGCATTCTTGAAGGAAGGTCGTGAGATCACATTCACCGCGGCCAAAAGTCGTGCCGAGAAAACGCCGATTCCCTGCGCCTAGCTCTTTCAGCATCCCCTCCAAATCCGCCGGCGTTGGTTCAGCCGAACTTGCGAGCCGAATCCTCTGTCCCAAAGGCACGTTCCTCGGTAAAAAATCTTTGGAGTTCATAAATCTTCTTTTGCTTTTGTTACTTTAACACGGACTCTGTTCTTGCTCCGGATATAATTGCCGCCGCAAATAACCCCATCGCGACGCACGCAATCCAGTAGATTGCCGGATCAGCAGTGAACAATTTCATGCCCAGGCCAGGACCGATGATGAGAGCCAACGACCACGTAAGACCGGAGACACCCAGGTAGCGTCCGCGCATTTCCGGCGGGGCGAGGTTGGCCAGATAGGCACTGGCTGTCGGCATGGTGATCATTTCACCCAGGGTAAAGATAATCATGCATACCACGAGCATCGTGAGGGTGTGGGCAAAGGCGTTGAGGCCAAAGCCAAGGCCGATCAGGGTGTAGCCGGCGGCCATCACACGTCGCGCGGGAAATCTCCGGGTGACGGTGGTGAGCGGCAGTTCGATGAGCACGACGAGCGCGCCGTTCAGGGAAACCACCAGGCCGTAGGTAGCGGCGGAAAATCCCTGGTGCGTCACGTAAAGGCCGAACGTGGACGCGACCTGGAAGAACACGAGGCCGATGGCGAAGTTGGCCAGGAGCAATTGATGGAGCTTGTGATCATGCCGCAACACCCCCAGCGCCTGGCCCCAGCCGGCGTTCTGGTGATGGGCATGCGCGATGCGGGGCAGCGCGAGCAGCGCCACCAGGCCAAACAGGACGGAACTCGCGGCGTTCCCGGCGAAGAGCCAGAAAAATCCGTACGCGGCGAGGAAGCCCGCGGTGGCCGGTCCGAACGCGAACCCGGCGTTGAACGCCATGCGCAGGGTGGCAAAGGCGGTGATGCGCCGCGCGGGAGGAACCAGGTCCGTGAGCAAAGCGGTGCTGGCCGGGCGATAAAATTCGTTGGTCAGGCCGGCCAGCATGG
>JASHPN010000172.1 GCA_030038175.1 Verrucomicrobiia bacterium
TCCGCGTTAAAATATGCTTTGCCGGAGGCCGCGCCTGGCCCGGCCGGCAGTCCGGTGGCGATCGCCTTGGCGGATGCAATCGCCTTGCGGTCAAAGATCGGGGCCAGCACCTGGTCTAATTGGTCCGCGGGCACGCGTTTGATGGCCGTCTTCCAGTCAATCAAACCTTCCTTCACCATTTCGCAGGCGAAACGAACGGCGGCCACGCCCGTGCGCTTGCCGTTGCGCGTCTGGAGCATGAACAGCTTTTCCTCCTGGATCGTAAATTCAAAATCCTGAACGTCTTTGAAGTGGGTTTCCAATGTTTTGCGGACCTTTTCGAGTTCCGCGAAAGAGTGCGGCAAATGGTTCTTCAATTGCGCCACCGGCTCGGGTGTGCGCACGCCGGCCACCACGTCTTCGCCCTGCGCGTTCATCAAGAATTCGCCGTAGAAAACTCTTTCACCGGTCGCCGGGTCGCGTGTAAAAGCGACGCCGGAGCCGGATTTCTCGCCAGTATTGCCGAACACCATCGCCTGGACGTTCACCGCCGTTCCCCATTCCTGGGGGATGCCGTATTTGCGGCGATAGACAATCGCGCGATCGTTCATCCAGGAACCGAACACCGCGCCGATGGCGCCCTTGAGCTGGTCCCAGGGGTTGCTCGGAAAATCCTGGCCGGTCCGTTCCTTGACGAGGGTTTTGAAACGCAGGACGAGGTCCTTCATGTCCGCAGTGTCCAGTTTGGTGTCCTCGACATCCGCGTGATATTTGTCGTGCTTGAGCCGGTGGATGACCACTTCAAACGGTTCATGATCTTCACCGGGGCGCTTCTGCACGCCCATGACCACGTCGCCGTACATCTGGATGAAACGGCGATAACAATCCCAGGCAAACCGCTCATTTTTCGTCGCCGCAACCAGGGCGAGGACAGTCTCGTCGTTCAAACCCAGGTTCAGGATGGTGTCCATCATCCCGGGCATCGAATCGCGCGCGCCGGACCGAACGGCCACCAGGAGCGGAAAATTCTTCGCGTCGCCGAATTTATAGCCCATGATCTTTTCGAGGTGGGCGATGCCCGCGGCGATCTGTCCCTGAAGTTCCTTTGGGTAGGTCTTCTTATTATCGTAGAAATAGGTGCAGACCTCGGTGGTGATGGTGAAGCCGGGAGGCACCGGCAACCCGATACGGGACATTTCGGCCAGATTGGCGCCCTTGCCGCCCAGGAGCGGTTTCATGGAACCGTCGCCGTCCGCCTTTTCATTCCCAAAAATATAAACGTATTTGTTCGATTTCGCTGCTTTTGCCATAAATTGAAAATGTTTGGTTGTCGGAAACTCTCAAAAACGAGCGGCGGATTGTATCATCCCGAACTGAACTTTCAATCCCCAAAATGAAAAAAGCGACGTGTGCCTTAGTGGCACAGCGCGTCCCGCCTGTACGTTTCGGATTCCTGCGGACTTGGACCCGCCTTCTTCCCATGCGTACGGGACTACGACGCGGCAGGCTGTGGATCAAGGGAGTGCTAAAAACTACTGATCACTGACTACAGACTCCCGTGTTCGTTTACTAAGTTCGTTTACCTGATCTTGAGGCATTTCCCCAATGAAACAGCCGCTTTTTGTGGTTCGTTTACTGGTCGCATTATTTGGTGCCAGGAGCGGAATTCCAATCCGGTTCGGAGGTCGGCGGCGTATCCGCATGAACCATCGCCCATCAGCCGTTCAAGAGTTTCATCCGCGAATTCCAGGCATTTCTCGAATTCCGGCATTTGAAAGGGGTCTGTTACCCCGGCGTTACCCCGAATGTAGCGGACTAAATCGTTGAAGCTGAATACTGTAGCGGATGTTACCCCTTTTCCCATTCTCCATGTGGTTAAACTCTTTGGCGTACCGTGTTCCTTAGGAGGGGAACACATGCGCTTCGCGTGCGCCCGGAGCGCGGCTGTGTGCGACCGCACCAGCCGTAGCGGCCCGACGAAGGGTAAACCACCGTGCTTTGTGCAAGTATCCGAGACGTGCACGCTACGACTGGTCTCCCTATAAGTCGGGAGACATAGTCGCGCTCCAAGCGCGGTCGGAATAACGCGCGCCACCACGCGCTGAACCGGGCGCAAAGGCGCGCCAGCGCCGGGAGCGATGGCGCTCAGCGACACATGCCAGGGCGCGTATGCTCCCCCTTTTTCCTTTTACCTTTTTAATTTTTCATTTCAAATATCGCCATGGCAGAAGGCATGCGGATTAAAGACCAGCCCGCCAGCGAGCGGCCGCGGGAACGGCTCGCCGCCCACGGCGCGGATGCATTGAGCCCGGCCGAATTGATCGCGATCTTGCTGCGGACGGGATTGAAAGGCGCCAATGCTGTGGATGTGGGTAAACAATTGATAAAAAAATTCGGCACGTTGCAATCCCTCGCCCGGGCTTCGGTCACCGACCTGCAATGCATCAAAGGCATTGGCCGGGACAAGGCAGTGACGCTCGTTGCGGCATTTTCATTGGCTGTAAAAATGGCAAAGGAAATCCAGTCAGAATCGCCGGTTTTGGATAATCCGGAGATTGTCGTCGAACTGCTGCGGGCACAGAATCTGGTTAAGAACGCCGAAACGCTTCAGGTGCTCTTATTGAACACGCGACACAAGCTGATTGATGTGAGAGAAATCTCCGATGGCACGCGCGATACAATTCTGGTAGATCCGGGCGCGATTTTTAAAATCGCGATTGCGGCCGGCGCAGCGGCGATTGTGCTGGTCCACAATCATCCCAGCGGCGATCCCTCGCCCAGCGAAGCCGACATCAAGACCACGCGGGACCTGATCCGCGCCGGGAAACTGTTGAAGATTGAAGTGCTCGACCATGTCATTATTGGACGGGCCACGCCGGAGCGGCCAAAGGATTACGCGTCCTTGCGCGAGCTGGGGCATTGCGCGGTGTAGCGGCAGGCCTCCCTGCCTGCCGTTGAGCCGTCGCTTCCAGCGCGGCGGAACAGTCGCACGAGTTTAGAAAGACATTCGTAAAAGGAGATCATCCGCCTTCGACAATATTTCCGGGCGGCAGGATGCCGTTTTTTACGTCAGGCCGGGAGGCCCGACGCGACGTCGCACTTTTAGTTGCCATCAAATCAATCGTTCCGTTATCCTCTCGCCCATCGCAATCCCCGCGACATTATGAAAGCACGGATTTTCTATTGGTCCATCGTTTCGGCACTCGCCGGATTTCTTTTTGGATTCGACACGGTCGTCATTTCGGGCGCCGAACAAACCATTCAATCGCTTTGGCACCTCAGCGCGGGCGTCCATGGTATTGCGATGGGGTCGGCGTTGTATGGCACAGTTTTGGGCGCGTTGCTGGGGGGCTTGCCCACTGACCGCTTCGGGCGGAAGACTACCTTGCTCTCGATCGGCATTCTTTATGTCGTCTCGGCCCTCGGGTGCGCTTTTTCCACGGGCGTTGAGATGTTTATTGCGGCGCGATTCATTGGCGGCCTGGGCATCGGCATTTCAACCGTCGTGGCGCCGCTTTACATTTCCGAGATTTCGCCGCCGGCGTATCGCGGCCGGCTGGCGGGCATGTTTCAATTCAATATCGTCTTTGGTATTATGGTGGCCTATGGCTCCAACGCGCTTTTGGCGAAAAACGTCGGTGCCGATGCCTGGCGCTGGATGCTGGGCGTGGCGGGATTTCCGTCCCTCATTTACACCCTCCTGTGCTTTGGCCTTCCGGAAAGCCCGCGCTGGCTCATCGGGCGCAAGGGCGACCGCCAGGGAGGCATGCAGGTGCTGCGTCTGATGGAACCGGAGGCCTCTCCGGAAAAACTCGAGGCGCAGGCCGCGGAAATCCAGGCCGCGTCGTCTGAACAGGCGGTTTCCACTGGTTTTTGGACAAAGCGCCTGCGCAAGCCGATCCTGCTGGCCATTTTGATTGCCTTCTTCAACCAGCTTTCCGGCATCAATGCCATTCTCTACTTCGCGCCGCGCATTTTCGAGATGGCTGGTCTGGCCCAAAACGCAGCGATGTTGCAGTCGGTCGGCATCGGCGTGACGAACCTGATTTTTACGTTCGTGGGGTTGTCGCTGATTGACCGGTTGGGGCGGCGGACCCTGCTTTTCATCGGTTCGTTTGGCTATATTATTTCCCTGGCGTTGACCGCATGGGGATTTTTTAGCGGGCATTCGGCGCTGGTGCCGTGGTTTATCTTCGCGTTCATCGCGTCGCACGCGGTAGGGCAGGGAGCCGTAATTTGGGTTTATATCGCCGAGATTTTTCCCAACCGCCATCGCGCGGAA
>JASHPN010000173.1 GCA_030038175.1 Verrucomicrobiia bacterium
AAGGTGGACATGGTCATCTTTCGCGAAAATACGGAGGACATCTACGCAGGAATAGAATACGCCGGTGGAACGGCGGAAAGCCAAAAGGTGCTGGACTTTTTGGCGAAGGAGTTTCCGAAGGAGTTCAAGAAGGTCCGCTTTGGCACCAAAGAAGCCGCGGCGCAATGGCTGAAGGAACTGGAAGCCATCGGAGCCCCGCACCGGGAGGCGGCGGTGATGGTCGGCATCGGATTCAAGCCGGTCAGTTACCTGGGAACGATTCGCCTGATTCACGCGGCCATCCAATATGCGATTGCCAACAAACGCAAGAGCATCACCCTGGTTCACAAGGGCAATATCATGAAATTTACCGAAGGCGCCTTCCGTGATTGGGGATATAAAATCGCCAAAGAAAGCTACGGGGCGGTCGAACTGGACGGCGGACCCTGGTGCAAAATCCCCGACGGCAAACCCGGCGCGGGCATTGTGATCAAGGACAGCATCGCCGACATTACCCTCCAGCAGGTCCTGACGCGTCCTGACGATTTCGACGTGATCGCGACGCTCAATTTGAACGGCGATTATTTAAGCGACGCCCTGGCGGCCCAAGTGGGCGGAATCGGAATCGCGCCCGGCGGAAACATAAATTACGTGTCCGGCCATGCGATCTTCGAGGCCACCCACGGCACGGCCCCCAAATATGCCAACAAAGACATGGTCAACCCGGGCAGCGTTGTGCTTTCCGGGGAAATGATGCTCCGCTATTTGGGCTGGATTGAAGCCGCCGACCTGATTTTAAAGGGCCTCAACGGCGCCATTGCTTCCAAACGGGTTACTTACGATTTCGCGCGGCTCATGGAAGGCGCCACGCAAATCAAGTGCAGCGAATTTGGCGACAATATCATCGGCCATATGTGAGGCGCGGGGCTGGCGCTTAGAGGACAAATTCGGCAGAGATTTTCTCCGCGGCACGGCGTTCGGCTTCATCCGGCCGGCTATTTCGCCACCGAATATTTTCCGCGATGCGACGAAGCATGACCTGGTGATCAATCCGGGGCGGGCGTGAATCAAAGTTTGGATCTGACGGAAGCTCAAGCACCGGCAGTTCGTTGAGGCTGTCACTTGATGGCGAGTGCTGCGGATACTTTTTCATACAACTCCATTGTGCCATACTTCGCAAATAATTGCCCATATTTTCAGACTTTATATCGAGCTTGTTGATACGAATCAGGTATTCGACATCCAGAAAGTCTTTCAAGAAGCGGCTCAATCGGGTGTGCTTCAAAGCGTGCAATTTCAACATCAATAAATGTTCCAACGAAGGAATACGCAACTGGACATCGTAAAGATTGACATCCCTCCCGGCCGTGAACATGGGTTCGAAAGTACCTTGCCTCACAAGCATCAAATCGACAGGCCAAGCGCCTTGTTCCAGAGGCGAAAGTTGCAGAAAACTTCTGGAATCCCTAAAGACCGAATAATTGAGGTCGGAAAATAACCTCAGCCATTGTTCGCGACCGTCGCAGCAAATCAACAAATCCAAATCGCCCGTTTCTCGGGAATATCCGTAAAAATTGATCGCAAGCCCGCCGATAACCAAAAACCGCAAATTCCCGGCCCTGGATGCCGTTGCAATGGTTTCAAAAAAAGTCACAGCGGTTTGTGATGAATATTTTGGTGCGCTGCGGCGATAAAACCCTTGAAGAGCGGATGCGGCTGATGCGGTTTGCTCAAAAACTCCGGATGATACTGGCTCGCGACAAAAAACGGATGGTCCTTTAATTCGATCACTTCGACGAGTTTCCCATCCGGGGAATTGCCGCTGAAGACAAACCCCGCTTTTTCAAATTTTTCCCGATATGCGTTGTTGAACTCGTAGCGATGACGGTGGCGCTCATTGATGACAAAGGAACCGTAAAGCTCCGCCGCTTTGGTTCCGAGGACCAGTTGGCAGGATTGGGCGCCCAGGCGCATCGTGCCGCCTTTTTTGGTCACCCGCTTTTGTTCGTCCAGCATGGCAATGACCGGGTTGGGGGTGTTTAAGTCAAACTCGGTGGAATGCGCCCTGGGGAGTTTCAGGACGTTCCGGGCAAATTCGATGGTGGCGATTTGCATGCCCAGGCACAGGCCCAGGTAGGGAACTTTTTGTTCGCGGGCGTATTGTGCCGCCTTGATTTTTCCTTCCACACCGCGCTCGCCGAACCCGCCAGGCACCAGAATCCCGCCCAGCCCGTGTAATTGTTTCTCCGGACCGTCTTTCTCAATTTCCTCCGCATCCACCTGCACAATCTCCACCCCGCAGTCGTTGGCGACGCCGCCGTGGATAATCGCCTCATAAACAGATTTATAGGCATCCTGCAACCCAATGTATTTGCCCACCACTCCCACGCGGACACGATGTTGCGGCGCGATCAGTTTGCGAATGATCTCCTGCCAGTGCGCCATGTTGGGCGCCGGCGTGTGCAAATCGAGCAGCCGGCAAACCAGGTCATCCATCCGCTCACGCTGGAGCATCAGCGGCACTTCGTAGATGGAATGATCCACGTCCTTCTCTTCAATGACGGCTTCGACCGGCACGTTGCAAAACATGGAGATTTTTTGCCGCAATTCCTTGTCCAGGGGCTTTTCACAACGGCAAACCAGCACGTGCGGGGTGATGCCGATTTCGCGCAATTTCGCCACGGACTGCTGGGTGGGTTTGGTTTTCAGTTCACCGGCCGCCTTGATATACGGCACATATGTGACGTGAATGAAAATCGCATTGCGAAAGCTCACTTCCAGGGCGAACTCGCGAATGGCCTCCACAAACGGCAGGCCTTCGATATCGCCCGTCGTTCCGCCGATTTCCGTAATGATGACGTCGGCCTTGGTTTTCTCGGCCAGCAAATGAATGCGGTTCTTGATCTCATCGGTGACGTGCGGAATCACCTGGACGGTTTTGCCCAGGTATTTTCCCTCGCGCTCGTTATTGAGCACGGTCTGGTACACCTGGCCGCTGGTCAGGTTATTCATCCGGGTCAGTTTGGTGCTCGTGAAACGCTCATAATGGCCCAGGTCAAGGTCCGTTTCCGCGCCGTCGTCCAGCACATACACCTCGCCGTGCTGATAGGGGTTCATCGTGCCGGGATCCACGTTTAGATAGGGATCGAATTTTTGCAGCGCGACCTTGAGGCCGCGATTTTCAAGCAATGTGCCCAGCGCGGCCGCCGTCAGACCCTTGCCCAACGAACTCACCACGCCGCCGGTTACAAATATGAATTTCATGTTGGTTAAATCGTTAAAAGAGTTAAAAAAGTTAAATGGGTTTGGCCAGGAGGGCGTCCAGTTTATCGTCGGTCAGGTCACAAGAATGAGAAGTTTCGCGCAGGGCCAACGATTGGCCGGTTTTGCGGTCGCGCAAATAACGAATGTAACCATTGATCAATCGAAGGACCAACGAGGCGTTCTCTTTTAATGCCGCAATTTCGACCGCCGGCAAATAATTCTCGTCTTCGCAAATATTCAGATCGTCAATTAATTCCTGCAAAGAACCCCGGGCCTGCAAATTGAATTGGATCTGTTCAAGAAAATGAAACCGCCCATGCCCCTCGGCGATATTGTTGGCGAGGGAAACCGATGCGCGACGGATCTGGCTGCAAAGCTCAAATTTCTCAAAATGTTGCGAGTACATAACCGATTCAACCATTTAACTTTTTTTACTTATTTAACAACATCTCAACCGTTTTCACATCTTCCGGCGCATCCACGCCCGCGCTGTCGTAATCCACTTTTACGACCGCAATTTCGATTCCGTTTTCCAGCGCGCGCAACTGCTCGAGCTTTTCCGCGTTTTCCAGGGGCGATACCGGAAATTTCACCAGCCGCAACAACGTTTCACGCCGGTAACCGTAGATGCCCAAATGCTTGAAAAAAGCAAATGCCGCCAACCGTTCGCTCGTCGAACCGCCGGCGGCCTCGCGCAGATAGGGAATCGTGCGCCTTGAAAAGTATAACGCGCGCCCCGCGGCGCTGACAACCACTTTCACCGCATTCGGATTGTCCAGGTCATCCGCTTTGCGGATCCGGACCGCCGCCGTGGACATCTCCGACTTTTCAAGCGCGCCGGCCACCGAATCAATTACGGCCGGGTCAATCAACGGTTCATCTCCCTGGATGTTCACAACCGCGTCACAGGAGATTTTGGCCGCAACTTCGGCGATTCGGTCTGAACCGCTTGGATGATTGGCTGCCGTCATTTCCACGCGGCAAAATTTCTTCACCGCGTTGAAAATCCGGTCATCATCCGTGGCGACGATGACCTCGGAAAGGGATTTTGCTCTTTTGCACTGCTCGGCAACGCGTTGAATGAGAGGTTTGCCCGCGATGAGTGCCAGGGGTTTGCCGGGGAACCGTGTGGAAGCATAGCGCGCCGGAATAATGCCAACGATATTCACGGGGTTACATTAAGCCACAGATCGGCAACCTGAAGCAAGCTGCGAAAAAACGTAACTGTTGCGAGACAAAATTCCAGGGCAGACGCATCTAAATTTCAATGTTTTCCGATCTGCTTTCATTAACACCGTGGCTTTAGCCCGGTGGACCAGCCATGTCAAAGAGTCCGCAGCCGTTTTAACGGCTTTTGGGATGTCCATAAGCCGTTAAAACGGCTTCTTCCACTCGACTCTGGCCTGACACCGGGCTAAAGCCACGGTGTTAATGAGAAATTTCGCTAATTTAGATGCGTCTGCCCTGGGCGGGAACGCTTGACCGGTGGTGAAAGACCCGTAGCCTTTCGATTCATGTTAATGAGACTCTGATGATATGGAGGAACGGAGAAATAGATTTAACCAAATACGGCTTGCAGAGGACCGGGGCCAGACGGCGGTGGTGATCGAGTTGAGCCGGCAGCATCTCAGGAAATTCCCGAAAGATGGGCCGGCCTGGCTTCGTTATGGGATGGCACAAGTGGAATT
>JASHPN010000019.1 GCA_030038175.1 Verrucomicrobiia bacterium
CAATGGCTCGTCGGCACGTCGCGAATGCTCGAATCCGATTTGCCGCCGCCAGTCGTTTGCATGGCCATGTTGCGCAGCCTTGACCAGGACTTGTTTGCGCCGCCCAATGTCATAGGCTGGGACGGCGGGGTGAGCTGGATTACAACCAACACGCTGCTCGCGCGCTACAACGAGGCGGCCACGCTCGTGTCGGGCACGCTCCAGCCGCTCGCCGGCGCCGATTTCAGCCCCAAAGGAAATGGTAAAAAAGGTCCGAACGCCGAAAAGCGAATGGAAAAAATGGCCCAACGCATGAGGATCGGCGGCGTGGACGTGGACAAACTATTCACGCCCGACGAGCGCCAGGACAAGGATTTATTGGTAGCCACCGTGGAACACCGGCTCCTGCAATCGGACTTGAGCGACGATCAGGAAAACGCCCTGCGCGATTTTCTGAACTCGCGCACCCAATTGAACGACTCGGACATCCTCACCGTCATCCGGCTGGTCATGGCAACACCGGACTATCAGGTCACTTGATCATTTTGAAATTTGAGTGATGAGTTGTGAGTTTTTAAGTGAAAGGGAAAAGATATGAAGAATGAAATTACACTCCGAACGCGCCGCGAGTTTTTGCGGACCACGGTGCTGGGCAGCGCGCTGTCCTGGACCGTGCCGGCATTTCTGGCCAACACGTTCGCCGCGCTGCAAAGCCAGGCCGCCGATTCCGCCACCCAGGCGGTCACGGGCAAGGACGGAACGATTCTCGTCGTCCTGCAAATGGCCGGCGGCAACGACGGCATCAACACCGTGGTGCCTTACTCGAGCGATTATTATCACAATGCGCGCCCCCACATCGGCCTGCCCGCTGACAAAATTTTAAAAGTGAATGATAATGTCGGATTTCACCCGGCCATGACGGGTTTCAAAAACCTCTACGATTCGGGCAACCTGGCCGTTGTCCAGGGCGTGGGTTATCCAAACCCGAACCGCTCGCATTTCCGTTCAACGGAAATCTGGCAGACGGCGAGCGATTCGGACAAGTTTGAAAAGTACGGCTGGATTGGGCGTTATTTCGACAATGCCTGTTCGGGATGCGACCCCGCCGTGGCCGTGGCGGTTGAACAACAATTGCCCCAATCGTTCTTCTCGCACACCGGCAAGGGCGTGTGCATGACCAATCCGGAAAATTATCGCTTTATGCCCGGCGACCATCCGCGTCCCGGCCAAACGGACATGGTGGAAGCCTCCTACGAAAAACTGAACGACATTGATATGACCCCGGCGGATCAAAATTCCGGCGGCAGTATCGGCATGCTCGCCAGCGCCAAGCCCATGACCGGCGGGCGCGCCGTGGATTTTATCGAGCGGATGGCGCTGGATGCGCAACTCAGCTCGACCGAAATCCGGTCCATTGCCGCGCGCGGCCAGAATCAGGTTAATTATCCGGCTTCGCAGCTTGGCAACTCTTTGAAAATGGTGTCCAAGCTCATCGGCGGCGGGTTGCCGACGCGCATTTATTATGTTTCGCAGGGCGGCTATGACACCCATACCAACCAACTGCCCACGCAACAGCGGTTGCTCGCCGATCTGGGCGATTCCATGAAAGCATTCGTGGATGATTTAAAGGCCCAGGGCAATATGCAGCGTGTTTTGGTGATGACTTTCAGCGAATTTGGCCGCCGCGTTTCCGACAATGCCAACGGCGGGACGGACCACGGCGCCGCGGCGCCCATGTTCATCGTTGGGAACAAAGTGAACGCGGGGTTGCTGGGGGCTTATCCCAGCCTGGCGCCCCAGGATTTGTTCGAAGGCGACATCAAGTATAACGTGGATTTTCGAAACGTCTATTCCGCCGTGCTGGAAAACTGGCTCAAGACACCGAGCGTGCCGATATTGGGCCGGCAATTCACGCCCCTGCCGGTGGTCTAACTAGGAATTTGTGGGGTTGGTCCAAAGCCGCCTGAGACTGTAGAAGCCTCAGGCGGTCTTTTTTATTTTAACCTTCAATGCCAATGATTGCAGGTACTCACGGAATGGATTAAAGTTCCAGTTCACGATTATGGGTGCACAATGGAAACAAGCCGGGCGCGAAGCGAGCGCGCAGAAAAAGGGCCAACTGGTCGTCAAACTCGTCCGCGAAATCATGGTCGCGGCCAAGCTGGGCGGCGCGGATCCCGATCTCAACCCACGCCTGTTTGTCGCCGTTGAAAAAGCCAAAAAAGCTTCCGTTTATAAGGACACCATCGAGCGCGCCATAAAAAAAGGCGCGGGTATCGGCGAAGAAAAAGTGAATTATGAAACCGTTATTTACGAAGGATTTGCCCCGCACAAAGTCCCGGTGGTCGTTGAGTGTTTAACCGACAATCGCAATCGCACCGCGCCGGAAATTCGGAATCTCTTCAAGGCCGGCTCTTTGGGCCAGCCGGGCAGCGTCGGCTTTTTCTTCAACCACCTTGGCGTCGTCGAAGCCACACACACGGACGCCAACCGTGACGCGGAGGCGGACGCGATTGAAGCCGGCGCGCAGGAAATCGAGCCGCTGGAGGCCGAGGAAGTTCCCGACGGCCAAAAAGGCGCGAGGTTCCTCACGGAAATCAAAGATCTCGATCAGGTTTCCAAAGCGTTGAAAGCCGCCGGCTGGAACGTCATCGCTTCGGAAATCCGATACGTCGCAAAGAATTTCACGGAAGTTTCCCCGGCGCACCGCCAGGAAGTCATGGATTTCCTCCAGGCGCTGGACGATCACGATGATGTGCATCGCGTCTATGCGGCGATAAAATGAACGGCTCAGGATGCCATTGCTTTTCCAGCGAGCCAGCCGGTCGTCCAGGCGGCTTGAAAATTGAAACCGCCGGTGATTCCGTCAACGTCGAGCACTTCGCCGGCAAAAAACAGGCCGGGGCACAGTTTGCTCTCCATGGTTTTAAAATTAACCTCGCTTAAATTAACGCCGCCGCAGGTCACAAATTCATCTTTGTTCAGGCTCTTTCCCGTGACGGGAAATTCCGAACGGAACAATTGTTGCCCCAAACCGTGTTGCGCAACGCGTGAAAAATCCGACCAACGGGTTTCCCTGGCGATTCCGGCGGCCAGAACGATTTGTTCCCAGAGCCGGGCGGGCACAGGGGCAACCGGTGAATTGATGATCCGTTTGGCGGGCTGCGAATTTCGGCGCGCCTGAAAGTGTCCCGTCAATGTTTCGGCATTCACATCAGGCAGCCAATTAACCTGCAGCGGGAATGAATAATGCATCGCGTGCAATTCGCGCGCGCCCCAGGCGGACAGGCGCAAAATCGCCGGCCCGCTCAAACCCCAATGCGTGACCAACAGCGCGCCGCGCTGGCGAAGTCCAATCCCCGCCACGGAAACCTCAGCGTCCTCGACCGAAATCCCGGCGAGCGTTTTCAGCCATGGCGTGGCAATATGGAAGGTGAACAATGACGGAACGGGCGGTTCCAAACGGTGGCCCAGCGAAACGGCCAATTGTCCGAGTGCGGGCGTGCGGCAACCGCCGGTCGCCAGCAGCAATCTGTCGCAGGTCAATTTCTCACCTCCGGAAAGGGCGATTTCAAATCCGCCTTCGGATCGTCGGGCAACCGTTTCAACGGCGCAATTGGCCTTTAGTTTTACTCCGGCACGGCGGGCGGAATTCAGCAGGCAATCAATGATGGTTTGCGAAGAATCGGATACGGGAAACATCCGGCCATCATTTTCAATTTTCAATTTGACGCCCCGGCTTTCGAACCAGGCGACCGTGTCGCGCGCCTGAAATCGCGCAAACGCGGAAATGAGGGGGCGTTCGCCGCGCGGGTAACGTTTCGCAAATTCGCGCGCATCAAAATTGGCGTGAGTCACATTGCACCGACCGCCGCCGGAGATTTTTACCTTGGCAAGAAAGTGTGCCGTCTTTTCCAGGATGAGAATCTCTGTGCCCTTATTCATTTCGGCGCAGGCCAGGGCGGCAAAAAATCCCGCCGCGCCGCCCCCTGCAATCACAATGTGCTTCGCATCCATCGGTGTAAACTTGCCAAAGAATCCCCGCCCAATCGCCTCAAAAATATATTTGAAATTGTTGTCCGGAACCGGTTTCTTTGTTCGTTATAGTGACGAAAACAGCAATATGAATCATTAACCAGGCGAAAATATGTCAAATACCGTCCGTTTGCATCGTGTGCTCCGTGCGTCGCCGGAGAAAATCTATCGGGCCTTCCTGGATGCCGCGGCCCTGGCCAAATGGCTGCCGCCGAACGGTTTCACCGGCAAGGTCCACCATTTGGACGCCAAAGTGGGCGGCGGTTATAAAATGTCCTTCACGAATTTCGGCACGGGCAAGAGCCATTCGTTCGGTGGGACCTATCTGGAACTGGCGCCGTACGCGCGTATTCGGTATTCGAACAAATTCGATGACCCAAATATGAAGGACGACATGCAAACAACGGTGACGTTGAAGGAGGTATTGTGCGGGACGGACCTCACCGTCGTGCAGGAAGGGATTCCCGCGGCCATTCCCGCGGAAATGTGCTATCTCGGCTGGCAGGAATCGCTCGCGCTTCTCAAAGAATTGATCGAGGTGGAAATTCCGGATTCCCCGTAAAATACAACCGTATGATCATCCGATCACATTTCAGCCGAATAGCGGCCAAACGGTTTTAACCCGGACACTGTCCGGCAAAAGAAATGGGGCCGGAGAAATCTTCGGATTGCTTCTCAATGGCGACCAGATGATTGACAGCCAGTTTGACAAAGGACTGGCGCAAATGAAATCCGTGGTGGAAGCCGCCGTCAAAACGGTAGTTCATGCGTAGGCTGGAGATTTGGGCCTCGGAGTCTCGGCTGATTTTGAGGTCGCTCTTGTCATGAACCGCCATTGGGGCGCGGCATTCATGCCGCTTCAACGTTCGACAACCGGGATGCCAATGTATTCGGTCGTCTCACAACGTCGTGCGCCGAAGCGACCTGAAGGTCGCGCTCCAATACGTCGCCCGACGATTCGTAACGGCAGACGACAGCATCGGTTCCCAGGCTTCAATGCGCATTTTATTGTTTAACCGCATCATACGAGGGCGGCGCCGCATCCGGCCCGCTACCCCATGCCGAAGGTTTGCCGCTCAGGTCGAAATCCAGGGTTGCGCCGTGGGACAACGCCGACCAGGGGAGCCAGAGGCGCGGATAGTCCTGACCGTTCAATTTTAAACTTTGGACGTAACAGTTGTCAGGCCCGGCATTATGGCCGTTGATTTGAATGGTCGCGCCGTTCTCCAGATAGATCGCCGTTTTCGCAAAGACGGGACTGCCGATGACGAAGCCGGCGATGCCGGGGATTTCCGGATATAGTCCGAGTTGCGAGAAAACGTTCCAGGACGACAGTGCGCCGGCGTCGTCATTGCCGGGAATGCCGCGCGGTTCGGCGACGAACAGTTCGCTCTGGATGCGGCGGACCACCTTTTGCGTGTGCGCGGGCGCCCCGGCAAAGTCATAGACCCACGGCGTTTCCTCGCACGGTTCATTGCCCATGTAGGCGGTGGCGCCGCCAAATCCTGAGTTCAAATTCGTGAAAAATTTGTCCAGGCGGGCGACCGCCTTTTCGTTCCCGCCCATTTTCTCAATCAATCCTCCCAAATTAAAATTCACCATCCAGACGTATTGGACCGGCGTTCCTTCGACAAAACCCTTTTTCGCGGTCGGCGAAAAATCATCAAACCATGCGCCGTCCGCGTCGCGCGGACGCAGCAGGCCGGTAGAATCATCGAATAACTTCTCCCAATTTTGCGCCCGGTTTTGGTATTCGATGGATTTTTGCGGATCACCCAGGGCTTTTGCATATTGCGCCAGGGCGAAATCATCGTTGCAATATTCCAACGTCACTGAAACGGCCCCGGGCACATAGCCGAGCGTGAGATAATCTTTCAGGCCGCGCCGAACCTCGAATCCATCTGAAGTCGTGCCCGGCTGCGAAGCGCCTTTATCCATGGCCGCCAGCGCTCGCTCAGTCTTGAAATGATTTGCGCCAAACGCAAACGCCGAAGCGATGATGGCGTCATCGCCGTCGCCGACCATGCCGGCGGAGTTTCGGTTGACCTGTTCCCAACGCGGCAGGCCGCCGCCATTGGGGCGGGCCGCGGCGTCCTGTTGCGCGTAGTTGACCAGGGATTGCGCGATGTCGCTCACTTCATCGGGCGACAATAAGGAAATGAGCGGCGCGAGCGAACGGTATTGGTCCCAGGCGGTAATATTTTGATATTGATGATGGCGGGAGCGAACGCGATGAATTTTTCCGTCCATACCCGGGTACTGCCCGTTGACGTCGTCCAAAAGGGTGGGATGGATATAGGAGTGATAGAGTGACGTGTAAAATGATTGTTTTTCGCTGATAGTCCCGCCCTCAACCTGGATCCGGCCCAGTTCACGGTTCCAAAGCGCGTCCGCCGCGTGCCGCACCGCGTCGAAGTCCCAGCCCGGATTTTCCCGTTTTAGATTTTTCCTCGCATTTTTCAGGCTCACAAACGAAATTCCCACGCGGGCCTGCACGACCGGATTGGTCGCGGTGTCGAATGTTAAAATGGCGCCGCAATTATTTCCCGAGGAGTTATGATCGCCGATGGCATTGCCCAGCCACGTTTTCGCGCTTTGAAAGGGCCGATCAAACTCGGCGATAAAATAAATTTTAAACGCACGCTGCTTTCCGCCAATCGTATCGTTGCAGGAACCCGTCACTTCATTGCCTTTGATCGAAATTGAACCGCTGTCCGAATTGATGCTGGAAGCGTGAATGAGCAGGCCGGAGAACGACGACGCCGGAAAAGTAAAGCGGGCCATGCCCGTGCGCGCCGTCGCGGTCAATTCGGTGACGATGCCGTTGTCCAGCTTGACGCGATAGTAACCCGGCACAGCCACTTCATTGGCGTGCGAGTAGGTCGCCGCGAAGGGAGTCCAGTCGTCGTCCGGCGCGGTGGTGACCGGCTGGACCACCGGCATGAAGGGAAAATCCATTAGATACATGACGGCGCGCCCGCTGAAATGGGTAAGGCTAAAATCAAGAATCGTCGGATCATAATAGGCGTAGCCGCCGGCGTTGCGCGCGATTTGCGTGGTGTCCGGGCTCCAGGCCACCATGCCATGGGGACAGACGGCGCCGGGATACGTATTTCCGGCGGCCGCTTTTGGGCCGGAGCGCAACGCCGGGTCAGCCGGGGCCGTTCCGATGAGCGGATTGACGTATTGCGTCGCGTTATAGTCCGGCGCCGCGGCGGCAAAGAATGGAAATCCAAGGCAAAGGGCCAGAGTCAGTTGATGCATCTTCATAATAAACGCCGCAATGATTTAATCGGTCTAAAGATTGTCCGGCAATTATCGTCCTTGGCAATCGCATAGTGTTCAACTAGCGGTGGCATGTTTATGCCATGGGGAGCCTGACGCTTAGGCACTCTGGCGGGCGGCGCCACGGACCTGTTGGAGCCGCAAGCCGCTTTGCGCCAGCGCGAAAAATCCGGCGATGGCCAGCGGCAAGGTGATGGAAACGAAAACAACCAGGGCAAAACCCGCCGCTTCGGATTTGCCGACGCCAAAGAAAGTCAAACCAGCCACGACAAACAATTGAAACATCCCGACCCCGGCAGGCGTGCTGGGAACGCAAGTTCCCAAATAGCCCACGAGAAATATCGCCAGGCTCACCGGGAACGGCAGGTGAAGATTGAATGCCCGTAAAAAACCCAGGAATGCCGCCGCCTGGATTGCCAACTTCAAGAGCGACAAGCCGAGGATCGGAATCAGCACACCGGAACGGACGATGTCCCGGACTCCATCAGTTAAACGCCGGAAAGCGAATTGAATTTTCTGAAAGGAGGTTCGACCGGCCGGAATGCCGGGATCCGGGCGCAGTCGTCTTCGGCGCAAGACAACCCATGCCGTCGCCGCGGCGCCGGCCAGAACAATGGCTCCAAAGATGTTTGCGGCCCGAACCACGCCTGGCGGCAGCGGCAGCGAAAGCGCGGCCAAGCCAATTCCGGACGCCAGCCAAATGCCGTCCCAAAGCCGTTCCAGGATCAGGGACGGGAAAATGGAAATGAGACTGACATTCATCCAGCGCGCGGCGAGGATGCCGCGCACCAAATAGCCCAGTTGCAAGGGTAAGACATCATTGGCAAAGCGCCCCGCGAAGACTGCCTGGGCGGCCCGGCTGGGCGAAAGCCGGCCAACCGGCCGAAGCAATAATTGCCATTCGCAGGCCACACAAAAATACGCCAGAAATTGCAATCCAATGCAGATTATCCACAGCCCCCAACGAACGTGTGCCATGCCTTCAAAGAATGGGTCCCAATAAATGTTATGAAAAACGCAAAACAGGCAAATGCCGGCCACCAGGTAACTCGCCGAGATTCGAATCCATTTTCCCTTTGTCCCCGATTTTACGATGGGAGCGGGGCTGGGGCCGTCCTTCCCGGCTCGAATTGGGGCCGGCACAGGCCGCTGGCGATTGTCCGCTGGCAAAACCTCCATTGCACATATACTAAGTTCGATCGCCTCAATTTTCAATAATGTTGAAGCCGGACTTTTTTCCCAAGGCCAGACATTGTTTCCACGGCATCAATCCTTCGGAGGCCGTCGGGGACTTTAAACAGGCGGCGGCGGCGCAGACGCCCAACTCCAGCGCCTCCGGCCAGGGCATATCGTGATAGCGCGCCAGCAAAACGCCCGCCGCGAGCGCATCGCCGGCGCCGACAGTGCCTTGAATTTCGTGGCCGGGTAAATTCACCGAACCTTGCGCCAGGCATTCGCCGTCGTCGGTCGCGGCGACCACGCCTTCGCGAAAGTGCAGCACAACCGTTCCCCGAACGCCCAGGCCGCGGATGGCTTGCGCCATGTCTTTTGCCCAGGCCGCGTCAAAATCTTGCGGTGCGTCTCCATTGAGCAATTGCGCCGCTTCCCATTCATTCAAAAACAGGATGTCCAGATGCGGCAAACACGGCACGACCTGCGCGCGCAACTGTAGATTCGGCGCGCTGACCAAATCCGCAGCAGTGGTCATTCCGGCCGCTCGCGCCTGTTTCAGCAAACGTGCGGAAGCGTTCGTGCCGTCAGCCCCAACGGCATCCAGTCCAGGCAAAAATCCAAGATAACCAAGGCAAAACACTTTCGCGGATAACGATGCCGGCGATGGCAAATCCTGTTCGCTCAATTGTTCATTCGCGCCGGAGCAGTAAAAAAAAGTCCGCCGGCCGGAATTTTTTTCCGTCATTACGTCGGTGAAACTGGTCGGGAATTTCGCGGTCGCACGCAGCCCGATGTCGTCAATTTTCAATTCACGGCAGCGCCCGCGGATAAAGCGGCCATTGGCGTCGTCGCCGATCAAACCGGCGGCGAACCGCGGGCAGGAAGGATCCAGTGCGGCGAGGTCGGAAAGAAGGTTGAACGCAAATCCGCCGTTGGCCATCTGGTGCTGCTCGATGCGCGCGAGCGTTGACGGTTCGGGCCAGCGGTCAATACGCTTGACGTGGTCCACGATCCAATGCCCGGCGGCGAGCATGCCGCGGCGCGCTTCACCCTTTTGAGGAACATTCATGATCGCGCTCCCAAAGCAGGCGCGCTGCCGGCGGCTCGTCCTCGCTGATTCCCGGAAAACGCCCGATGTTTGGGTCCACAAAGAAATTGTCGTTCGCGTCGTCATTGGCGGTGGACACTTCGCCGATGACGGCTTCCGGGCTTTCGGGCCAAAAGGCGTGATAGACGCCTGGCTCGATGGTCACGCGTTCGCCCGGTTGCAGAATGAGCGGTTCGCCGGAGTGGATTTTCACCACATCGCCATTGCGCAACATCGCAAAGGACTCTCCCTTGCGCGTGCGTTCGGGGTGGCCTTTCCAGAGTTCGATCGCCAGCCGGCCACTGCGGCAGATAATGTCCTCCTTTTTCTGCCGATGCGCGTGCATGGGCGTTACCTGATGGAATTTGGAATACATGAGCTTTTCGCAGTATTCCCGCTGTTCCGTGAGGTTGACCAAGACCAGCCCGACCTCGGCGAATTTGCCCAACCCGCAATCAGTGACATCCCAGCGCGGGCGCGGGGGCAGCGCCCAGCCGGAGGATTGGAAACAGCGCATGGCGTCTTTCAAAGCCTGGTTAATTTCGGATCGTTTCATAATTCAACTGTGGTGATTTCGAAAAATTCGCTGAAAAATGTCCGCGCCATAGAACTGCGCGCTGCCGGCCAGTTGGCGCTCAATGCGAATGATTTGATTCCATTTGGCCATCCGTTCGCCGCGGGAAAAAGAGCCGACTTTGAGCTGGCCCGCGTTCGTGGCGACCGCGAGATGCGAGATGAACGCGTCCTCGGTCTCCCCGGAACGCGCGGAAATGACCGGCAGCCAGCCGGCCTTTTGCGTCAGCGTTATCGCCTGGAGCGTTTCCGTAACCGTGCCGATTTGGTTGGGTTTGATGAGCACCGCGTTGGCGACTTTCTTTTCCATGCCGGATTGAATGCGCCGCAAATTCGTCACGAACAGGTCGTCGCCGATGATTTGCACGCGCGCGCCCAGTTGATTGAAAATCATCTTCCAGCCGTCCCAGTCGGTGTCCGCCATCGGGTCTTCGATGGAAATGATCGGATATCGCGCGCACCAATCGGCGAGCAACGCTGAAAATTCCGCCGTCGAAAATGTTTTTTGTTCCAGCGCGAAATGATAAGTCCGGGTCTTTTCATCAAATAAATCGCTCGCGGCGATGTCCAGTGAAATGGCGGCGTCGCGGCCCGGCCGATAACCGGCGGACTCGATGGCCTCGACGAGCAATTGCAACGCTTCTTCATTCGTCTTAAATGCCGGCCAATAGCCGCCTTCATCGGCCACGCCGCAAAAGACGCCGCGCCGTTTCAAAATATCGCCCGCCGCATGATAAACGTTGTGCGTGATTTCCATCACTTCGGCAAACTCACGCGCGCCGGTGGCGATCAATAGAAAGTCCTGCACGTCCGTCCGCCAATTCGCGTGCGCGCCGCCGCCAATGATTTGAATTTCCGGCAGCGGCAAAAGCGTTCCGCGATTGCGCCCAAGATAAACAAACAGCGGCTCGCCGCGCGCCGCTGCCGCCGCGTTGGCGGCCGCCATCGAGACGGACAAAATCGCATTTGCGCCAAGCCGGCTTTTGTTTGGCGTGCCATCCAGCGCAATCAGGGCCTCATCCAGGCCGCTTTGGTCAAACACGTCGCGTCCGTGCAATGCCGGAGCAATCACTTCATGAACATGGGCAATGGCTTTGAAAACCGATTTGCCCCGAAACCGCTTCGCGTCGCGGTCGCGCAGTTCCAACGCTTCAAATTGGCCGGTGGAGGCGCCGGACGGGGCCGCGCCGCGCCCGCGCGCGCCGTTTTCCAAAACAATTTCCGTTTCGATGGTCGGGTTGCCCCGTGAATCGAAAATCTGGAAGGCGGACAGGGAGGCGATCTTCATTTCTTAAACCGGCACAAGCAACTGAACCATGAATTGGATATGGCGCGCAGCGAAAAATTCCCCTCCGGCAAATTCGCCTGCACAAATTCGCGGACGAATTGCTGTCGCGGCGAATCCAGGTACTCCACCGGCGATTTTCCGTCCACTCTCGCCAGCATCAGCATCAGCAACAGGCGGGCGGCGCGCGATTCAAGTTCCGGCGACGGCCGTACGGTTTGGTACGCCGACCAGAATTTTTCAATCATCACATTCATTCCAACGTCGCCCGGCGCGTGCCACAACGATTTCAGAAAAAAATGATTCAGCAAAGACGCCAGGTCGAACGTCGGGTCGCCAAACCAGGCGCACTCGCAATCCAGCAACACCATGCGGTCGCGATCCACCAGAATGTTTTTCGGAGTGAAATCGCCGTGGATCAGGCATTGGCGCGTGCCCGCCAGCCGCACGGCTTCAGCCTCGAACAGCGGGTGCAGCGCCGGATATTTCGCCCCGGTCGCCAGCAAATACGGTTCGATGCGGAGTTGAAAAAAATTCGGGGCCGTCTGGAACTGCAGCGCCGCCGCGTCGTCGCCGTCGGAGTGCCGGTGAATTTGCGCCAGCAAATTTCCGGCGCGCGCGGCGTCGGCTTTTCCCTCCAGCAGCAGTTTTTTCCAGTTGGTGAAGCCGCTGTTCAAATATTCCATCGCGAAATAATTGTCGTTCGCGGAGCAATGCCGCAGGGCCGGCACGGCCTGCGGGAGGAATTGCGCGACGTAGCGGATAAATTTCCACTCGTGCCGGTTGCGGTTGACATCGGCGAACCAGTCGGCCTGGACGTTCAGTTTTGCCATCGCGCGCTTGACGACGAATCGTTCCGCGCCGTCTTCGACCAGAAAAATCTCGCCGGAAACGCCGCCGGCCATCGGGACCAGCCGCGCGTTGGGGGCGCGCACGACGCCGTCGCGCCGCAGCAATTCAAGAAATGCGCCGGGCCCGTTCATTTCAAAGCGGCCGCGCAATGGTTTGCGGCCGCAAATAATCGAAAAACGTTTGAGGGCTGTTCACTCCGCCGCCGAAGCCGCTCAAGTTGATGCCGCCGTACGGCAGGCCGTAGGCGAATACGTTGTGCGCGTTGATCCAGCTATTGCCGGCGACCATTTTTTCCGCGACGCGCGCGGCACGCTTCAAATCGGAACTCCAGACGCTGTTCGCCAAACCGTAGTCGAGGCGATTGACCAGATCAACGGCGTCATTCTCATCTTTGAACTTCAGCAGAAACGCGCTCGGCCCGAAAATTTCCTCGCGGCAGCAAACGTTTTCCGGCGATCCGGCGAGCAGACTCGGTTGCACATAAAAACCGTTTTCATGGCCGGACGGCACGGCGTTGCCGCCGGGCAGGATGACTTCCGCGCCCTGCCTGACGCCGTCTTCCAAATAGCGCAGCACGCGCCGGCGTTGCGTTTCGCTCACGAGCGGGCCCATTTGCGTTTCGCGGTCCGTGCCCGCGCCAATCTTTGTTTCCTTGAGCGCCGCGACGGCTTTGTTCACCAGTTCATCGTAAATTTTTTCATGCACGAGCCAGCGCGTGGCCGTGCAGCAGACCTGGCCGGTATTCAACGTGATTGCTCCGGCGAGCTTTTTCGCGGTTGCTTCCACGTCCAGGTCGTCGAAAACCACCGCCGCGCCCTTGCCGCCGAGTTCCAGCTTGCACGGCACGAGATTGCGTCCGCAAACCTCGCCGATTTTTTTGCCAACGTCGGGCGAGCCGGTGAACGACATGCGCTTGATTTTCCGATGGCTCGCCAGCGCGGCGCCCGCCGATGGGCCTTCGCCGATCACGAGGTTGATAACGCCGTCAGGAATGCCGGCTTCCGCGGCGAGTCGCGCGGCAAAGACCGAACTCAAGGGCGTGACTTCGGAAGGTTTGACGACGACGGTATTGCCCGCCGCCAGCGCCGGGGCGATGCCCCAAAGCAGCAGGGTGAACGGAAAATTCCATGGAAAAACATAACCGCAAACGCCATAAGGCGCGGAATGAGTGCGCGCCTCGATATTTTTGATGGCCAGCGGAACGTCGTAATGCGCGTGCGCGGACAGATCGGCAAAGTAACGCAGACATTCGATGCCGAAGGGAACGTCGAAACCTTCCGCCGCCGTGATCGCTTTGCCGACATCGAGCGATTCAATCAAGGCGAGGTCGGCGGCATATTTTTCCAACTGTTCCGCGAAGCGATGCAATTTGACCGCGCGCTCGTTGGGAGACAACGCCGACCACGCGGGATACGCTTTCCACGCGGCCGCGACCGCTTCGTCAATTTCCGCCGCGCCGCCCATTGCGACAGTGGCAAGCGTCGAACCATCCGACGGATTCAGGACGCGCGCGGTCGCGCCGCCGGCGCCAGGTTTAAATTGCCCGCCTATGAAATGTTGGACCGGCGAGCTTAAAAATTTCGAAACGTTTTGTGTCAATTGGGCATTCATAATTTTATCGGCTTTCGCCGTAACTTAATACCGTATCGGTCAATTTCAAATCATCATCCAGCGCGCGCCGCGGCGGGATCGCGCGTTTTTGCAATGCGCCGTGGTAGGCCTTGACCGCTTCTTTGGCGGAAATCTCGCCGTCCGCGATCGCGCGCAGAAGCGTGATGAAACTCAGTGGCTCCTCGGCATCCTTGATTTTGCGGCCGAATAACGCCACGCGCGCGCCGTGTTTTTGCGCGTCGGCAAGCAGTTTGAAAGCGTCATACGTCGTGCCGCTGCTGCCGCCGAGCACGCCCACAATCACCGAAGGGTCGTAGGCGGCGAGTTCTTCCAGGGCGCGCGGGCCGAAGTAGGGAATTTTAAGAAAGGCCGGCCGCCCCGCCGGGGGCACGCCGGCGAGCATCCGGCAAACGCTGTCGTTGACGAACGCCGGAATTTCTTCGGGCCGCAGACCGGCATCCACATTCGGCGGGAGGACTTCGAGGAAATAATGGAAATGTTTTCGCTCCGCTTCGGCGCGAAATTCTTTGAACGCCAGCATGGATTCGTAATCGGCGCGCGTTTGATTGTTGAAGGTGATCGAGTAAAGGCCGAGGTTCACCACGGGTTCGGGGTGTGGCGTGGCATTGCCGCCGCCATGGGCAGTGAGGCTGCCGTATTGTGCCTCTTCGATAAAACCGCTGGCGAAGGGCAGCGAGGGATGCTCGCGATAGCGCGCGCCGCGCACGCACCAGACGTCGGTCGTGTCATTGATGCGCACCGCGGGCGTGACCTCCAATGAATCGAAGAGCCGTTCGTGATGCGCCAGCGAACTCATCGTGGAAATTGAGGCAAGTATGATGTCCACGATCCCCTGGCGCGCAACCGCGCGAATTTGCCCGTGAAATTCCGGCATGGTGCGAAACCGCGCGCCGGTCGCGGGCGCCGGATAAACCTGGCCCGGACTGGGCACGCCCCACCCCATGTCGGCGTCGCGCGCATCGGCCAGGACAAATTCGCGACTCGAAGGATTTTCGCGAAGGCGCTGCAATTTTTGGATTAATACCGGCTTCATTCTTGGCTGCCGTAAAATTACGATAAAATTCGGAAAAGACCACTATTGGCTTGCAAAAGATACATACGCAATTAACACGCCGATTCTATTCGCGGTCTCCCAGCGCCATAACCTCACGCAAAGGACGCAAAGGACGCAACGTATTTCTCACCAGGAACCTTCTGAAAACACCTCACCCAATGGTTGCCGGGACCGGCGGTAAAATATTGCTTCCGATTCTACTCTTTGCGGCCTTGGCGGCCTTTGCGTGAGAAATTCAATTATATGGTTGCGCCTTCGGCCCAAGCCGGACAGCCCCATGCGTTCCCAGGCGGATCAAAAATTCGCGGGCGTGCTGTTCCTGCATTTGTTGCGTCTGGCTGCGAAATTCCGTCGGCGTCAAGCGGGTGATTTCGCGAAAGCGGCGGTTGAAATTGGCCAGATTGTTGTAACCACATTGGAAGGCGGCCTGGGTAATGGCGATTTTTTGACCGGCCAGAAGCGCGCATACTTTCGCCACGCGCAGTTCATTCAGATACCTTTGGAAGACCCGCCCGACGCGCGACTTGAACCAGCGGCTGAAGGCCGGCGGCGACATTTTCACCCCCGCCGCGGCATGCGCTTGCGTGATGGGCTCGGCAAAATGATCCTGAATCCATTCCAGCAGCCGTTCCACGCGCTGGTCCGGATCGGTCAAGTCGCCCGCGGTGTGCGCGCCGTTTAAAAAACGAAACGGCGCGTGCAGCAGCCGTTGAAAAATGGCGAGAAATTGGATCAGGCTTTCAAATGAATGCGCCGGCTGCGCCGCCAGGGCTTCAATTTGTTCGCCAATTTGCCAGGCCGCCGGACCGGTGAATTTGACGCCGCGCGCCGATTGCGCCAGAAAACGATTTAGCTTCCGAACTTCCGGCAGTTGCCAGAAGGCTTCGCTCCAATGCCTCGGCAAAAATTGGATGACCGACCATTCGGCTTCCGCCGGTTGGTCCAGGGCCGAGGCCCAGGTATGCGGCAGCCGGCTGCCCAGCAAAACTAAATCGCCGGCTTCAAATCGTTCAACGGATTTGCCCACGTAACGCAAACCGCAGCCCTGGCGAATCCAAACCAATTCCACCTCGTGATGATAATGCCACAGGAAATGAAACGTCGGCTCGCGGTAATGGCTGACCATGAAGGCGTGCGACTCGGCTTCCGGCAGCGGCACCAGGCGCGGTTGCCGGCTCACTTCGGATTTGGAAACGATTCGCATCAGCAACGCATCACGTTATTTATGTATGGGGCATTTGCAAATGAATATCCGATGTTTCTCCGGGCTCACGCAAAGGGCGCAAAGTTCGCAAAGGGAAAGAACGGATTAATGGATTTATGGATGAATGGATTAAACAGAAAAGGGGGCCGCTCTTCTTCGAGCCGTTTTAGCTCCGATTGACGGACCACAATTCGGGCAGAGTATGGCACACCCTGTGGGGACAGCCGCCGCGTTTTTTAATCGAACGAGCCCGGGTGTGAGAATCGAAATTTGGTAGGGGTTGAACCGGTTTTTTGTTTGAACAACCGCGAGAAATAATGCACCGACTCCATACCGCATTGTCTGGCAATCCGGTGAACCGGCAAGTTGGTTTGGGACAGCAGGCGGGCGGCTTTGCGCAGCCTGGCTTGCAAGGCAAACTGGCCCGGTGAAAAACCGGTCTCGGTCTTGAACAACCGTCGAAAGGCCGAGTAACTCATGTTCAGCCGAGCGGCGAGATGATCCAAATTCTCCTGCCGGGTGGACTCACCAGCGAGCCACTGCTTGGCTTCTCGAACGACTTCAGCCAGGGCCCGCCCCTCATAGCTCTTTTGTTTCAAGGAGGAAATCACGCACCCGATGGTTTGTGCGGCCAGTGTCCCGAGCAGGACCTGGTGTTCCGGCGGCTCGTTCCGCAACAGGTCAATGGCTTTGAGAAAAAGGGCCAAGACGTCATCGCGGACACCGATATGCAACAACGGGCATTCGGGGGTAAACTCCTCACGAGTCATTAGCCGACGTACGTAGTCGCCATTGAATTCAAGCCAGTATTCATCCCAACCCGTGTCGGCCAGCGGACGATAGCGATGCCAAACCTGCGGGAACAGAACGATCAAGTCGCCCGCGTGAACCGACTGATTGCCGCTGGGCTTCGACTCGAATACACCGGCCCCGCGGGTAATATAGACAAACTGGTAAGTGGGCAGCGTGCGGCCATGTTCCCACATGAAGTCATGGTCGGGAGGATGGCGGGGCCCACTTGGGGGATAAGGGACTTTTGGCGGAGTCGCGGCGAATCCAGCCGCGGGGACATACGCTCCGGAAGATTTCCACTCAGGACTGATGGGTATATAACGGAACCAAGCCTTTTTGTCTCGCGCAACCAGCCGCCGAATGGATCGGCACGAGGGGTCTTGAATGAGATTTTTGGAACAAGGCGGATTGACCTCAAAAGAGAGATCCACGCTGACCGGGCTCGACTTTCCGGCGCATCCAGAGGAACGGTCCGGGAATGGGTCCGAGCAAACGCTTTCGTTGGTTGCTTCGTATTGAGTTGGAATAGCGAAGTTCATGTGGCGGATCGCGATTTTAGCGGCCACCGGGGCACTTGATCTGGCAAAAGACACAACAGGCTGACACGATTGTTTGCTTTGCCAGACAATAACACGGGCGGGCTATTTTAAAATACCGGATATACGGGATGTCCGGGCGCGTCCACGGCTTGATCAGGTAAGTCGGATTAGATTTTCCTTAAATGCCTTGGACAGGGCGCTGCCGCGACTGTGAACATGCAGCTTGGTATAAATATTCCGTAAATGAGTGTCGGCGGTGAAGTAGCTAATTTCCAGTTTCTCGGCAATTTCTTTGGTCGCCAATCCCTGCGCCATTAACTCCAGAATCTCCCGTTCCCGCCTGGTCAGCCCGTAATTGGACGTCTCCTTCGGCTGCGCCAGGCGGTTGAACATATCGAGCACCGATCTTGCCACGATCGCCGTCATCGGCGAACCGCCCGCGACGGCTTCGTGGACGGCACTAATGATCCGGGCGGAGGAGTCGGTCTTAAGCAAGTAGCCCGAGGCGCCCGAACAAATGGCGGTAAACACCTTGTTATCGTCGTGAAAGACAGTCAACATCACAATCTGCGTGGCGGGCGAAGCGGCCTTGATGGTTTTGACCGCCTCCAAACCGCTCTGCCCGGGCAATTCGACGTCCAATAGCAGAACGGCGGGAAATTCACCCGTCCGCAGGGTTTCCAAAGCGGCTTCGACGCTGGAAAACTGGCGTGTGCATTTCATTCCGCCGGTTTGGTTGATCACACGGGCAACGGTTTGCCGAAACGGTTGGTGGTCTTCAACGAGCCAGACGCTGACCGGTGCTGGTTTTAATTTCATCGCCGGCTCCGCCAAATCGTCGGGGGTGATGGCAACACGAGTCCGCGCACCGCCGGGAAGACTCGCCGAGGGATAATCCTGTGCCGCCATAAATTATTTTGTTGTTGACGCATAAATCTATCTCGCAACGAACCGCGGCCCCAATACCGGATTCACGGGAAGGGAGCCGTGAGGCTGACGATCGTGCCGCCGGCAGGAGAACGCCGGATTCGCAGGATCCCCTTCATGTCCCGGGCCCGCCGGTGCATGTTCTTGAGCCCCTTGCCCTCGACCGGTTTGTCGGGATCAAAGCCCGAGCCGTTGTCGCTGATGGACAAGTGAAATTCGTTTGCCTCATATCCCACCTGAATGTCAACGCGCGTCGCCTGAGCATGTTTCACGATATTGTGCAAGGCTTCCTTGAACAAGGGAAGCACGTTGCGCCGGAACGACAGAATCAACTCCGTCGTTTTGAAATTACCGGTCTGGTGGAAGTGCAATTCGATGCCGAGCAGATGCGCCCGGGCGGTCGCCTGCAGGCGCGTCACCAGGTCGCTCATCCGGTTGTAGGTGGGGTCAATAAACCAGACGACGTCCCGGAGGGAATCAATGGTTTGGAGGGCCATCTGCCGGACTTCCTGGCCATCACTGGCGGAGGGATGCTGTTCAATGAATTCACCGAGCAGCGCGATGGTGCCCAACCCCGCGCCGACTTCGTCGTGGAGGTCGCGGGCAATCCGCAACCGTTCGCTCTGGAGCGCGCGAATGCGCGAGATGCGGATGGCAAAGACGGTCCACACGAGTCCTCCGGCCAGCAACACCAGCATGGTTTTGAACCGCCAGGTTTGCCAGAAGAACGGTTGGACGATTAATCCAATCGCGGCTCCGGATCTGTTCCAAACTCCGTCGCCATTGCAGGCGGTAACATGAAAAGAGTAAGTGCCAGGCGGGATTGAGCCATAGCCGACGACCCTTCGCTCTCCACCGTAAATCCAGTTTAGATCCAACCCTTCCATTTTCCATTTGAACCGGACCTTTTCGGGAGCGGAAAGATTCAGGCCGGTGAACTGGAATTCAACGTAATGCCGGCCTGGCCCCAGGCGAAGAAATTGTTCCGGCTCGCCCGGCCTGCTCGAATCGCCTCCTCCCGGAGCCTCGCGGACCCCCGGCAATTCCCGGTTGAGGCTTCCATCCACCCGCACATTCTCAATCAAAACGGAGGGAGGCAGGGAGTTGAGGACAAGATCCCTGGGCTGCACCCAGACCAACCCCTTGACCGTGGTGAACCACAAACGACCGTCCTGACCGCGCCAGCAGCCCGGCTGAAATCCCGAACTGCATTCCACGGTGGGCAAACCTTCGTCCCGGTCATAAACCTCGCAGCGGATGGTCGGTTCTTTTCCATCGGCGACTCCGTTCAGGGTTTGGAGATCCATCCTGAAAATGCCACCCCGGGAACCAGCCCAAAGATTTCCCGCGCCGTCAACCAGCATTTGGGAAATGTAGTCATTGGGCAAACCTTGTTCACTGCCCAGGCGGACGAACTGGCCATCATGAAATCGCACCAACCCGCCGCCCAGGGTGCCAATCCAGAGCGTCCCATTGGTGTCACAGGCCAAACACCAGAAATGAGCTTTTGAAAAATTGTCCGGACTTTTGAAAGTTTGAAATTTTCCCTCGCGGTATCTCAGTAAATGGCTGGTTGCCGTGCTGATCCAAATCGCACCTGTGGCATCCTCCGCGATTCCGGTGACGTGGCAGGGGCTGCCGACTTCGTCAGCTCCAAATTTTTTCAAAGTCCCATCCTGCCAGCACGCAAGACCGAACTCACTCCCGAACCACATCCGGCCTTGCCGATCCGCAAACAACACCCGCGCGACGGTGCCGATATCGGCCGAGGGAAACGGCCGGCGCAGGATTCCGTTTTCCCTTACCAATACCCCGCACCGCACCGTGCCAATCCACAAACGGCCGGCGGCGTCGCCACAAACCGTAACATCGAAAATCGGAGGCCGGGTAACGGCAGACAAATCCAAGGGCGTCATGACCTCGTCCTGCCAGCGGGCCATCAGGCCCGAGCTGGTCCCCACCCAAACAGCGCCGGCCTGAGCCTCGCAGACCGAACACACGTTTCGGTCCGGCAACACGGCGCTGTCCTGCACCACGTGAAATATCCGCTTTCGCAGCCGCACCAGTCCGCTATTTTCGGTGCCCATCC
This sequence comes from Verrucomicrobiia bacterium, assembly GCA_030038175.1. GTDB lineage: Bacteria > Verrucomicrobiota > Verrucomicrobiia > Limisphaerales > UBA11358 > UBA11358. The sequence continues at coordinate 20,507 of JASHPN010000019.1, forward strand.
AGATATTTCCATCCTTATCCTGAAACCAGCATTTGATTTTTGTGCTGGGCAGGCCGTCCTGCTCGGTCAACTTCTGAATTTTTCCATCGGGCAACACATGCCAAACCGCCTCGCCGTAGTTGATGACCCACAAGCCGCCGTCCCGGTCGCCATGCAACTGGAATCCCCCCATCGAAAGTTTGAACTCCAGTGCGCCGGGCCCGGTGGCCCGGACCCACTGGTGATCCAGCCATTTCCGCAAGCGGCCATTATTCTCCAGCACCCACAAACCGCCGTCTCCGGTGGAGGCCATGTCGTTGACGCTGAAGCCCGGGGCATTCGTCGGATTGCGATTTTTGAAATGCCCGCCTTCCCGCTCTGCCAACCCCTCGTCCGATCCCACCCAAACATGGCCCTGGGTGTCCAGGCAAATGGCCGAGATTGCATGGCCCGGTATGCCCGCGTCCCGGGAAAGCGCCGCACCCTGGTTAATCTGAAAACGGCCCAGCCAGTTATCGCTCGTCCGATACCAAATGGCGCCGTCCCGATCCATGCAGTAGAATGGCTGGCGGCTGGTCGTGGGCTGGTAGTAAGTCCAAGCCATGGAATTCGAACTGGCAACGCCCACCATTAAGGCCACGGTCTGGGACAGACTGGAAGTCAGGATAACCTGGTTGGAATAAACCCCCAGGACCGAACCCAGACGCAGCCTGGCGCTGGATTGTTCGAGGCGTTTCAAATAAAACCTGCCCCGATTCCAGGCCGTAAGCGACGCGTCTGAAGGACCGATCCACAAGGCTCCGTGCCCGTCCACCCCCAGGGCCTGGATTTCGTTGGCCCTCAATTCAGGTGTGTTAAACGGGTTAAAGACAGAAAAGCGAATTCCATCGAACCGCGCCAAACCGCCGTGAAAAAGCCCGATCCAAAGATAGCCCTCCGAAGTTTGGGCAATGCTCGTCACCTCATTTTCGGGCAGTCCGTCGTCCGCCTGCCAGATGTCCATGATATAGCCATCGCCACCCCGGGAAATCGTCTGGGCGGACAAAAGCTGCGGCAGGCAAAGAAATACCAAGGCGATTTGAACCAAAACTCGCCCGGCATTGGTCGCAGAGTGTTGCCCCAAGGCCATGCGCATATTGTGCCAAAACTTTACGTTCTATGCCGGGATTGAAAAAGATATTTTTGATTTTGGACTCCGCATCTGTCGGTGAACAAAATGACCTTTTTTGTTGCACTTTTTGGCAAGCTGCGGCAAACGGCCCAATTTCCCACAGCGATTACTCATGTCTAACTCCAAAGGGAAAGGTTTTTATGATTAAATTATTGAAGGCCGGCCGAATTTACCGATAGTTTAGTTCGCGAGCAAGGTCCTCAAGTTGGTCGCACTTAAAAGGCACGAAATGAATCTCCAGAGACAATATCATTCCCGAAATACGTCCATGCGGTTATTGCTTGGGGCGCTGTCGGCGGCGGTTATGTATTCCAGCGCGGCGACGGCCGGAGGCATGATGCCGGAAGCCTTGCGTTGCGAATACCGGATTGACCCGCAGGGGATTGATTCGCCGCAACCACGCCTGACGTGGCGCGTAGCCTCGGCCGATCACGGGGCGCGGCAAACGGCGTATCGCATTTTGGTGGCGTCAAATCCGGAAGCGCTGGCGGATAATGTTGGTGATTTGTGGGACTCCGGCAGGATCGCAAGCGATCAGACGGTCAATGTTGTTTATGCCGGCGCGCCGCTCGAATCGCGCGCGCATTGTTTTTGGAAAGTGCGCGTCTGGGACAAACAGGGCCGGGCAAAATGGAGTGAGGCGGCGAACTGGACGATGGGGTTGATGCAGCCTGGCGATTGGCGGGCGGATTACATTTCTTTCCTCGACACATCTCCGGTTGGGAAGGACCCGGCCCGCCTGGATCTGCCGCCGGCGCACCAGTATCGCAAGGAGTTTTTGGCGCCAAAGAAAATCCGGCGGGCGACGTTATACGCGACGGCATTGGGGATTTATGAGTTTTATTTGAACGGCCGGCGCGTGAGCGACGCGCGGTTTGCGCCTGGCTGGACCGATTATCATCAAAGCGCCTACTACAATACCTATGACGTCACCCCTCTGATGCGTCGTGGCCGAAACGCCATGGGAGCCTATGTGGCCGACGGCTGGTATGCGGGGTATCTGGGGTTCGGTTTGTTGGTCGGCGCCGGCACGGAAAAGACGGGACGGGACACCTATGGCAAGAGCCCGGCGCTGATGGCTCAATTAGAGGTCGAATATACCGACGGCTCGCGTGAAATCGTTCCGACGGACGAATCGTGGAAAGTCAGCGGCGACGGTCCGGTGCGGGAGGCGGATTTTTTGATGGGTGAAACGTACGATGCGCGCCGGGAAAACGCCGGCTGGACGGAACCTGGTTTCGATGATTCGGGCTGGCAGCAGGCGATTCCCGCCTCCGAAAATGGCAGTGTCCCGGCAACATTCTACCAGGACCAGGACCCGGCCACATCCTCCGGCGATCCCAAACTTGTGGGCCGGCCGGTTGACCTCGGTTTTCATCGGCCCGCCCGTCTGGAGGCGTTCCCCGGTGTGCCAGTGAGAGAGGTTCAGAAAATCAAACCGGTGGCCATCACATCGCCGGGCCCGGGGGTTTATATTTTCAATCTGGGCCAGAATATTGCGGGAGTGGCGCGCTTGAAAGTGAAAGGTCCGCGCGGCACGAAAGTCCAATTGCGGTACGGCGAAATGCTCTATCCCAATGGCACGCTGATGACGCAGAATCTGCGAAAGGCGCGCGCCACCGACACGTATATTTTGGGCGGAGATCCGCACGGCGAGGAATGGACGCCGCAATTTACGTCGCACGGTTTTCAATATGTCGAGGTCACGGGTTACCCGGGCCGGCCGGGCGAGGGCGCGATCACGGGCATTGCGTTGCAGAGCGACACGCAACTGACCAGCGGATTCGAATGCAGCGATCCGATGGATAACCGGCTCTTTAAGAATATCGTGTGGACGCAACGCAACAATTTCATTGATCTGCCGACAGATTGTCCGCAGCGCGATGAGCGTTTTGGCTGGATGGGCGACGCTCAAATCTATGTGCATTGCGCCACGCTTAACGCAGACGTGGCGGCTTTCTATACCAAATGGCTGCGGCAAGTCATGGAGGCACAACAACCGGATGGCGCATTTCCGGGTTATTGCCCATTTCCCTTTCAGGTCGGCTGGGATTTCGGCACCGCGTGGTGTGATGCGGGGGTGATCTGTCCATGGACGCTCTGGCAGGCCTACGATGACACCAATATCATCAGCCAATGCTGGCCCCACCTGGTCCGGTTTATGGAGTGGCGCAAAGCAACGAGCCGGGATTATCTGGGCGTGGTTCACGGGAATGATTGGGGCGATTGGCTGTCGTTCGGCAAAGAGACGCCGTTGGATTACGTGGATACGGTCTATTTCGCTTATACCAGCCGACTCATGTCGCAGATGGCCCAGGCCATTGGCAACCGGTCCGAAGGAGAAAAATATGCGGACTGGTTTGGGCACGTCAAAACCGCGTTTGACAAAAAATATCTCCGCCCGGACGGTTCGCTGACTGTGGATACGGAATCCGCTTATGCCCTGGCACTCTACATGGATTTGATTCCCAACGAACTGCGGGGCAAAGCCGGGGCAATCCTGGCGGACAAAATCAGGTCAGGCGAGACAACGGAGGATTCCGGCATCACGACGGGGTTCCTCGGCACGCGACCGCTGCTGCCGGTGTTGACCGGCGTTGGACAAAATGATCTAGCCGTGAAGTTAATTCAGAGCCAAAAGTTCCCGTCGTGGGGTTACGAAGTTGCGCAAGGTGCGACCACCATCTGGGAACGCTGGAATAGTTATACGCGAGAATACGGTTTTGGCGGCAAAGACGGCGCCCAAAACGCGTCCATGAACTCCTTCGACCACTATTCATTCGGCGCCGTCGGCGAATGGATCCTGAACGACCTTGCCGGCATTCAGCAAGGCGACCCGGGCTACCACAAAATCATCATCTACCCGCATCCGCCGGCGCCCGGCCGGAACCGAAACCATCCGCCGATTTCCTGGGTTAAGGCGCATTATAACTCCATTCATGGACCGATCGTCAGTAACTGGCGCCGGCTGGCGGACAACTTTGAATTAGAAGTGGAGATTCCTGCCAACACGACGGCCACGGTTTATCTGCCGGCAGCGGCCCCGGAAAAGATCCGATGCGGCGGGAGATCGCTGGCGGACGCGAAGGGCGTGCAGTTTCTGCACATGGAAAACGGCTGCGCCGTGCTGGCAGTTGAATCAGGGCGATACCGGTTTGTGGCGAGAACAAACTAAGCGCGGCAAGTGGCCCGATCACGGCCATTGACTTGATACTCTTATCAAGCGGCCGAAGGTCTCCGGCATTTTTCAAGAGGACGATATGATTTCATCTATGGATTCGCCGGCGGGTCACGGAGCACACGCGTTTCCCGCAGCCAGGCTTCGGCCAATTTCGGCCAGCCACTGACCGGCCGGCCGATGGCGCGCAATCCATACCCGTGACCGCCCGTCGCAAACAGATGCATTTCCGCCGGAACCCCGGCTTTCTTTAGTGCCAGATAATAATCGAGAGAATTTTCGACATGAATGGGGTCGTCCTCCGTCTGCAGCAGAAAGGAGGGAGTGGTGTTGGAGGTCACGGTTAATTCGGGGGTGAGCTGCCAGGCTTCCTTGCCGGCCAAACCGCCGGGATAAATCAACAGGGCGAAATCCGGCCGACAACTCACTTGATCAGCCTCGTCAACCGGCGAATAGGCACGATGGTTGAACCGTGTGCTTGCGAGGGCCGCAAGGTCGCCGCCGGCCGAAAAACCAATAATACCGATGCGGCCGGGATCAAGGCGCCATCCGGCGGCGTGGAAACGAACCAGGCTCAAAGCACGCTGGACATCCTGCATCGGCGCCAGATACGGCGGCCGGGACGGCACGCGGTATTTGAGAAGGATCGCCGTCATGCCAATGGACCGGAGCCAGGCGCAAATCTCTGTTCCCTCAAGATCCATCGCCAGAATCTGGTAACCGCCGCCCGGGCACACCACCACTGCCGGGCCGTGAGGCGCGGCCGAAACGGGCCGGTAGATGGTAAGGTCAGGCGCGCTGACATTGCTGACGCGGAGAATCTTTTTTCCATCCACCAGACGGTTCCCGAAAACGGCGGTTTCCGGCCGGGCGCGGGCCGAGTCGGTTTGTCCCGGCGGAGTTCCCGGCCAGAGTGGCAGGGACGCGGGTTCGGCAGCGGCCGAAAATGCTAGGAATGCCACCAATAGAATTGGCGCGCTTAACATAGACGCGACAATCGCGGCGGCCATCTTCCGGACGAAAAGGCCGGGCGTTTCCGGCGTGCCATGGACCGATTGCGAGATCAGCTTTTGGATCATGGGGTTCGTTCGTCAATTCGGGATCCACTGGTCGCCCATTGTGATATCCCCGGAGAGCTGGATATCCGCGCTCGAGTCGCCCAACTCGATTTTGTAGTTGCCGGCTATGACGTGCCAGGCCTGGCGCTTGTCATCATAGTACGCAAAATCAGCCGGTTCGAGCGGCAGCGACAGGGTCGCGGTTTCTCCCGGGTCCAAAAAAATCCTTTGAAAGCCCTTCAACTCGCGAAGCGGCCGTTCAACGGGTGATTTCGGGGGATGAATGTAAAGTTGTGCCACTTCAGCGCCACTGCGCTGGCCGATATTCTTCAGATCAACCCGGACCATAATCCGGCCGTCGTTTTCAAGCCTCAGGCGGGAGAATTGAAAACTCGTATAGCTCATTCCGAAACCAAACGGAAATTCGGGCGCCACTCCTTTTGTCAGATAATAACGGTATCCTACAAAGACACCCTCCTTGTAGTACACGAAGTCCTTGTCTTCGCTTCCAATAGCATGCGAAGGACTTTCCTTCAGATTTTTCGGCCAGGTAAACGGCAGTTTGCCGGAGGGATTGATGTCTCCGAATAATGCGTTCGCCACCGCAGTTCCGGCGCGGCTGCCGCCGTACCATGCTTCCAGCACAGCAGGAACGTTGTTCAACCATCCGTCCATGGTCAACGGGGAACCGTTGATGAGCACGACGATAGTTTTCGGGTTAATCCGGCTCAAGTGGTTGATTATGTCCCTTTGTGCCTGGGGGAAATCCATATTGAGACGGTCGCGCCCCTCGGCATCGAGGCTGTGATCTACCCCTCCGACGAAGACGACGCCATCAGCCATTTTGGCCTGCGCGTCAACGGCGGCCATTTCCCGGCGAATGGCCTGTGAATTCCGGGGTTTGGCCCAATCCAGGCTCAGGAAGGCGTCGCCGGGGCCTTTGTGATATTCCACTTCGAGGAAGAAAGGCTTCCCTTTAACCATTTGAACAATTGCAATGGCTTCGCCGTTTCCGCGGTCACGCATGGTGACGGCAATCGGGGCGCCATTCGCGTCCGAATACAACCAGGCCTGGTTGTCCGTCTTGACCCGCAAACTATAGGTGCCGGTTACGGGAGGGAAGATGCAGGCGCAAAATCGGGCGCTGAAATTGTTCGGGTTTATCCGGCTGACGTCCGGCGATTTCATTTCCCAATTGAAATTAAGATTGCTTTCCCGGCGCGTTACGGCCGGAGTTCCGCTGATTTCGCCGTTGTAATAATTGGCCAGGAAACCCGGCCGGCCATCCGGCGTTTGCAGATATTTTTCGTCAATGGGTTCAAACCCGCCCAGCGCATCGCGCGAAATATAGGAAACTTCGATATTTGTTCCCGCTGCTTCGCGGATGCCGTTCAAGACCGTCACTTCATCCGGCGAACTGACCCACGAACTCCCGCCCAAACCAGGGAGGCAGAATCTTTGATTTGCATTGGGGCCCAGGACCAGTATTCGCTTGATGGCGCCGCGGTTGAGCGGCAGGACACGGTTGTCATTTTTTAGCAAAACGAGCCCTTCTTCCGCCGCTCTCAGGGCAATGTTTTGGTGGGCGGCCAAATCAACGGTTCCTTCCGGTTTGATTCCCCCGGGATCCAGGTTTCCGGCCCAGGCCATGACTCGCAGGATTCTCCGGACTTTGTCGTCAATGACGCTCTCAGGAACCTGTCCCGCCTTAATTGCCGCGCGCAGCGGTTCCCCGAAAAGCGACTCGTCAGGGCGGGATTGGTTTGAGATATCCAGGCCTGCGAGCGCCGCTTTGACCGCCGAGTGCGTCCCATTGCCGTCGGTCAAAATGACCCCCTTAAATCCCCAGGTATTTTCCAGGACATCCGTCAAAAGGAAATGGCTATCGCTGCAAAAGTCGTCGTTTAAACCGTTGGCCGCGGTCATGATGGCCAGGGCGTGACCCTCCTCCACGGCGGCTTTAAATGCCGGGAAATAAATTTCGCGCAAAGCGCGCTCATCAACCATGGACATGTAATTGTCGCGATTCCAATCCCGATTGTTGCAGGCAAAGTGTTTGACGCACGCCACCACATGCTGGCTTTGCAGTCCATGGACAAAAGCAACCGCCAACCGGGTATTCAAATAGGGATCTTCGGTGTAATACTCGAAAAAACGCCCCCCGAGCGGATCCCGATCAATATTCACCGCCGGGCCAAAGAGCATCCCAATGCCTTTGGCCCGGCATTCCTCCCCCATCGCCGTGGCGGTTTCCTTGATCAATGGAGGATCAAAGGAGGCCCCCAGGCTCAGGCCGCACGGGTACCCGACCGGACCATGCGGACCGCGCGGGCCGTCTGACGCGCGCAGGATCGGGATGCCAAGGCTTGGAACCCCGTTGAATCTCGTCGAACCGGCCACGGTCAACAGCCTGACTTTTTCCTCCAGCGACAACCGCCTCATGACGTCATCCACTCTTTGGTCAATAGATTTGGCAGGGTCCTGATAGACCGGCGTTCCCTGGGCAAAAGCGGATCCCCCGATTCCCAAACCCAGACTGGCCGCCAGAAAAAGATTGAAACACCTCATAATTCCCTCGTTGTAAGACGCCTTGCCGGTTTTCAATTTGCCGCCGCCTGGGTGAAATGACTGGAGACCCAGAAAACATCCTGGTTGTCTGGCACTGCGGTATAGGTGCCGCCGTCATACACATAAATGACGGTCCGAACGGCGCCGGGGTTTCGCCAGGGATGAATCTCAGTATGCCCGTCGGCAAAGGCAAACGCGCAGGCATTGCCATGGCACTTGGTCGGCATGTCGTCCCAATGGGTCTGGCTGGGCAATAGAGCCATGCTGAACGTCCAGTCTCCATCGTTGATCGTGTCCGGGCATTCATCGGTCAGGACGATGACGTCTGCCGGCCCCAGGCCGATCATTTGGTTGGCTTTGGAGTAGATTTGCCAATTCCCGCTTGCGTTTGGGGCCTTTGCGTATTGATTGAGTTCCCGCTGCGGCCGTGGATCCCCCTGGAGGTCGATAGTGCCAATCGCGCCGCTCATCGAGTAGCTGCGCACGCGCGGTTGGCCCTGGCCTGGACCGCCGTTCATACAGCTCTGGTCCGCCGGACAACGATAGGCCTTCGGGTTGCTGATATCGGCGGCCAACTGGGAATACTTCGGATCCACCAGTACCGGCCAATTGGTGGTGTCCAGGTTGCCATAGGTCATATTTCCGATGACCCAATTGGGGATGGTATTGCCATTTTGTGGAGAATCGCCGCCGGGATCGCCCGTACCGCAGTTGATGGGAAAATAGGTGTTGTCGTTAACGTACATCAGCCAGCCGGTGACTACTTCGTGCAAATTGTTCATACAGTCGGTTCCCTGCGCCCGCATTTTCGCCTGGTCCAAGACCGGCATCAGCATGGCCGCCAGTATCGCGATAATGGCAATGACCACAAGTAATTCAATCAGCGTGAAGGCGCACGGGCGCGCCTGGGCGGCCGCCCGCGGTGATCCTGGATTTCCGTTGTTAACTGTCTTGTTCATATTTCAGAATTCGCCATAGTCCGGCCCCCGAATTTGAGCGCCATGCCCGGGATGGATTACGGACTATAGATTAGGCGGTAGAAGACGCTGCCGTTGGTGAGGTTGATCGGAACAATGAGCAAGTTGGTGGTGCTGGAACCGCTCACGTTCACCCAATTGGTCCCTAATCCGACGGACAGGCTGTTGGTCTGCGCCTGCAGCGTCCAGCCTAAATGGTCGGCAGGCCAACTCAACGTCAGTTGATGATTTGGGGTGGCCGAGAAAACGATATTTGTCGGATTGCTGCTCACGGTCACCGGTTCACTGTTTACGTAGATTGCTTGAATTTGAGCCGCCGTCAAAGCGTTTGTAAAGAGCGCCGCCTGCGCCAGCGCACCGGCAAAAAATTGCTGGGCATTGGGAACCTGGGTGAAATCGGCGTTGCCGCCCAGAAACAGATGCGCGCTGGTTTCATTAGTCATCACGCCGGTCGCCGCCGCCGAGTTATTTAACTGCCCGTCCAGATACAGACTGATATTGGTGCCGTCGAAAACTCCCGCTACCTGGTGCCAATTTCCGTCGTTGAACGCTTCCGTTGAACCAACGGCGCCGCCGCTGTACAGGCTCCACGCGATCAAGCCGCCGGCGGTCATATTCAAGGTCCAGTTTTGCCCTCCGTGACCCATCAGGGTTTGAAGCCGCAGGTCGGCCGGATAGGCCCGGAACCAGGTCATCACGGCAAACGGTTGGGTCCCCGTGGGATTAAAGGCTGGATCATAGCCGGCGTCCACGCAGGAAATTTCACCATTGACGGGCGCCGCGACCGTGTTGCTGCCGCCGGCCCCGATGAGAGTGGGGCCACTCACCTCCCCAGGCGTTATTCCCGAAAGGTAGGCGCCGTTGGGCGCCGCCGAACCGTAGTTGACCGCTTCGGGACAATATAGCGCGCTCACATTCGTGTAGGCCGGGCAGTCCATGCGGTAATACAACAGCGGATGATCGTTCTCAACGGTTTGGAAATAATTCGAACCTGCGGTGGTCGCGGCCAGGTAGTGGTTCGAGGCCTGCTGGGCGGTGAGCACGTTCGTATAAACCGCCACCTCGTCCTCATACCCATTGAACGGTCGTATCGGCGCGTTGTTGTTCCACAGGCCGTTGCCGATGGTTAGAGGCGCGCCAGTTTGGATGGTCATGGTGGCATTGGTCGTTCCCTGGAGAACGCCGTCCAGGTAGAAGTTGACATTGGTGCCGTCATAAGTAAGGACACAATGATACCATTGATTGGGGGCCGGAACGGGATAATTGAATTGCTGGTACGCTCCATTTTGCGCGGAATTTCGGAAGATGGCCGCAATCTGTCCGTTGCCGGCAGTAGTCCAGCACAACCGGACGCCGCTCAGACCATCTCCCTGGCCCACCAGGTCCTGGGTGGAAAGGCCTTTGTTGGCTGCGTTCATCCAGGCTTCCAAGGTCAGGGGCGGTTGCAGGGTGAGCGCCGGAACCTTCCGGGGAACGAACAGGAAGCTGTCGAGGTAGGTGGTGGTGGTTCCCGGAAAATAAACACAAGGGTCGTTGTCGCCGGACGCCGTCAAGGCGCCGGTTTGGCCAAAGGTCACGTCGGCGGCATTCGTGACCGCGTAATAGGCATTGCCGACTGCGCCCAGCGTGCCGTAGTTGGTTTCCATCGTAACCGCAGCCGGGCCGTTGGTTTCCTGCAACGGCCAATAGCCCGCCGGATTCAGGGCTAAAATGCTTGCGGCGTATGCGTTGGTCAATTGCGGGAGGCTCGTAAAGGCTGAAACGGTGCTGGTGGCCGCGCCAAAGACGTTCGTGATGACCACCCAATAGGCCGAACTGCCGGGAGCTCCGGCGGTCGCCGTATCACTCGCGTTGGTCTGGCCCGCAAGCGGAGTTCCGGCTTGGTACCATTGATAGCCAAACGGAAGCATTCCATTCGCTGCGATCGCATAAGAGTAGGATTTTCCGGAAACCATGGTGATCTGGGCGGGCAGATCCTGGGTGATTTGCGGCGGGTTGGTGAAGATCGCCAGCGCCACATACACGTTGGTTGTGCCGTAAGCACCACTCACAGTTAATTCCAACTGATCGTTGTTCCAGCCGGCTGGAACGCTGCCAACCGACAGCGTGGCATTGAGCAAATCGCCGTTGGTTGTCCCCAGCACAATATTGGTGCCGCCATGGACATCCGACCAGATAAAATTCAGCGGTCCCGTGCCGATGGCTGCCGACGGAATCACCAGCGGACCTCCTCCATTGGTTTCTACGGCAGTCGAGGGCGGTTGCGTAAAGAATGGCGGGACGCCCGATACCGCATACTGGTCCGCGATTTGGCTGGCGGTCATGGCATAGTTGTAAACCGACACGTCATTGACGTAGCCGTAAAATTGATACGTGAAGTTCCGTTCGGTCACATCAGCCGCCGCAGCGCCAATCGTCATGGGCGCCGGAGTCTCGTAGATCCCCACGCCATTCGGAATGGACGCCTGGCTGGCAAGCCTGCCGTCAATGTACAGATACAACTGGCCATTGGCCTGATCGCACACGCCGGCCAAATGATGCCAGTTGTTATCCAAAGGTACCGTGTTGCTGGCATCACAAATGTACTGGATGCCGTTCGTGTCACAGACAAAGAAGCGATAATGCGTTGTGGTGGAATCAATGCTTAAGCTGAACTGGTCATTGACGCCATAGACTCCCTTGGCCACCACGGGCGCGCCGTAGATTTGTCCGCCGCTGTAGCCGTTGGCCCAGGCTTCCACAGTGAACTCTCCGTTTGAGCCTCCGCTCTCGGCAAAATCCACGCCCTGGATCCATCCGGCCAGGCTGTCAATGAAACTGATGGAGTTTTCGCCAAAGGACGCCGACGTCTCGGTCGGGTCGGTGGTGGGGTTATAGCCGCCCTGGCTCAGGACCGTATTGGTATAGATGCCGTCGTTGCCGCCTGCATAATCGTGGCAAAGGGCGCCGTCGTTGCCGTCATAAAATCCGTTTCCATCGTCCGGCTCATTCAATCGCCAATAGCCGATCGGGTCGCCGGCCAGCACGGCCTGTGGATAGGGCGCTGTGGGAGCGGCAACGACCGAGACATTCCAAACCGTGCTGGTCACCGAACCCCCGATATTTGTCACAATACAATAGTTCGTGAAGCCGACCTGCAAATTGGTCAACTCGAGGCTGGCATTGGTGGCCGCGCCGTCCACCACGCCGTTGGTGAACCATTGATAATCGTAAGGGGCGCTCCCGCTTACGGACAGCGTAAATGTGGGATTCGCGCCGGCGAAGAGCGTTATCAGGTTGGTATAGCTGACGGGATATTGGCTGACGATAGTCGGAAGCATATTAACGGTAAGGCTGGCCAGCGTGCTGGTGATCGAGCCGTCGCTGTTGGTGATGACGACGTAGTAATATCCGCTGTCCGCGCTGGTCAGATTTGTCACGGTCAACTGGGAAGTGGCCGAATTGGTGTAGTGAACTACATTGTCAGACAGTTGAGTCGCGCCGGCATAATTTGAGCTTGTGTTAAAGAACCATTGATAGCCCAGCGGTGCGCTGCCGCCGGCCTGGACGCCGAAATAGATATAAGTGCCCGGACCGCCATTGACCACGCGGCCGGAAACCGGCTGGCCGGCCACGTAGGGTGCGGTTCCCGAGGCGTTGTAAAGGCTCTGAACTTGCGCTGCCGTCAGGCAATTGGTGAATAATGCCACCTCGCAGACCTGGCCGGCGAATTGCCGCCCAATCCCCGTCGGATTGTTAGTGTAGCTCGGATCGGCCCCGATCAATACGTCCTGCCCCGAGCCGGCGCCATTGGTAAAAACAGCCGCGGTTTTGGTGGCGGCCAGGACGCCGTCCACGTAAAGTGATTCCGTATTGGTTCCATTATAGGTATAGAACATTTGGTGCCAGTTGCCATCGTTGTAAACCGTCGTGGAAGCTAGGTCATTGGCCGGCGTGGCCGTGACGGCGCCATTGCCGGAATTGCACTCAATGATCCCTGCGGGGGTCAGCACAATCTGCCACGAAGAACTGCCGTGACCGACGATGCTTTGCGTCCGGCTATCGGTGGGATTTCCTTGAAACATGGCGGTGATGGTAAAGGGCATGCCGTTCGTGGGGCTCGCCTGGAGGAAATTATACGCCAGGGAATTGCCCGCATCAGCAAACGAACTTAGACCATTGCAAGGCAGCGAATTGGTTTTGGCCAAGCCGCCGGCCGGGATGCCATCGAGATTGTTGGGGCCGGCCGCGGCGCCGGGAGCGGCGCCCGCAGTATAAACGCCGTTGACCGCGGCGCTTCCGTAGTTCTCCAAAACGGGCAGGGTGTTGGCGGGTGGCGCGGTATAAGCGGGCGCATCCATGTGATAATAGAGCGCCGGGCTGTCTGCCAGTACGTTCGTCTCGTAAGCCCCGTAAGTGGCCGGAGCCAGCCCGGCATCGTAGTGCTTCACGATGCGGGACTGTGACAATACGTTGGTGTAGATCGCCACTTCATCCACGGCGCCGTGAAATGGACGATCAGCGCCGGCGCTTCCCTCCCAAAATCCTCCTCCGATGGTGATGGGAATCCACGCAGTCGGGGCAAAAGTCTCGTACTTGCCGTTGATGGTGGCAACCACGTTGCCGTCCAGATACATGGTCCAATTCGTAGTTGAATCGCAGGTGACGACGATGTGATACCAGGTATTGGCCGAAACCGCCCCGCTTGTCAGCGTGACAACGGCGCTGCCGCTTTCCACCAAAACCTCATAGCCGCTGGCTGTGCCTCCATAGGCGATGCCCCATCCATTATCATTTGCCGCTCCCGACCCGCCATTTAGCTTTTCCCCGCGCTGGCCGACGATATCACCCGAGGTCCCGGAATATCCGCTGGCCCAGCATTCAACCGTAAAGGGAGGCTTCGTGGAAACTTGCGGCGAGGTCAAGGGGATGAGCAAATAATCCGGATTCGCAGCGCCGAAAGCCATTGCCGTATCAGTATCGCCACTCAGCGCCCCAGTGATTTGGTTGGTGATCCCGCCGCTGGAATTCTCCCACGTGCCAAAATATGCGTTGGCGATACTACCCAGCGTGCCTTCATTTGTCTCGATTGGCCCCGGCGCCGCCGGTTCGGTTTCGTGCATTGGCCAGTAAGCCACCGGGTTAAGATTGATGATATCGTTGGAGTAAGTTGACTGTGCCTGACTGGCAGGCGCCGTCATCAGCACAGCCAGGGACGTGCACGCGAGGGTTTTAATGGCGTTCATAACGGTCGTTTCGTTCAATTGTTTGGTTGCTCGATTTGCCGATCCGTCTGCCAAGCCGCAGATGAATTGTTCGCTCGAACATAGACGACGGAGTTTGCTGGTTCCATTTATAGAAATGACCGGGCCTTTTTTCAATGGATAGAATGATTTTTTTCTTTGCACTTTTTGATAATTTATTAAGGATTCTCCTATCCATGACCGCAGGCAGCCATGATTAGCCAGGTTTGATTTTTCCCGCGGGTTCGGCGCCGCTGCAAACCGGTGCTTGAGGTTGGTCAGGATGAACACCGGATCGAATTTGACGGCGAGGGTATTCGCCGACTCGGCGAGGGTGAGGAGTTTGGCCCTCAAAATCCAGTTGGCAGATAGGGCCGAATCAGTGATGCCCACACAGCGTATCCTTTTTGATTCGGGTGCAGTCGGTCCGGCAGGAATAAATCCGCGCGGGGATTGCCATTGGCATCCACCATATGGGAAAAGACGTCCACGTATTCCAGTTCCGGGCCTTTGATCAAAGCGATGCGGCGGTTGACTTCCATAATTTCGTTTTTCCATCGATTCCATCGAATCGGGCTGGGTTTGAGGGAAATGAAGAGAACAGGTGTTTGGGGCAATTGTGCGTGGATGGCCGCGACGAAATGGGTGTAGTCCGCCACCACGTTGTCCACGGATTCTCCGGCCGCCAGATCATTTTCGCCGTCGTAAAACACGATCATCCGCGGATGATACGGAATGACGATCCGACTGGCGTAGGTTGTGCAATCGGCGATGCGCGCGCCGCCAAATCCCCGATCAATGACGGTAACTCCCGGAAAATCCCTGGCGAGGGTCGTCCATTTCCGAATCGCCGAACTGCCATAAAATAGAACGGCATCCTGCGGGGGTGGCTGGATTTTGTCGTATTTTTCGAATGCGCGGATGGCCGGCTCGAATTTGCCGTTTTGGGGCGGCATTTGGGCAAATAACGCGGCTGAGCCGAGGGTTACCGATTTGAGGCGGAAATCGCAAGGCGGGTTTGTAGCGGAGAACACATCCAACCGCATTTGAATGATTAACCCGCGGTACGTGGGGGAGGCGGCCAGATTAACGGTATAACGGTGAAATCTACCGTCAGGAACGACTCTAAAACTTTGCGCTTGAGCAGCAGGAAAGCCATTTTGCGCGAGAGACCGCCAGCTTACCGTGGCATTGGTTTGATCCGAGGTGAACGCGGCTTCCAGGCTGAGCCAGGGTATAGCTTCGGCACGCCTGGCGAATATCGGACTCAATACTTGCGCACGAAGATTCCCAGGATGGATCTCAAGGGCACCCGTAATGGGCCAGCCGCCGTCAGTTGCGTTGGCATAATACCACCCCTGCCGGTCCCGCTCGAAATCAAACGCCAACGATGGCAACCGGGCTGTTTGGCTATAAACGTAGGCGCGAATTTGCTTCACCGTGCCCAGAATGACGTCGTATCGGTAATCATAAACGACATTATGGTCCAGAACCTCAGTCCGGTTGGGAGCGATGTAGCCCGTGGGGTCGTCCCTGGCGCCACTCGCGCCATGCAAGCCATAGAATCCACCGCTAAAGGCTGCCGTGCCAGGATTCCACACGCCGACGCCCCAGCCTGAGTCATTAACCAGGGCCGCCCAATTTTCCGTGGCTGTCCAACTGGCCCAATGCCCATCCACATCCAGGCGCGCAAAAATCTGGGACAGCGCGCCGGTCGTGAAGGGTTTATCACCGCAATATGTGAGCAATCGCCAATACGGCCCGTTCACATAAACTGCCGGTAATTCCTGGGGACGGGCAGGGTATTGAGCGTGGTCGCCGCGCTCATTTGTCAGCCGGCATCGCGCCTGCAATACGGGGCCGTCAAGCTTGAGCCAGACTTCACATTCGCACTTTCCCGGAACATTCTTCAACGGCCATTGCATAGGTACCAGCCTGATGTATAGTGTGCGGCCGGTGTTTGTGTATTGCAGTACCCTCGACGTGAACCCGAAATCATCGCCCGCCTGGATGGGGTTCCATCCCAGGTGTTCCCAGCCCTTGGCCAGAGTTGTGCCCGGCGGATGATATGGGACAGGGCCCGAGTAATAGGACAATTGAATTTCCCGGCCCCAGTCGTGGCTGTTGATCACATTCAAGGCAAGATTGGTAATGGGAGCAAGGTAGGTAATGGCTCCGCCCAGGTTCAAATCAACGCCCAGGCGGATATCATTGTCCTGGATGAAACTCATGCGCGGGAATTCCGAAGTTTGGGGTGAGAGATCGGGTGAAGAATTCGCCGCATCATAGCCGGCGCGGGCGCGCGTTACCGGCAGCAATAAAAAAGACGCGGCGGCCATGAAAGTCAAAAATACCTTTTTATGTTCGTGACGCGTCCGCACGCCGGCCTGCAAAAAGTTGCAATTCATTTTTTGTAATTATTGTTCGTCCAAAACTGCCTCGATTTCTCCCGATATTTTTGCCGACGAACCGGTATCCGGGCAGGATCGGTAAAATCCGCCGTGCCGGCATCCTTTCACGTTTTCCTGCGTCAACTTCCGGAGGCCTCCGGCAAGCAGACCGGTCGGGCGCCGACTGCCAGGGAATTTCCGATTACGGTTGCATCCTATAACGCCCGCCGCAGGGGTTCCATGAACAGAATGACTTTTTCCTTTGCACTTTCTGATAATCTTCGACGGTCTGTCCAATTCTTCCCGAGAATTGCTTATATATAATTCCGAGAAGACAGGGTTTCACGATTAAATTATCCGCCCGTTTGGTTTGCAGCCGTTTCAACTCCTATTGACCGGCCAGGGCGCCGGCGACCGTTTCGGTGAGTTCCTGGCCGCGCAGGTCTTTGCCGATAATTTTTCCCGTGCCGTCGAGGAGAAACGTCATGGGGATCGCTTTAATGCCGAATTTGACGGCGAGTTCGTTGCTCCATCCCCGACCGTCGAAGTATTGCTGCCAGGTCATCTCATTCTGAGCCGTAAAATCCAGCAATTTTTGTCTATCCGAGTCAAGGCTGACACCAATAATTTCAAAACCTTTATCGTGATACTTTTTGTACGCGGCCACGACATTGGGAATTTCTCCAAGGCACGGCCCGCACCAGGTCGCCCAGAAATCTATCAGGACGACTTTGCCTTTGTAATCTGCCAGGGACAGTGGTTTGCCGTTGACGTCCCTTTCAGTGAAATCCGGAAATTGCGCCCCAACGGCGAGCTGTGCCTGAATTTTCTGCGCCGCCTTTTTCATTGGGAGAAAAGCAGGACGCGGGCCGGGATGCCATTGAAACCATTTTTTAAAGGCCGGCCAACTTGTCATTGCCGACACGGTTGGCCAGGAATGCGCCCTATACTCAAATGGTTGTATGGAAGCGCGGGTATCTTTGACTATCACTGAGTTGTTGCTTGAAAGGGCCGGAAACTCAGGAACAAAATTGGCCAAATTACAGCCAGGGACAAAATTCGTTACGACACAGTGATACACGGCGGCGATATCAAGGTTATTAGAGTCCGTCCCGTGACTTTTGGGCGAAAACATTGTCAGAACAAATTCTTTGGGGAACACGAGCGAGTTTGTTTCGATGGTACGTGTTACCTGGTAACGCGCCGCGCAATATCCGTGGTTATAGGGGGCAGGCCGGGTAAATCTGCCCCCGCCGACAACGTTATAGCCGGGATCCATAATATCCAATTCCTTCGGCAGTTTGGGTCCATCCTCGGTTAAAAAAGTGCCGCTCACTGTGTTTGTATCCAGATCGACGGTTTCCAAAAAGGGAGCGTCCATGGTGAATGGATTTGTGGGAATACCGTTGAAGAAGTGGCCGGACGCAAAGGCAAGCCACAGTATTTGGGTATAAGGAATGGAAACATCCGTGGCTTTTGGCATCGGCCGGGATTGGGCGAAAGCCGCATAGGATGGGTGACCGAAAATATTCGACCATGCCTTGCAAATGATGAAGACATCGCGACCATCAGTTCCGGCAGAAATGATGTTGGTTTCCATTCCGCGCGCCATACCTTGAGGCAAGACCCATGTCCCGTCGCGTTTTCTAATAGGCATCAAATCCCGGTAATTCCGAAACGCTCCGGTTACCACCAATTCCGGCATTTCGGCGTCTATGTCCATTCTCCATAAACTGCCCGAAACCCAAATGCTGAAAGACGCAAACCCATTAGTCCGCGAAAGAGTCTCAAAGTAGGAAGAGTTAACCACTCCCTGAATTTCATATGAAGGCCCCGTTCTTTTGGAAGCTGCAGCGTCTGACGAGGCGATGATGGCAACGCTGCCGGCGAGCAAAATCCCTACGCTTACGGAAATGGCGAATTTCATCTTTACCCAGGTTATCATTTTCATGGCCCCATCGGCGAGGGCCAGGGTTGATGCCGAAGCGGCCGCGCCTTTGGCCACGGCCACGGAAGCAACGACTTTCGCCAGCCCTGCCGGCGCGGCGTGAACGGAATTGGCCGGGATTATCCCGGCGATGATCGCGGTGGTGGAATCCACCCCGTGTTTGCTGAAAAATTTTCTCAATTTATCCAGGCCTCGCGCCACCCGCTTTTGTGCCGTACGCTCCTCCACTCCCAGCGCGATGCCCACTTCGCGCAAACTCTTGCCCTCGAAATACCGGAGCAAAATCGCGTCGCGGTCGCGGTCGCGTAATTGCGCCATGGCCTTATCCAAAACTGGGGCAAATTCATCCCAGGTTGAAACCGATGCGCCTGATTCAGTAACGGATTCCATGGTTGCCTCCTGTTCTCGAAGTTGGCGACGACGCCGGATTTTTAAAGCGTCGGCGGCGGCGAACCGCGTGGCCTGAAAGAGCCAGCCCGACAGAATGATATTTTCATTCAAGAATCCGGCCTTGCGTGAAAGGATGATAAAGACCGCTTGAGTCACATCTTCAGCCAAATGCGGGTCGCGCACCTGCCTGA
This sequence comes from Verrucomicrobiia bacterium, assembly GCA_030038175.1. Taxonomy (GTDB): domain Bacteria; phylum Verrucomicrobiota; class Verrucomicrobiia; order Limisphaerales; family UBA11358; genus UBA11358. The sequence continues at coordinate 39,579 of JASHPN010000019.1, forward strand.
GCGCCGCCGAATAGACGAGATTGATATACCGCGTGACCAATATCTCAAACGCGCGGTCTGATTGGCCGGCCACGTAGTCTCGTACCAAGGCCATGTCGTCATTCATCATCCATCCAATACATGGACGCCAACCGGAAAAGGAGACAAATTAATTCGCGCAAAATCCCCTGCTTGCGTGAGCAGGGTTGTTTTGAGAAATTCATTGGGAGGATTGCCGCCGGTGTGGCGAAATGGCAGACGCACAGGACTTAAAAATGAAAAATCGGCCATTTCGTGATATTTCACCCGATTTCTTGCCGCACAGTCTTTCTCCTTTATTTTCAAGGCGAAAGTCATCTTTTGCCCGTCTTTTCAGCGCGAAACATTTCATCCCTGAAAGTGGCACACAAAGTGGCACACGCAGACGCATAGGACTTCCATCCTGATATGTTCTAAAAACATAAAATTTTCAGATTTGTTTCCGGGACGGAGCTTTGTGCAGTTGAGCGAATTCTCCGGCGGCCGCACGCCGTTGAAATTCGTTGATGGCCTCGTCGGTGAGGTATTGTCGGCCAGCAATGTTGATGGTCTTTAGCCAGCCCTTTTTTCGCCAGCGCCAGGCCGTGATTGGAGTCACGCCTACTTGTTCCA
>JASHPN010000174.1 GCA_030038175.1 Verrucomicrobiia bacterium
TGTCCGCGCCGCGTTCAGCAGCGCAATCGTTCGTACGGCATTCGCTCGTTCGTTCCACCGAAGAATGATCCTGTTCCATAAACACGAATAGAATGCCGCAGCCGCATCCATTCCACAAAGACATTGTTTATATATCAGGCATAGCTTATAGTTATATATATGAATCGCAATCATCTCGCTCTGTTTCATATCGTGGCGCAGGCCGGCAGCATCAGCCGCGGCGCGGAAGCGGCGCGCGTCAGCCAGCCCGCGGTTTCCAAACAAATTGCCGAATTGGAGGACGAGCTTGGCGTGCGATTGCTCGAACGCCAGCATCGCGGCTGCCGGCTGACGGAAGCCGGCTCCATTTTAGCGGAATACGCTTCGCACTGGCGAACGGTGGAGAAGGAGGCTGAGCGGGCGATTGCCGAGTATCGGGGACTCAAGCGCGGGCGGCTGGCGGTTGGCGCCAGTTTGACCATTGGCGGCCACGTGTTGCCGGAGACTATTGCGGAATTTCGCCGCCGTTTTCCGGAGATTGAATTGCAATTGGAAATTGCGAACACGCCCAATATCCAGCAGGCCCTGATCAACGGGTCCATCGAACTGGGCCTGACCGAGGGGCCGATGGAAAACGATGAACTGGAATCCACGGTGTTTTTTCAGGATGAACTCGTGGCGGTGGCGGCTCCCGGGCATCCGCTGTTGAAAAGGAAAGATGTCCGCGTCCGCGACCTCTGCCGGGAACCGTTCATTCAGCGCGAGGAAGGGTCCGGAACACGGGCGGTGGTCGAGCAGGCCCTGCGCCGCCGAGGTTTGAAAATCAAACCGTTTTTGTCATTGGCCAGCCCGGAAGCGATCAAAAACATGGTCGCGCTGGGCCTTGGAATTACCGTTGTCTCGCGGTTGATCGTCGAACTGGAATTGCAAAAGGGCTTGCTCAAAATCATTCCGGTAAAGGATCTGGCCATTCAACGGCCACTGCATTTGCAGCGGGTCCGTGATCGAAGCCAAAGTCCGGCCGCGGCAAAATTTTTGGAAGTGCTGAAAATGTGGGAAAGCCGGCACGGAGCGAAGGGCGAGGATAGACGGTAGAGGATTTAGGATGGAAGACAAACGTGAGGTAAGCCCCAAATCCCATTTACCAAATTCCAAAGAAGCGCCAAGACCCAACATCCCATTGGGCATGGTTGGTGATTGAATATTCTCCGGCTTGCCGCGCCATAGTCCCGCTCGGAGCGGGACGAAGACGGGGCCTTGCAGAGCGAGAATTGGGGTTTCGAGAACGTCACCTGCATGTAACATTTTGTCATTTGCGCGCCGGTTCAAAAAGCCGCATAACTTTGACAATGGCAAAGAGTAATGTCTCTCCGGCCACGTTCGTAAAATGGTGGCAGGAGCGCGTTGCCGCCGTGATCGTCGCGCAGCTCGTGCAAGGGGTCAGCCCGCAGAAAATCGCCTTGAGCATTGCGCTTGGGCTGAGCCTGGGAATTATTCCGATTCTCGGCGTAACCACCGCGCTTTGTGCCATTGCGGCGATTCGCTTGCGGTTGAACCAGCCCATCATTCAACTGGTAAACTGGCTGGTCTATCCGCTGCAACTGGGGTTGCTATTAGTTTTTATCCGCATTGGCGAATGGATGACCCATGCTCCACCCGTGAATTTCTCGGTTCCGGATATTATCGGGAAATTTCATGAGCCGCCGATGAAATTTTGCCAGGAATTTGGAATGGCCGGCTTGCATGGCTTAATCGCGTGGCTCTTTATCGCGCCTCTTTTGGCGGCGATCACCTACTCCGTCCTTGCGCCGTCGTTGAAAAGACTTGCGGATTTGAGGAAGGCGATGATCAGGTAAACTTGTTTCGTACGTCCAGGACGAACGGCAGGCGGACCTTGCCGAAGTTTATGTTATTCGTCGAGAAGCTGGTCAACTTTTCCATCGAGAAGCTTCTCGGTATCGGGACCGTACCCTATGCACTTAAATCGAATCACGCCGTTGGGATCCAGAATGTAAACCGTCGGCCAGCCGCTGACGTTCCAGGCGGTTGGAATTGGTCCGTCCGGCCCTTTTTCAGTCCAAAATGACGGCCAGCTCATTTTTTTTCTTTCCACCGCGCGCCGGGCGTCTTCCTTCCGTGGATCTCCATTAACGCCGACGAAGGCAAACGGTTTTCCTTTCAATCGGTTCGCCAGCCTGATTTCTGACGGCACCATGCCCATACAAGGCCCGCACCAGGACGCCCAAAAACTCAGAACTACGATTTTGCCCCGATAGTCGCTCAACTTTAACGTCTTTCCATCAATATCATCGCCCTCCATATCGGGAGCCACGTCACCGACCGACAAGTGTTCCAGTTCAAAGAGATCGCCTTTCGCGTAACCACCCAACGTCGCCTTCACGTGCCATGTATTGGTGGGGATGAGCGAAGGACAGTCCGCGTAGTGTTTAAGGACCGCGTGAAAAAGTTTTTTGGCCTCGCCCGCAGAGATTTGCGAATTTGTTGTGGTCACGCCGTTAAAAAAGTTGGTCCTGGATTTTTCAAATCCGGCGCTCCCGGACGGCGCATTTTCCCAAAATTCCAAATCGTCCGACTCTTGTTTGTCCAACCGGGCCAGCGCCAATACGGCCTGGCCGCGCACGTCGCGGTCCGGATTTTCCTTCGCGGCGAGCTTCAGGAAATCGACGGCCGGCCGGCAATTGGGGTCCCAGTCCCTGCCCAGGGTCAGGCAGACGCGGGCAAGGTTCGTATCGGTCGCGGCGGCGTTGCGCAGAAATCCGAGCGATTGGACGCCATTCGTATAGAGCGACGGAAGATGGATTTGGCGGTTGACCACGATCCATTTGAACATCTCAATAGACGTTGCACTCGTTGGCTCCTGCCGCGCCAATTCGAAAATCTGTGGCAGATTCGTTTGGTCGAGTTTTTCGCAGGCATTCCAAAGTTGTTCGATTTCACCCTCGGATTTTTTCCCAAAACTGCGCGTGTAAGCCGCCTCGGCATCATCCACTTGCTGCCGCAAGGCTTTCATCTGCTCGTCGCGGGAAGCGATGGCCAAATTGGTTTGGCTGTGAGCATGGGACGACAATACTGCCGCTGCGATGCTTGCGAAAACTCTTAAAACAAATCCCCATCGTCGCGGCATTGCTTTCATATCAACTGACTTTCGCTTTTCCTTTGCCTTTCATGATTTCGCCGATGAGCCAGGCGTCGTGCCTTTGCGCGCGGATAAATTTCAATATCACATCCGCCTTTTCCGCAGAAACAATCGCCACCATGCCGATGCCCATGTTGAAGACCTGGTATAACTCTTCATCCGCGACGCCGCCTTTGGCTTCAATGAGTTTGAAAATCGGCAGCATGTCCCACGAGCCTTTGCGAATGATTGCATCGCAGGTTTTGGGCAGCACACGTGGAATATTATCCACGAAACCGCCGCCGGTGATGTGGGCGAAAGCTTTGACGATTGTGGATTGCGGACTTCGGATTGTGGATTGGTTGAAACGAGCGAGCAATTTTTGAACGAGCGGCCCGTAACTAACGTGCTCCTTCAACAATTCGTTTCCAATCGTGTTTTTCAATTCCGGAATCCGGCTGCTGAACTTCAGGCCCATTTGTTCGAAGAAAATTTTTCGCGCCAGCGAATAGCCGTTTGTGTGCAAGCCGCTCGAAGCGATTCCGATGATGGCGTCGCCGCGCCGGACGCTTTTTTGGCCGTTCAACATCCGCGACTTCTCGACGACGCCCACGATGGTGCCGCTCACGTCGTATTCGCCGGCCTGGTAAAAGCCGGGCATCTGCGCGGTTTCGCCGCCGATGAGGGCACAGTGATTTTCCGCGCAGGCGCGGGCAAATCCCCTGATGATCTCCGTGAAAACGTGCGGCTCCAATTTGCCGGTGCCGAGGTAATCGAGGAAAAACAAAGGCTCGGCGCCCAGGACGGCGATGTCATTGACGCAATGGTTCACGAGGTCCGCGCCAATAGTATCGTGCTGGTCCATGGCGAAGGCGATCTTGAGCTTCGTCCCCACGCCATCCACGGAAGAAACCAGCACCGGCTCGCGATATTTCTTTGTGTCCAGCGCGAACAGCCCGCCAAACCCGCCGACTTTGCCGAGGACCTCGCGGCGATGCGTGGAAGCGAGCAATTGCGGCAGGGTGGATTTGACGCGGTTGCCCAAATCAATATCAACGCCGGCGGCGGCGTAAGCTTTTTGTTTCATGCGGCGGCAATTAAACCGGCAAATGGAGGATGGAGCGAGAAAATTTGAATCCCTATGGCGGCATTTGGGCGCCGTGCAAACCGGGAAATGAAAATCCGTTGCTTAATTCTCGTCGCCATCCACGCAAGGACATTCGCTGGCGTTATCCTGATCGCTTCCCGTACCGGGTGGTTTATCAAGTGTTGGAAACCGAACATGTCGTTATTGTAGCTGCCGTTCTCCATGCGGCTCGTCACGACCGCCATTGGCAAAAGCGTGTTTAAGGCCAGGTATTAGCCATCGCCCCTCTGGCGTGAAGCACGTCCCTTTTTCATGCGTTGAAAGTTCCATGATCGAACGCGCAGCGATTCCTCGCGTAAATCGCATATCGTCCCTTTTCCATCGCGTAAGATTCGGAAATGTGCTAAAAAGTAGAAGACGAATGAAAACGGCCGAAATGCAAATTCCGCCCGCCAGGACCGCTGCCTGCCTGGCGCGGTCGGTCGTCAATACGCTGGCCGAAGAACCGGGCCTGGAGGCGGTAACGATTGACGCGGAACATGATAAAATTTCTCTCGCAACACTCGGCCGTGGTCCGCGGGAGGGAATCGAACCGTTGACCCGCCGGGTCACGAATCGAATCCAGGCGGCGCTGGATCGGGGTTCCTGTTCTTTGCTCGAAGGAGGCAGCGATTGCGGCGTTTGCGACAAACCGCTGTCTTCCGATGAGCGAAAGAACATCGTCATCCGCCGCCACGGCCCGGCCACGACCATTTCCCGGGCGACTTGTCCCACCGCCCCGACCTTCTGGCGCTGGCGCGATCTGCCGCTGCCCAAAGTGGTGCCGCGTGATGTCGAGTTTCTCCGGGAAGCCGAACACATTGATGAACATATCAATGAATGGAAGGCCCAGCTCGCGGCGGCGATTTTATGCGGCGTTCTGGGCCTGGCCGGGGTTTTTTCGGGCGAGCCTTTTAAAATTGTTTTTTACGCCGCGGCTTACCTGGCCGGCGGTTTTTTTCAGGTGGAAGAAATATGGGAGCGCCTTCAACAACGGGCCATTGACGTGCATTTTTTGATGATCGCGGTGGCGGTGGGCGCCGCATGCATTGGCGCCTGGGGGGAGGGGGCGACTCTCCTGTTTTTATTCTCGCTTTCGGGCGCGCTGGAACATTTTGCGCTCGGGCGCACGCAAAAAGAAATCCGGTCTCTATTCCGCGACGCGCCCAAGGTTGCGACGCTGATTGACCGGCTCGGCGCCGAGCGGGAAATCCGCGTGGAGGAGATCCGCACAGGGATGAAATTGCTCATCAAACCCGGGGCGCAATTCCCGGTGGACGGCGAGGTGGCCAAAGGCGCGACGGCCGCCGATGAATCGAATCTCACCGGCGAATCCACGCCCGTGGACAAGAGAATCGGCGAAACAGTCCTGGCCGGGACCATCAATCTGTGGGGCGCGGTGGAAGTGGTGGCGCAAAAGCCCGCCGCGGAAAGCGCGCTGCAAAAAATCATCAAACTGATCCGCGAAGCGCAGCAGCAAAAGGCGCCTGCGCAACGTCTGGCGGACAAATTCAGCACCCGCTACACCTACTTCGTCCTGGCACTCTCGCTCGTGATGTTTTTTGTCTGGTGGCTGGGCGCGCGCCTACCGGCGTTTGCCGACGTGGGCGCAATGCATGGCGCGTTTTATCGCACGATGACCCTGCTGGTCGTCTCGTCGCCCTGCGCGCTGGTGCTTTCGATCCCCTCGGCGGTCCTGGCGGCCATCGCGTTTGGCGCGCGGCACGGGATTTTGTTCCGCGGGGGCGCGGCGGTGGAAAAGCTGGCGGCCATCAACACGGTCGCACTGGACAAAACCGGCACGCTCACAACCGGGGAATTGCGCGTGGAGCGCGTTGAAAGTTTCCCGGCGGGCCGGGAAATCGAAATGGCCCGGCTCGCCTACTCGCTCGAACGGTTGTCCACGCATCCCCTTGCCCGTGCCATTACTCTCTACGGACGGCAGCAGAACTTGCAACCCATTGAAATTCAAAAGTTTGAGTCAGTCACCGGGCACGGATTGCGGGCCCAATGGAAGGGCCAGGATTATTATCTGGGCAAGCGCGACTGGATTTTGAATTTTAACAACGGAAACCTGCCGGCGTCGGTGGAAACCGGTTCCGGCGTTTCAGAAATCTGGATTTCCGGCGGAGATTCGCTGGGACGGATCCTCCTGCGCGATGATATCCGTCCGCAGGCCCGGGAAGTCGTGGACGAATTACGTCGCGAAAAATTGCGCATGGTGGTCCTGACGGGAGATCGAAAATCCGCCGCGGAAAATTTGCGGGACCGCCTGAACCTGGACGATGTGCGCGCCGAATTGAAACCGGAGGACAAAGTAGCCGCAATCCGTGAATTAAGCGGGCAGGAAAGAGTGGCGATGGTGGGCGATGGCGTCAACGACGCGCCGAGCCTGGCGGCGGCGTATATCGGCGTGGCGATGGGTGGCCGCGGGGCGGACGCGGCGCTGGAACAGGCAGACGTGGTTTTGATGCACGACAAATTGGAAAATTTTCTCGCCGCCTTCCGATTGAGCCGCCGCGCGCGAAAAATCATCTATTGGAATTTGTTTATTTCTCTCGGAACGGTGGTGGTGCTGGTTTCGCTGGCCATGCTGGGAAAGCTTCCGCTGACGATTGGGGTCGTCGGGCACGAGGGCAGCACCGTGGTGGTGGTCATGAACAGTTTGAGGCTGCTGTTTGGGAGCAATAAATCTTAACCGGCAGCGCGCTGTAAGCGCCCGAAAGGAGCGTAGTGAATTCACATTCGCTAAACCGGCTGATCTTCTGTAGCATTTTCCCCATGCAAGCGCGTTTCATGCGGGAGGCCATTCGATTATCGCGCCAAAAGATGCGGGCCAATCAGGGCGGGCCGTTCGGCGCCATTGTCGTCCGGAACGGAAAAATTGTCGGACGCGGATGGAATCAAGTCGTGGCGGCTTATGATCCGACGGCGCACGCGGAAATGACGGCCATCCGGGCGGCGTGCAAAAAGCTGAAACGTTTTCATTTGGCGGATTGCGAACTTTACACCAGTTGCGAGCCATGCCCGATGTGCCTGGGGGCGGTTTATTGGGCGCGATTGCAGGCGGTTTTCTACGCCAATACGCGCAAGGACGCCGCGGGGATCCAGTTTGCCGACGATCTGATTTATCACGAAATCGGGCTGCCCATTCCGCGCCGCAAAATCCCCATGAAACGATTGCTGCGCAAAGAAGCGTTGAAAGTTTTTGAAGAATGGAGGAAAAAAAAGGATAAAGTCACCTATTGAGGGCGGAAACCAAATGATCGTTACCAATTTAAATCCGGACACGGACATCGGCGCCAGCTCGTGGCTGGTCGAACTGGATGGCTGCCGGATCCTGCTGGACGCCGGGATGCATCCCAAACGCGAAGGGCGCGAAGGACTGCCGATGTTTGGCAAAGCCGCCAATGGCGAAGTGGATGCCATCGCGATTTCGCATTGCCACCACGATCACGTGGGGGCGCTGCCCGTGGCGTGCCGGCATTTTCCGCGCGCGCATGTATTGATGACCGAATTGAGCTATTTTTTGGTCGAGCGGGTCCTGCATAACTCGGTGAATGTCATGACCCGCCAGCGCGATGAATTGGGAATCCGCGAATACCCGCTTTACTCGCATGACGAGGTGGACGACATCGCTCCCGTGTTCCAGGGCTTCAAATACAACCGGGAAATTGAATGGGCGGCGTTCCACAAATCCCGCCAGGCAATGTCCTCGCCCACCCTGGAATTTTTTGACGCCGGCCACACGCTCGGCTCGGCCGGCATCCTGCTCCGCGGAAAGAAAGAGACGCTCTTTTACACCGGCGACGTTTGTTTTCACGACCAGACGATTTTGCGCTCGGCGCGGTTTGAGGCGGTAAAAGCGGACACGCTCATTATGGAAACCACCCGGGGCAATCGCGAGACGCCGGCGGGTTTTTCACGGGAAGCGGAAATGGAACGGCTGGTTGCAGCCATCCACGCGGCGCAAAGGCGAAAAGGGTGCATTTTAATCCCCGCCTTTGCGCTGGGGCGGACGCAGGAGATTCTCGCGACCCTGGCGCTGCTCATGCGCGAGGAAAAATTGAAGCGGCAGCCCGTCTATATCGGCGGCCTGGGGCGGGTTTTCACCGAAATCTACGATTTGGAAGCGCATCGGACGAACCGCCGGCACACAGACCTGCAATTGCACGAAACTTTGCAACTCATCGTCCTGGAAAAAGGGCAGGCGGAAAGCATGAAATTAAGCGGCGGAAAAATCTTCGTCATTACCGCCGGCATGATGAGCGAAAACACCGCCGCCCACGATTTGGCGGCGCGGATGATCGGCGACGAGAAGCAGAGCATCTTTTTCGTCGGATATGCCGACCCGGATTCGCCGGCGGGCCGGCTGAAGGCGGCCAAACGCGGCGAAACATTTGTCTTCAGCCCGGGCGCCGGGCGCCTGACCCGGAACTGTGACATGGAGATGTTTGACCTCACCGCGCATGCCAACCGGGAAGAACTGCTGGAGTTTGTCGGCCGCCTTTCACCGCGGGCGGTTCTGTTGGGGCATGGCGATGACGCGTCCCGGGGATGGTTTGAATCGCAAATCCGCGAGCGCTGGCCCGCGATGAAAATCCTTCAGCCGCAACCCGGTTTGACCCTCACGGGCGTCTAACGAGCCGACTGCCGGGTAAATGGATTGTTGGATTCGTCATGATACACGCGTCCCAATGCCCGTCAGTCCCAATAATCCATTCGTCCACTAATCCAGAAACCCATTCTATTAATGGCCGTTGCCGTTGACGATGTTCGCCAGGTTGAAGATCGGAAGAAACATGCAGACCACCATGCTGCCGATGATGACGCCCAGCACGACGATCATCATCGGTTCAATGAGCGACATGAGGCCGGAAAGCGTGGCTTCGATTTCCGAGTCCAGGAAGTTCGAGATACGCTCGAGCATATTGTCAATATTGCCGGTTTGTTCGCCCGCGCGCATCATGCGGATGATCATGCTGGGAAAAACCGGATGCTTGCCCAGCGCGTTGGAAATGCCTTCGCCGCGTTCAATGTCGGTGGCGGACGTTTTGATGGCGTTTTCCATCACCGTATTGCCTACGGTTTGGGAAACGATTTGAAGGACTTCGAGAATCGGGACGCCGCTGCGAACGAGCGAAGCCAGGGTGCGGGTGAACCGGGCAAGACAAATTTTATGGGCGATCGAGCCAAAGACCGGGAGTTTGATGCGGCGCGAATCCCAAAACGCGCGGCCGACGGGCGTTTTGATGAAATGCAACCAGCCCCAAACCGCCGCGCCCCCGGCTCCGAGAATCACCAAAATGTATTTTTTGACAATTTCGCTTAAACCAATCATGAAGAGCGTTGGGGCCGGCAACTTGGCGCCGAAGCTCGAATAAACGTCCTTGAACGTGGGAATCACGCGCACCAAAAGGAAGATGGTAATGCCGATGGCCACCACGGTGACCGTGGCGGGATACATCAAAGCGGTTTTGACCTTTTTACGAAGACGGTCGCTGTTCTCAAGATAGGTGGCCAAACGCCCGAGGATTTCCGCCAGCAAGCCGCCTTTTTCGCCGGCGCCCACCATGGAGACATAGAGTTTATTGAAGGCCTTGGGATGTTTTTGCAGGGCTTCCGAGAGACTTTCCCCGCTTTCCACGCGCACCGTAATATCGCGGATCGTGTCACGCATGACCTTGTTGTTGGTTTGCTCCCCCAACGCCTGGAGCGATTGCACAATCGTAATACCGGCGTCCACCATGGTGGCCAGTTGCCGCGTAAAGATTACCAGGTCCGTCAGGGCCACTTTGCCGCCCTGGGTTTTCCCTTTTTTGGACACTTTTTCCTGGATGGAGACGACCAGAAGGTTGCGGTTGAGCAGGGCGGCAATGGCCGCTTCTTCGCTGGCGGCCTCGACCGCATTGCGGATTTCCCGGCCGGAAACCGTCTCCCGGGCCGTGTAAACATAGGATGGCATAGGCTGTTCTGGTTATCTTAACGGTCGCAATTCATGCGACCCATGCACACAAGACATTTCACTAACCCGCCATTGAGCAATCTCCGTTCCAAAATCCCGCCTTCAATCCGATAACTGAGCCGAAACCGCCCGCCCCGCCATAGTCCCGCTCCAAGCGGGACGACGACGGGTGAGGGAGCGGCCAATTTCGTACTCCAAAGGGCCAAATTAAGAGCCACTCAGGCCAAAAATTTCAGAAAATGCCGGGCCTGGAAAACAGCCATAGTTTTAGCTATAGCACTCAAAAATCTCCAAAAAAACGCGACCGCGATTGTAAGCAATTATGGATAAGGCTGTTGCAACTGAGCTTTTATTAAAAAAAGTATTGTCAAAGTTATGGGATTGCCCTATTTTCGTTTCAATTGCACCGCAAGGTGCAGGGCAAAACAGGGTTTTGCCCTTTTTTAACAGGACAAAAATAAACAAACATAAACAAAACAACATCGGAGGAACCAGATGAAGTTTAATAAATGGACAGTCGGTCTGGCGGCGGTGGGCGTGGTTAGTCTCGCCTCGGCCGCTCGCGCAGACGAACAGATGAGCATGGTGCAAACCGCGCTCTCCCAAACCACACTCAGTGGTTATGTGGACACAGCAATGCAATGGAACCCGGGATCGGACGCAAACACCCACACGACAGCGGCCGGTGCGAACATCCCACACTATGCGTTTGCGAAAGACGACGGCTTCAGCCTGAATGCCGTGGACGTTGCGCTGGATCATCCGGAAGATTCCAGCCAATGGGCAGCGGGTTATCGGGTCGAACTGATGGTCGGCCCCAATTCGGAGCCTTTGGCCAACGCAGGCATTGCAGGAATCAGCATTGGCGGCGCTGCCGGCGGGTATGGCCTCGTGGCATTGCGCCAGGCCTTCGTTCGCCTTCACACGCCTTTGTTTGGCAACGGCATTGACTGGCAGGTCGGTGTGTTTGACTCACCGCTCGGTTATGAATCCACCAGCGATCCGTCGAACCCCAACTATACGCGTTCTTATGGTTATACCATTGAGCCGACAACCCTCACCGGTATTTTGGGCACTTACAAAGTCAATGATTCCATCTCCCTCTCAGCCGGGATCGCTGACATGTGGAACGATGACGTCATCCAGGCGAGTTCACTTGTCGGGATCGCGGGTGTAAATTCGACACCGGTGGTCGAGTCTCAAAAGACCTACATCGGTTCAATCAATTTGACGGCTCCGGACAGTATGGGCTTTTTGAAGGGCGCGACCCTGAGTGGTGGCGTCATCCACGGTGTCAATGCGACACCGGTTGCGACCGGCAACGGCGGTTCCGAAACCAGTTGGTATGTTGGCGCAACGGTGCCGACTCCGATCACCCAATTGAAGGCCGGCGCGTCGTTTGATTATCTGATGGAAGCGCAGAATTCGCCGACTGCCGGAAATGGCGGCGACGACATTTGGGATGGCGCTCTTTACGCGACCTTCCAGGCGACGGACAAGTTGAGCTTCAATCTCCGTGGCGAATATTTGAGCGACGGCAGCACGACTGCCGCGACGGACCTCGTCTCCCTCTATCCCGGCAACAAAGCTGAGGAAATCACGGCGACCATCCAGTACAACCTGTGGGCGAACGTAATTACCCGCGCGGAATTCCGCTGGGACCATGTGGAACATCTGTTCCCGACCGCCGCCGCTGCTGGTCCGACTGAAGGATTCGGCGCTTCCGGCAACGGAGATCCCTCCAGGAACGACGACTTCCTGCTCGCGCTTAACATCATTTATCAGTTCTAATTTGAGTTAGAACTTCAGGCCCCTTCCGGGTGAAACCGGAAGGGGCTTTTTGTTTTCTCCTAACTCGCTTGCGTCTTGGAGTGCGGCGGCTGAGACGCCGCTTTGGAACGCGGTTGCCTGTTCGAATCCTATTTGACGTTCTTACGAAGAACCAGATTCGAAAGCGGCGTCGCGCTTTCGCTTGCCGCCGCACTCCACGACGCAAGCGTGTTTCGTCCGCTTAAACAATTTCCACCGGGCACTTCGGCATGGCGCCCAAAAACGATTGGCCGTATTGTTTGGTCAGGACGCGATTGTCCAGGACCACAATGATCCCGGTGTCGGTTTTGGTGCGAATCAGGCGTCCGACGCCCTGGCGAAATTTGAGGATCGCTTCCGGCAGGGAAAATTCGCCGAAAGAATTGCCGCCGCGCGCTTCAATCGCTTCGATGCGCGCTTCAATCAGCGGATGATCGGGCACGGCAAAGGGCAGGCGCGTGATGATGACGTTGGAAAGCGCCTCGCCGGGCACATCCACGCCCTGCCAAAAGCTGTCCGTGCCAAAAAGCACCGAATCCACGTCCTCCTTGAATTTTTCGAGCATGGTTGAGCGCGGCGTGCCGGTGCCCTGGATAAAGCAGGCGACGCCGAGCCGGTCAAAAAACGGCTGCATGAGTTCGCCAATCTCCTGCATCAGCCTGAAATTGGTGAACAGGACGAAGGCCTTGCCATGAGTCATGGTTACAAAGTGTTCGATCCAATGGATCAAAGCGTCGCGGTAATTGTCTTCCCGCGGATCAGGCATTTTTTTGGGCACGAACAATTTCATTTGCCGTTCGTAATCAAACGGCGTGCCCACCTGAAGCTGGACGGCCGATTCGGCCCCAACCCGCCTGGCAAAATAGGCCATGGCGTCTTTTGCCGATTTTTTACTTCCCACTTGAGCCACGCGCGCCGCCTGGCCGGCGGTGGCCAGGGTGGCGCTGGTCAAGATGACGCTCGTGCCGCTCTGAAAGAGCGTTCGCCGAAGATAATCGGCCACGTCAATCGGCGCGGCGTTGAGCGTAAGATTTTTCCCGCCTTTGCCGGCGCGTTCCACCCAATAAACGTGGTCTGGCGCGCCCTGCTCCAGAAACAGCTTCACTTCGTCGCGCAGATCGGCCAGGCGGCGGTTGCATTCAACGAGTTCCTGGCCCATGTCCTTGTCATTGCTCAGCTTGACCAG
>JASHPN010000175.1 GCA_030038175.1 Verrucomicrobiia bacterium
CGGCGTTCGCTCGGCTTTTCAAAATGCCGATGATTGCGCACGACTTTAAGCGTGCCTTCGCGGTCCACTTTTTTCTTCAGCCGACGCAATGCGCGGTCCACCGGCTCGCCTTTTTTCAATTTAATTTCTGTCAACGCAACTCACTTCCTTCCCATGCGGGACAAACGCCCGCAAAATTAATGAACGGGTAGAGTACATTTTGCGATGTGGAAGTCAATGAGGAAAAACGGAAATCCGGAGCGCGCGGGGCGCATCTCACTTTCGAACGGGAAAAGAGCCAGAAGATATCGCCCCTGGCGGGGCTAAGGATTTTAATGGATTTTTACTACATAGATGTCGCACCTACGGTGCTGGCAGCTTCGCATTGACCGTATTACGGCACACGTTCGAGCCCCGTTCAGGGGCGGAATATTTGTAGAAAGCCAAACAAATACTGTTAAAAGCCCCGTCAGGGGCGACACAGTCTGATGACGTAACAAAAACTGAGATGCGCCCCGGAGCGCGGCTGCCTGCCCCGCCGCGGCAAGTCCCGATGCTTTCTATCGGGATCGCCTTTGGCGAAGGAGGGTGTGCGATAATATTGCCAGCAGAAGACTTGCCCATTACCACGGCCCGACGCGCTACGAACATGCTGCGGCTGGCTTTCAGCACAGCCGCGCGCCGCCCGTCTGGCAGCGCCAAATCGGTCTGGACAAAAGCCATTGCCGGATGCAGATTGGCCTGGTGAAGGCGGAAAAAACGGTATGAAAAACATCTATTTTACTTCACGAACAACAGATTTCCAGATTCTGAAAGTCCTGCTCTTGATTGCCATTAGCGCAGTTGGCGGGCTCTTGTGTCCGCTGCAGTTTGAAGGGGTTAACGGAGTCGGTCATCCTCACGTTTTCGGATTTATGCTCTGCTTGCCCCTGGGAATATTAGTGTGGTCTGCGTTTCGCCTGTCTGAGCCATATCGTCACGCGCGATCGCCGGGAATTGGGGAGTTTACGGTCGTTCCTTTAATTTGGCTCTTGTCTGTTACGATCGTTTACTTGTCGTTTTATTACTTGCAGCAGCAGGAAATCAGGTCGCTTGAAGACCTCATGGCCGGAGGGCAGACGCTTTAAATCAATTCTCCCGCCTGACCGGCTGGTCCCCCGTCTTTCGTTGCAACTCCTGTTTCTTGCTTTTGCCCGCCCCGGAAACTATTTTTTCCTCAAATGAAGCCGAAGAACGGAAAGAACCGGAAACCTGTCGCCGATCCTGAATTGCAGAAGCGCATTCAGGAACTCATCCAATACAAGGGCGGCGGCTACAACGAAGAGGACGTCGCCGATATCGTCGAAAATGCCCTTAAATTGCTGACCGACGTGAAAGATTCCGGGGATGTGCGTATCATCAAGATCGCGCTGCGCGAATTGCGTTACGCTTTTAGATTGTTCGCGCCGTTCATCGGCAAGCGCAAGGTCACCATTTTTGGCTCGGCGCGCACGGGGCCGGACGCCCCCGAATACAAGCAGGCGGTCGAGTTTGGGCGCAAAATTTCGCAGGCGGGATTCATGGTCATTACCGGCGCGGGCAGCGGCATCATGCAGGCCGGCCACGAAGGCGCCGGCCCGGCCAAAAGTTTTGGCGTCAATATCCGCCTGCCCTGGGAGCAGGTTGCCAATCCCGTCATTGCCGAGGACAAAAAACTGGTCACCTTCCGCTATTTCTTCACGCGCAAACTCATTTTTATCCGTCATTCAGACGCGATCGTCCTTTTTCCGGGCGGCTTTGGCACTTTTGACGAAGGCTACGAGGCGCTGACACTCATGCAGACGGGCAAGAGCCAGTTTTTCCCGCTCGTGCTGGTGGACAAACCCGGCGGCACATTTTGGAAAACCTGGGACGCCAACGTTCGCACCCAACTGCTCAAGACAAAATTGATATCCCCGGACGACATCAGCCTTTACCAAATCACCGACAATGTGGATGAGGCGGTGAACATCATCCGGCGGTTCTATTCCAATTTCCACTCCACTCGTTTCGTGAGGGATCTGCTGGTCATCCGGCTGCAAAAAGCGCCGGCCGCAGGGAAGCTTGCCGCGATGAGCACCAGCTTTGCCGACATCATCGTCGAAGGCAAAATCGAAGCGATTAAACCCACGCCTGATGAAATCGAAGACAGCGACAATCTGGAGCTGGCGCGCGTCGCGTTCCAGTTCAACCGCCGCGATTACGGCCGCTTGCGGCAATTGATTGATGCGCTGAATGAAGTTTGATTTGTTTGCGGCTTACGCCATCGCCATGAAACGCTCGACATGTTCAAGGTATTGGCGAGCCGCTCCGACCATGTGATCCAGTTTTTCTTCGTTGATGCCCCATTCAGCCGCCACGGTATCAGCGACGCGCAAGTCGTGAAGGTTTTGGCCGGGGACGGGACTGGCATGGTGCGCAATGACATTGGCGATATGGACCAGCGCCGAAAGGCGTGGCTCGGGTTTCGTCACGGGACGATGATGATTCTCCACGGCTTCGACAATGCCTAACGGCAACCGCCAGCTTCGCAGCAACGCGCCGCCTACTTCGGCGTGATCCAACCCCAGGACCTCCTGTTCCGCCTGGGAGCCGGAAATCTGTTTGCGTTCGCACCGGTCGCGGATTTCCGCCAAATCATCGGCGCCGACGGTTTGGCCAAGAACCAGTTTGCCAAGGTCATGCAGAAGCCCCGCCGTAAAGGCAACGCTTGCATTGGCGTCTGATTCCGGCAAATCCGCAATCACGATTTCGACGGCCGTTGCCGATACCAGCGAATGCTCCCAGAGCTCGTTCACTTCCATGGTATAGGCCATGGATGCAATCTTCGTGATGCCGCCGAAGGCCAAGGTCATGACGAGGCGCAAAATTTGCTGATGCCCCAGGATCAGCACCGCCTGGTCCACCGATGAGACAGATTCCTGCAATCCCAGCGACGGGGAGTTGCAGGCGCGCAACAATTTGGCGGTGAGCACATTGTCGTACTTGAGCACCTGCACGATATCCTCATTATCCACGCTGGATTGGTCCAGCAGGCTGAGCAACTTCAACGCTGCCTCAGATACCGTCGGAAGATTTTTGACTTTTTGGACCAACGTGATGGCGGTCATGACAAATGGCTGCCGCGGCGGACGATACCGCAGCAAAGCATTATCGGCAATTTGATAGAAAGATTAAATTAAAACCGGCATTTTTAGGAAACTATCTCAAGCCCGGGCCTGCAACAGGTATTGAAATTGCTCCATTGCAAAATAGTTTTGAAGTGCAGCCCTGGTTTGACCGATGAGATTATGAAGTGTTGTCTTCAGATGAAAATCGCTGAAATGCCGTCCCGCTCCGCGTCTGGACCGAGGGGTGAGCGCCCTTTCCATGCCATGCCCGTTGGCATTGCCGCTTCCACCAACCGCGTTTTTACCCACGTGAACGCGCAGTTGTGCCAGATGCTCGGCTACCGGCCGGAAGAGTTAATTGGACAGTCCACCCGCATGCTCTTCGCCACTGACGAAGAGTTTGAGCGAGTGGGCCGGGACGTTTATGCCGATCTGGACACCCATGGAGGCGGGGCTATTGAAACGGTTTTTTGCCGCCAGGATGGCCGGCACATCAATGTCTTATTGAGTTCCACCCGCACCGGAGCGCAAAAGGGTTCCACCGAGGTTATCTTCAATATCCTTGATATCACCGAGTCGCGCCGGGCCGAACAGGCGCTGGCCTGGCAAAACCGCGAATTATCCGCCTTGCACCGGGTTTCGGAAATTATGCTCTCGGGACAAGCTGAGCAGGAAATCTTTGATGCCATCGCCGGGAAAATCGCCGGCGTGACGGAGTTCCCCATGGCCTCCATCGAATTGTGCGACTTTGATCGCGCAGTGATGATCTATCGCGGCACCTGCGGGATTCCGCTGGCTGACATGCCAACGCCCTTCGAAGTGCCCATGGATGTGAGTCTCTCGGGGGAAGTAGCCTACAGCGGATCGGTGTTAATCGAAACCGATACTTCCCTGCGCCGCGAACTCGCCGCGCCGGTTTTGAAGCGGCTTGGGGTCCAGACGTTTGTGTGTGTCCCGATCAAGGCCCGCGACAAAGTTATTGGCACCTTGAGCCTGGCGCACGATAAAAAAATCCAGATTGATCCGCGTATCGTCGTGGCGGCGACGAGCCTGGCCAATTACCTCGCCACGCTCATGGATCGCCTGCAAACGCGTGACGCGCTCAGGCGCAGCGAAGCCGAGCTGGCCGCCGTCTATGACCGAGCGCCCAGCGCCACGTGTCTCTTTGACGAACGGCTCGATATCGTGCGCGCCAATCGGGCGGCCGCTGAATTTGCCGGCTGCCGCCAGTCCGAACTCAACAGCGACCGGTTTTTTCGCGTCTTGCGGGATGAAAAAATCGGCGATGGCGAGTCCCCCGCCCAAACGTTGCGGGCGATTTTGGCGGAAACCCTGGTTTCAGGAAAGAGCCGGCACCGGATGCGGATCGAACGCAAGCCAACCCCGGCCCACCTGGCGGAACACGCCTCGGTGCTCCTGCTGTCCACCGAACGGATCCAGACGGACGGCGCCAATCGCGTCCTGATGTGCCTCGAAGACATCACCTCGAGTGTCCGCGCGGACGAGCAGATTCATTCACAGGCGGCGTTGCTGGACATTTCGCGCGATGCCATCTACGTTCGCAATTTTTCCAATCGCATTATTTATTGGAACGCCGGCGCGACGCGCCTTTACGGCTGGGCGGCGGCGGATGCCTGCGGCAAGACCATTAATGAGCTGGATTTGACCGTGGATCCCAAAGAATCCGCCCTGGCGCTCAAAACGGTCCAGGAGCATGAAGATTGGTCGGGGGAAATGCGCCAGAAATCCCGGGACGGGCGCGAATGGGTGGTCCAGAGCCGATGGACCCTCATGCGTGAACGCGACGGGCGGCCCAAAGCCATTCTGGTGGTAAATACCGATATCACCGAGAAGAAGAAACTCGAATCACAACTTTTGCGCAGCCAGCGGATGGAAAGCATCGGCACGCTGGCCAGCGGGCTGGCGCATGATCTCAACAACGTGCTGGCGCCCATCATGATGGCCCTGGAATTTTTGCGCGATAACGTGTCGGACAAGGGCCTGCAAACGTGCCTGCAAACACTGGAAATGTGTTCCTTGCGCGGGGCCAGCATCATCCGGCAGGTCCTCATGTTCGCCCGCGGTGTCGAAGGCGAACGCCTGTTGCTCAACCCAAAGCATTTAATTGTCGAAATGGAGCGTATCGCCCGGGAAACTTTTTCGCGATCCATCCAAATTCAAACCGTTCTGCCCCGGGAACCCTGCATTATCCTGGGCGATGCCACCCAGATCCAGCAGGTGCTCATGAACCTGTGTGTCAACGCCAGGGACGCGATGCCACGCGGGGGCACATTGACCATTCGCCTCGAAAAAGTCCATCTGGACGAAGAGGGCGCGCGTTTTCATGTCAAAGCGGGCCCGGGCGCCTATGTCGTCATTTCTGTCAGCGACAGCGGCACGGGGATTGCGCCCGAATTGATGGATAAAATCTTCGATCCGTTTTTCACGACCAAACCGCTCGGGCAAGGCACCGGGCTTGGCCTGGCCACGACCCTGGGAATCGCAGAAAAACATGGAGGATTTATTCATGTGGAGTCAGTTCCCGACCAAGGGACAACCTTTCAAGTCTATTTGCCGGCCACCCAAACGGAACAGGAAGACGCAGGCAAAGGATGGGGACAGGCGATTGCAAGCCATGGCAACGGCGAATTGATCCTGGTGGTGGACGACGAGCCGGCTGTGCGGCGCCTGGCTGAAACGGTCCTCGCGCGCAACGGTTACCGCACGTTGCTGGCTGCCGATGGCCGCGAAGGGTTCTCTCTTTACGAGCAGCATCGCGCCGATATCAAACTCATTATCAGCGATTTAATGATGCCCCAGATGGATGGTCCGGCCTTTCTCCGTTCTCTGCGCGAACGCCATTATGATACCAGGGCCATTATCATTACCGGATTGGGCGAGGAAAACCGGCTCAGTGAAGCGCGGGCCGCCGGCGCGGACGCAGTTTTAAACAAGCCCTTCACCGCCGAGCAATTATTGATCCAAATCCAGCATTTGCTCTAAACGTTTTCCCTAAAGTTTCGCCCGTTTCTTCCGATGCAACAGTGAGCGGACCAGGGGCAATTAACCAATTACTGTTGCCAATGAGTGTGATTTCGAGCTTTGCTTCAACGGCGGGTTTTTACCAGGTAACCGGCGTGAATAGTTTAGCGCATTCCCCGGACGCCGTCGCCGGCACGGAACACGCCTTTGCCGATGCTGAACGACAACGAAAGCAGAACGACGAGGATGACGACGAGCCCGGCTCCGATTCGTTAACAGACGCGGCCGGCGAAACCTCCGGCGCCGCGGCGGATCCTCAGCGCTTTCTTTTAAATGTGACGGCTTAGCGGCCCGGGACGGGAAAAGATGTTGTGTTCGAAAATAAATCAGCGGACTGGCCTGCGATTGATTGATCGCAGGGATCAGGAGGAGTTTTTTCGCCTTGTTGAGACCAACCGGGAACATTTAAGGCCCTGGCATCCCTGGGTGGATCAGGTGCATTCCGGCGAAGATGCCGGCAAACTGATTTCGGCGTGGGAAAAGCAGAACGCCAATGGTCGCGGATTTTGCTCCGTGATTTCATACGACGGCGTGCCTTGTGGCGTCATCAACCACTTGAATGTGGATTGGGCAAACCGTTGGACGTCTCTGAGTTATTGGCTGGATGCAGCCCACCAGGGCCGAGGCATCATGACCACGTGCTGTCGGACATTGATTCTTCACAGTTTCAAAACGTGGAAGCTCAACCGCGTCACCATCGAATGCGCCGTGGAAAACACCCGCAGCCGGGCGATCCCGGAACGCCTGGGTTTTAAACTCGAGGGCGTCGTGCGCGGAGTGGAATGGCTCCATGACCGTTACGCCGACCATGCGGTGTATGGCTTGTTGCGCGTAGATTGTCCCTTTTCCCCAACCGAACAACCGGAATGAAAACGGACTCCCGCACCCCCCATTCCGCCGGACCGACCAGCCCGCCGCAAAACTCATTTGACACGTCGCTGAAGCTGGCCTTTGAAATGCACAATGCCGGCAGGACGACCGAGGCGGAAGCCTTGTGCCGCGTGCTCCTGCGCATCTGTCCGCAGGACAGCCAGTTGCTTTTTTTGTTGGGAATGGTCCTGCACAAAGCGGATCTGGACGACGAGGCCGCGCAATGGCTGTCTCTTGCCGCACAACAACAGCCGGATTCCGCCCGCATTTTTAGCGGGCTGGGCTGCGCTCTTCAAGGCTTGGCGGACCACGCCCGGGCCGCCGCCGCTTTTGAGACCGCCATTCGGCTGGCGCCGCAATCGCCGGACGCTTATTACCACCTGGGATTGAACTGTTATTGGCTGGAACAGGTCGAACGCGCCGCCTCTCTCTTCCGCCGCGCCGTTGAACTCAACCCGCGCGATTCCAAGAGCTGGAATAACCTCGGCAAATGCCTCAAAGAACTGAACCGTTTGGAAGAATCCATCGAAGCCTACGACCATGCGCTGGAAATTGAACCTGACTACGCCCTCTTGCGTTATGGCCGGGCGGTCTCGCTGTTGACTGCGGGGCGGCTGGCGGAAGGGTTTAAAGAATACGAATGGCGCTGGCATTCGGTGCCGCGCCGCCATTTTTTGAAGCCGCAATGGCAGGGCGAAAACGCACCCGGGAAGACCCTCTTGCTTCACGCCGAACAGGGATTCGGCGACGCCATCCAAATGGTCCGGTTCGTTCGCGCCGCGCGAGAACGGGTTGGCCGCGTCATTCTCGAATGCCGTCCGGAATTGAAGAAATTGTTCGATTATTCAAAATGCGCGGACACGGTGATTCCCTATGGCGCGCCCATTCCGCCGTATGATTATGTGACGT
The DNA here is from genome assembly GCA_030038175.1 of Verrucomicrobiia bacterium. Lineage (GTDB taxonomy): Bacteria > Verrucomicrobiota > Verrucomicrobiia > Limisphaerales > UBA11358 > UBA11358. The sequence continues at coordinate 7,929 of JASHPN010000175.1, forward strand.
CATTGTGCAGCCTGCCGCATGTCCTTGGCCTCACGGCCATCCCGGCGAGCGCGCCCTATCTCACGGCGCCTGGACAAAAATTATCTGTGCCGCCTGGCCGGTTAAAAGTCGGCCTGGTTTGGGCCGGCAATCCGACCCATCACCAGGATGCCGCCCGCTCCGTTGCCCTCCGGGATCTGGCCCCGCTGTTCCAGATGCCTGGTTTGGCCTTTTACAGCCTGCAAAAAATCGTGCCGGCCCGCGACCAATCCTTCCTGGCTTCACTTTCGAATCTTGATTCAACCTTGAGACTTGAAGATTTCCTGGACACCGCATCCGCGATCGGCGAGTTGGATTTGGTGATCGCGGTGGACACTGCGGTCGCGCACCTGGCCGGGGCGATGGGCAAACCCGTCTGGCTGCTCCTCCAGCATTCGCCGGACTGGCGCTGGTTTCTCGATCGGACCGACACGCCCTGGTACCCGGCTATGCGATTGTTCCGGCAGGCAAAAAGAAATGATTGGGAAGAGCCGGTCGCGCGCGTTGCCGCCGCATTGGAGCACGCCGAGACTATTGATCCTTGCGGACATCCGCACTTTCGCCAAACCTTTTCGTCAGGTCACGCAAGGTCTGTGTGATGTTCGCATCCAGCCCGCGCATTCTGGCCATTGCGCGAAAAAATGGATTTTTTAATTCTCCGTCCTCAGTCAGCATGACGCGGCAACCGTCGGCATCCTCGATGATTTGATAAGTCCACGTTCCCAGGACAGGACCGTTTTCTTTTGCCATTGCGATGACGAGCCTGGTTGGCGGTGTGCGTTCCAATTGGGTCATAACCATTTGCATCCCGCCCCATTTCAACGCACACCGGACCGATGGTTTCCCATCCTGATCCGGCAAACGTTCGACTTTCTCAATACCGGAGGACCAGTTTGGCATATTCGTGCTGTTATCAAGCACGGCGAACACGGTCTCCGGTTTCTCCCTCAAATGGATGGACCGCGTCACTGAGTGCTTTACCGGTTGAAGCAATCCGAAGATCAGCAAGCCGAGAATGACCAGAGCTACAATGCCAGCCATGAGCAATAACCATTTCATAGGGGAGCGAGTGAATGTTTGCTTATGGCGCCGGACCGATGGCGATGTCCTGGGGATTATTCAACCCGCTAATCAGCGAAGCATTGACGGTTGCCCCGGAAGCCGTGTATTCGCCAACGGTGTCATGTCCGTAGTTTGCCACAAACAAACTGTTCCCCAAAATCGCGATGGCGACGGGCGTATCCAAGTTCGTAATCAGCAAGGCATTGACGGCCGTCCCGGAAGTCGTGTATTCGCCTACGGTGCCGCTTCCGGAGTTTACCACAAACAGGTTAGTCCCCGAAATCTTGACATACGCGGGCTCGTCCAACCCGGTAATCAGAGCGGCATTGATCGTCGCCCCGGAAGTGGTGTATTCGCCAACGGTGTTAGTATTCCCGCTTACCACAAACAGGTTTGTTCCGGAAACAGCGATTTCTTCGGGCTCACCCAAACCGCTAATCAGCGACGCATTGATGGTTGCCCCGGACGTCGTGTATTTACCGATGGTGCCGTTGGTATAATTCGCGACAAACAGGTTGGTTCCCAAAATCGTCATGCCACCGGGACTGTTCAACCCGGTTATCAGCGACGCATTGACGGTCGTCCCGGAAGTGGTGTATTCGCCGATGGTGCCGTTGTTAAGATTCGCGATAAACAGGTTGGTTCCGGAAATTGCAATGCCGGCGGCGCCGTCCAATCCGCTAATCAGCGAGGCATTGACCGTCTGCCCATCCAACTCGTATGCGCCAACGGTGTTGCCGCCATAGTTGACAATGTACAAGTCTTGCGCCATGAACGTGGACGTCAGCCGGAAGAAGCATGCGGGCAAATTGTTGGTGACCGTCACAGCCACGTTCGTCGCTCCGTTGGCCACCGCGCCATTGGTCACGGCCAGCCAATTCGTCGAAACCAGGTTCGTCGCGCTTTGCACAACGTAATTTGTCGCCCAGGCCGGGTAGGAAAGGATGCTTTGATCATTGGTCAAGGCCAGGCTCAATTGCGGCGCCGGACCGATGGCGATGTCTTCGGGATTTACCAACCCGATAATCAGGGACGCATTGACCGTTGCCCCGGAAGTTGTGTATTCGCCCACAGTGCCATTTCCCACGTTTGCCACCAACAGGTTGGTGCCGAAAATCGCAATGGCAGCGGGTCCAGCCAGCCCGGTAATCAACGACGCATTCACCGCCGCCCCGGAAGTTGTGTATTTGCCAACGATGCCGCTTCCATTGTTTGCCACAAACAGGTTGGTCCCCGATATCTCAACGTCGGAGGGATTGTCCAGCCCGGTAATCAGTGAGGTATTGACCGTCGCGCCGGAAGTCGTGTATTTGCCCACGGTGCCATTTCCCCCGTTCGCCACGAACAGGTTGGTCCCGGAAATCGCAATGGCATTGGGTTCATCCAACCCGGTAATCAGCGTCGCATTGATGGTTGCGCCGGAAGTCGTGTATTTGCCGACCGTACCGCTTGTATAATTCGCGACAAACAGGTTGGTTCCCGAAATCACGATGCCACTGGGACCGTCCAACCCGGTAATCAGCGAGGCATTGACGGTCGTCCCGGCAGGCGTGTATTCGCCAACCGTACTGCTTCCAAAATTCGCGACAAACAGGTCATTCTCCGAAATCGCGATGACGGCGGGCTCATTCAACCCGAAAACGAGCACCGGACTGACCGTCCCGCCGGCAATCGTGTATTCGCCAATGAGGCCGTCGCCGGCCAGGAGGTCCCCGTCCTCTGAAATGTATAGGTATTGCGCGTTGACGGTGGCCGCCACATGGCACGTCAGCGCCAACGCGATTCCAAAGATTATCTTCCTTATTTTCATGCGTGGTTATTTTGCCTTGCGTTTCAGTCTGAAATGACACCGGAGCCTGGATTTCCCATTTGTTTCGCGTCTCATAGCGTGAATTAGCAGGTTTTACTAATCTCCGGCATTTTCCCTCCACCGCACGCATTTGCAAGCCGAATCGAAGCAGGGAGTATCATCCATATTCAAACATTGAATCTTTTCCCATTGCAACATGTAATCGCATGAGTTACTTAATGGACATGCGAACGAGTTGCCGCTTCGCCATGGCGGTTCACCTCCTGGCTGTCCTGGCCTATCACGAAGGGGATCGGGTGACTTCCGCGGCATTGGCCGGAAGCATCAATACGAATCCGGTCATCGTCCGGCGGCTGTTACTGGCCCTGCAACGCGCGAGGCTGGTGGATACGCGCAAAGGGGCCGGCGCCGGTTCCCGATTGAACTGCTCCCCGCGTAGAATTGATTTGGCGCAAGTTTATCGGGCCGTGGAGCCCGCCGAAGCCTTTGCCACGCCCTCACGAAAACCCAGCGCCGCCTGCCCCGTTGGCCAGGGCATGGGCGCGGAATTTGGAAAAATCTTCACTTCAGCCCAAAACGCCATGCAGCGCGACCTTCAAAAGACCACCCTGGCCGACGTGATGGAAGCAGTCAAAAAATCCTGCCGGCGCCAGGGAAAATGAGCCATTTGACATAGACAATTTTTGTGCCATTATGTAATCATAATTGTTACATTAAATATGAATCTTCCAACAGCATATCAGGGACGGAAGACGGTGGAACTGGTGCGCGCGTTGAGCAGCGCCGATGCTCCGGCGATTGAGCCGCCCCTACAGTCGTTTCCATCGGATGAGGAATTGCTGGACGGTTACTCCCGAACCATCACCGGGGCGGTTGCAAAAGTCGCGCCGGCCGTCGTCAATATCCGCGTCCATAAAATCGCCAACGAGCGCGGGCAGGAATCGGGCGGTTCCGGCTCCGGTTTTGTCATCGCGCCTGATGGGTTCA
>JASHPN010000176.1 GCA_030038175.1 Verrucomicrobiia bacterium
CCTGGCGAAGTTGGAAAAGCAATTTGAAATGGAGTTGCCCAAGGGCGCGTCCGCCGCCGTGGACGAAGCGGCCAGGAAATTTGTGGAGCGGTACGGTGCGGAAAATCTGGCCAAAGTTGCCAAGACGCACTTTCGGACGGCGCTCCGGGCGCAAGGCCTGCCGGAGCCGCCGAAGAAGGAGTGGGGACAATAACGCCGACGTGCCCAAGCCCAATTCCATCGTATTGCCCGATTGTGACCCGATCCCGATTTTGTACGAAGATCGCTCGGTCGTTGCGATAGACAAGCCACCCGGCTGGATGCTGGCGCCGGTGGCTTGGCAGAACACGTCGCGCAATTTACAGGCAGCGATTGAATCCTCCATCGCGGGCGGCGATTTCTGGGCCCGCTCGCGCGGGCTCAAGTTTCTCCGGCATGTTCATCGGCTGGATGCGGATACCAGCGGCGTCCTGCTCTTTGCTAAAAGCCCCGGGGCCGTCAAAATGTTTTTTGATTTATTCGAGAGCCGGAGAATGGGGAAAATATACCTGGCCGTCGTGGTTGGTAAACCAAGGCAGAATGAATGGACGTGCAATCTCAAACTCGCCCCGGACAAACAACGCTTCAGAAAAATGAAGGTGGATGAACGATTCGGCAAGGAATCGGAAACCGCCTTCAAGGTTTTGGAAACAAACGAGAATTTTTCACTCATTGAAGCAAGGCCGGTTACCGGGCGCACGCATCAAATCCGTGTTCATCTGGCGGAATCGGGCTTGCCGATTGTCGGAGACGAGCTTTACGGCAGGCTTGAACGGAACCTGCCGCTGGGATTGCGCGCGATGGATTTGGCCTACCAGGATCCCTATACAAAAAGGCGCGTGGAGATCCACGCGCCTATGAGAAAATTTTTGGAGACGTTCGGATTTAAATCCGTTTAATCCGCGTACTTCACGCTGCAGCCGTAGGGCTTGGTCTGCGAGACCTCGATGGGCTTGCCGGCGATCAAATCGTCCACCGCATCGCGAACGTAGTTGTTCGCCGTCTTCGGATTGTGGAAGGGATCCGGCTCATTATCAATCGCGCCGTCATAAACCAGCGTGCCTTCCTTATTGATGACGAACATGTGCGGCGTCGTCTTCATGTCGTAAAGATGGCCCACTTTCCCGGAACTGTCGTCAATCCATGCCGTAACGTCCATTTTCTCGTCTGACATTTCCTGTTTGGCCTGCGAATCAGTGCGATGGCTGCGGTTATTGGGATTGACGGAATTGACTAGCAGCCAAACGACCCCCTTGGCGGCGAGTTCCTTTTGCAGGTCCTGCATCCCGCCCGTAGCGTATTGATTGTGGCAGTACGGGCAGTCGGAGTTATAGGACTCGATGACCACGATCTTTCCTTTGTAATCGCTTAAGTGAACGGTATTTCCGTTAATGTCCTGCGCCGTAAAGTCAGGCGCCGGTTTGCCGACTTCCACCGCCAACGCGCTCGCGGCCAGCGCCATGATGGTCGTTAAGACAGATATTTTCTTCATAATTTTATCGTTTGGTTTTTCCAGCAAGTTAACAGACGCTCCAACACGCCATTTGGTTCAAACTTTCTGTAATCTTAACGTTAAATCCGCTTTTCATCCGCGTCAATATAATCCACGGATGTCTTGATATCATCGCGGCCGGCCATGCCGGATTGTTCTTTGCGCATCCGCAGCCGCGCCTCCGCTTCGGCGTCACCGGCTTTGGGCCGATTATACATTTCCTTCCAGTGCGCGGCCTTATCGACGGGCGATTTTTTCACATTCTGCCGGACCCAATCGCAGACCTGGCCGTCCGTGATGGAGTTTTTGACGACCTCAATCATTTGCTCGTGCGTCACTCCGGCACTATCGAGCCAGAAGGCGTCGAAACCCTTGCCGAAATTATTGACATAATCGGAATGCAATTTGCCGGCGAGATGCAACCGGATTTTATCTATGTATCGCGGCAGGTAAGTCCAGCCGTCCATCGTTTCGCGCGGGCTGCGCGGATAAATAATTTGGCTCATGGAGATGAGAATAGCTGAATTTCCCCAAGTAACCAATTAAAAACTCTATTCGGGGGGTGAAACGCCTATTCGCGAGGCCGGAGCGCGGCTGTGTCCCGCACGGCGGGATCAGCCGTAGCACATCCGCAATACATTGAGTCTCGCCTATACGCAGGTCTTCCGGCTGCCAGGATTGCTGCGGCTGGCGCTATCGCACACAGCGGCGCTCCGAATTTTGTCTCACACCCGTTTTAAAATGCGCCCAACTCTTTCTGCTCGACAGATTGCGACCGTTGCTGCGATGGTTCCGGGTTCCAATATGAACCGGAAGTCAGCATTCGAATACGACGTGGCGATCATCGGCGGCGGCAGTGGTGGTTATGCCGCCGCCAGAACCACCGCGGGCGCCGGGCTAAAAACCGTGGTCATTGAAGGCGGCGAAGAAGTCGGCGGGCTTTGCATCCTGCGCGGTTGCATGCCCACCAAGGCGCTCCTCTATATGGCCGAAGTCGCGCATCTGGTCAAACATTCGGCGCCCTTTGGCGTTCATCCGGGAAACATCACTCTCAATTTTGCGCAGGCGATGAAGCGAAAACGCCTGATCATTCAGGATTTTGCGGATTATCGCGTCAAACAATTGAACGATGGCCGGTTCGCGTTTTTTCGTGCGAACGCGAAATTCCTGGATGCGCACACGCTCAAATTGGAAACGGACGGGCTGCCCCGGGCTGCCGGGCGCCGCGTCCCGGCCACTATCACGGCGAAACATTTTGTGATTGCCACCGGGTCGAGGATTGCGCCGTCCCCGCTCTGCCAATTGAATGACATGGGCTGCCTGGACAGCGATAGCGCCCTTTCCCTGAAGAAGCTGCCCAAATCCATCGTTGTTCTAGGCGGGGGGCCGACCGCATGTGAGTTCGCCCAGTTCTTTTCGCGCTTTGGCGTGCGGGTGACCATGATTCAGCGCAGTCCTCACATTTTGCACGATTTTGATGCCGACGCCTCAGCCGTCGTGGAAAATGTTTTTCGGCGCGAAGGCATTCGCCTTTTCGCGGGCACAAAACTGCTCAACGCCAAACGCAATGGAAAATTGAAAACGGTTTGGTTCAAACACAATGGCAAAAAGGTCTCAGTTTCAGCGGAAGAAGTTTTGTTTGCGCTGGGCCGGATCCCCAACACGGACTCGCTGGGACTGGAAAAAGCGGGCGTGAACACGAAGCCGGGCGGAACCGTCATCGCCAATGAATTCATGCAAACGAGCGCGCCGCACATTTATACGGCGGGCGATTGCACCGGGCCCTATGAAATTGTGAACATTGCCGTCCAGCAGGGGGAAATCGCCGGGCGCAACATTGCCCATCCGAATTCGGCACGCATGGATTACCGGCTTTTGATTTCCGTGGTCTTTACTGAGCCGCAACTGGCTTTTGTGGGCCTTACTGAAAAAGAAGCGGCTGCCCGCAACAGGCCGTTTCTATCGGCCAGCTATCCGTTCAACGACCACGGCAAATCCATCATCATGAATGCCATGGACGGCTTCGTTAAATTGCTCGCCGATCCCAAATCTGGCGAAATGATCGGCGGCCAGTGCGTCGGCCCGGTGGGCGGCGAGCTGATTCATGAAATCGTCGCCGCCATGGCCAAACGCATGACCGTTCAGGAACTGGCCGCCATGCCGCATTATCATCCCACCCTGGCTGAGATTTGGACGTATCCGGCGGAAGAACTGGCCGAGAAGATTGCGAAATAAATGGAAACTCATCTCGACGTCGAAATGGACCGGTTGCGGCAACGGCTGCTGCTAATGGCCAGCCATGCCGAAATGGCCGTCGCGCAGGCGTCGCAGGCGCTGACGCAACGCGACGAGGAACTCGCGATGCGCGTTTGGGAAAATGATCGCATTATTGATCATTTGGAGGTGGATACCGATGAAATGATCATCCAACAGCTTACCAAGGCGCCGCTGGCCACGGATTTGCGCCTGGTAACCGTGGCCATCAAAATCTCAAAAAATCTCGAAAGGATAGGCGATGAAGCGACCAAAATTGCCAAACGCGCCATTGATCTGTGCCGGGAAGCCCCGGTTAAAATCAAACTCGACCTGCCGCAAATGACCCGCCTTACCCTGGGCATGCTCAAAGCCTCGCTCGACGCTTTCGGAAACCAGAACCCCGCGGCGGCGCGCGCGGTCATTCCCGATGACCGAAAAGTGGATTTGCTTAACAAAAAGATTCACCAGGCGCTGGCCCTGCAGATGGCGAAACATCCGGACACCATCAATCGTTGCCTCCATCTCATGGTTGTTTCCAAAAGTCTCGAACGCATCGCGGACCACGCAACCAATATTGCGGAAGACGTTGTTTATCTTTGTGAAGCGCGCGATATTCGGCATACCGGCGCCAAATGGCCGGAAGCGACCTGATTTTTCGTGCGTCTTCTAGTTCATTCGGGCATACTCCCTCCGTCCGAAACAAACCAGGCGCTCATGTTTTCACTGCAACAATTTTTTGGCAAAGGCGACCGATTTCTCAAGCTGCTGGAACAGGCGGCGCAACAGGCCCACGAAAGCGTGCGGCTCACGGTCGAAATCATGAAGGCGCCGCGCGATTCGAAGAAGCTGGACGAACTGGTCCTGTCGCGGCGCAAGGAAAAGAAATTGTCCGAGGAAATCAGCACCGAACTGGTCAAAAGCTTCGTGACTGGCCTGGAACGCGAAGACATCGAGACTCTCTCCCACGGCATTTACAAAATTCCCAAGACCGCGGAAAAGGTTGCTGAGCGCTATTTGATCGCCGTACAACACGTGGATGGCATGGACTTTTCGCGACAGGCCGAGATGATGCTCAAAGCGACCGACGTGGTACTGGAAATGATCCAGCAGCTTCACCATATGAATGAGCTGGAGAAGACCAAGGAAATGAACGACCGGCTGCAATATGTCGAAGGCGAAGCCGACAAATTGTTGATGGAACTTGTCCGCGAGCTTTATAGCGGCAAACACGATCCCTTAAAGGCCATTGCCATCCGTGATCTTTACGAGTTGATGGAGAAAGTAGTGGACCGCTGCCGCGACGTGGGCAACGCGGTCATGCAAGTCCTGTTGAAAAACTCCTGAGGCCGAGCGATGACCCTTGCCATCATCGTCATCCTCGCGGCGCTGGTGTTTACCTACATCAACGGCTTTCACGATACCGCCAATTCCATCGCCACCGTGGTGGCGACCAAGGTCCTGTCGCCCCGCCAGGCGGTCCTGCTCGCGGCCGTGACCAACCTGATCGGCGCGTTTTGCGGTACCGCGGTCGCCGCTACGATCGCCTCCGGCCTGGTTGATCCGCAAGTTGCTACCATGGCGGTTTTGGTTTGCGCCTTGCTCGCGGCCATTTTTTGGAACCTGCTGACGTGGTGGTTTGGCCTGCCGGCCAGCTCATCCCATTCCCTGATCGGCGGCCTTTGCGGCGCCTGCCTGGCCGCGGCCCACAACAACTGGCGGGTCATTGTCTGGAGTATTCCCGGAAAGCTCCACTGGTGGCAGGGCAAAGGGGTGCTTTGGAAAGTGGTCGTGCCGATGATTACGTCCCCGGTGGCCGGATTTATCGGCGGCTTTTTAGCAATGGGGTTGCTCTATTTCATACTGCGAAATTGGCGCCCCGTGACGGTCAATCGCACCTTTGGCAAGCTGCAGCTTTTCAGCGCGGCTTATATGGGCTTCAGCCACGGCACGAACGACGCGCAAAAAACCATGGGCATTATCGCGCTTGCCCTGATGGCCGCCACCACTTCAGGCGCGTTTGTCCACCTCCCGATTTGGCTTGCTTTTCTAAAGGCAGCCCCTCCAATCGCCGGTCAACCGCTTCTGATTGCCGCCTGGATCAAAGTGCTGTGCGCCTTGACCATGTGCGCCGGAACGGCGGCCGGCGGCTGGCGAATCATCAAGACTCTCGGCCATAAAATGATAAAAATTCATCCCGTCCAGGGTTTCGCCGCGGAAGCCACTGGAGCGACCGTGTTGCTGGTCGCCGCACAATTCGGAATGCCGGTCTCCACGACCCATGCCATTACCACTTCGATCATGGGCGTCGGCTGTGCGAAGAGTTTTAACGCGCTGAAATTGACCGTGGTCGAACGCATTCTCTGGGCGTGGGTGTTGACTCTTCCCGCCAGCGCCGCCGTTGCTTATCTGATCGTGCGCATCGCCCGCGCCACCGGACTGTTGTAGCGGTTCTTTCCTATTTATCCTCCGGATTGATCAGCATAAACACCATGGCCGCGACGGCGCCGCCCCCGAAGTTGCCCAGGAAATAAATCCAAAAATCCCCGGCCCGGGCAATGTGCATAATAGTCATGCCCGTGGCGACCGCCGGATTGAATGCGCCGCCGGAAATTCCGCCCACGGCGAAGGCCATCGTCATCACCGTAAAACCAATCGCCAGGCCGTAAAACGAATTTCCCGCCGTCCCTTTGGCCGTCGCGGAGTTCAGCACGACATACACCAGCGCGAAGGTCCCGACAAATTCGGCGATTAAGGCATGGAATCCGTTCATCTCGATGGGCACCACCGAGGGATCGTTTTTGAGGCAGAGCGTCAGAATGGAAGCAACCAGGCTTCCGGCGATCTGCGACCCGATATACGGCCCGACGTCCGATGACGGGCATCGCCCGCGCAGCCATACGCCCAGCGTCACGGCCGGATTATAGTGCCCGCCGGAAACATGGCCGCCGGCATAAATCATGATCATCAGCGCCGAACCAATTGCCAGCGGCGCTAAAGTTCCTGCCCCCGGGTCAATGACCGTCATGCCCACCGTAAACACGAGAAAAAATGTGCCGATAAATTCCGTCAAATATTTTTTCATAGGAAAAAGCCTGGTTCCACTATGACCATAAGAGAAATAAACCGTCTTCACCAGAGAAAATTTGACGGGCGCATCTCACTTTTTGAACGGGAAAAGGGCCAGAAGATGTCGCCCCTGACGGGGCTAAGGATTTTAATGGATTTTTACTACATAGATGTCGCACCTACGGTGCTGGCAGCTTCGCATTGACCGTATTACGGCGCCGTTCCAGCCCCGTTCAGAGGCGGAATATTTGCAGGAAACCAAACAAATACTGTTAAAAGCCCCGTCAGGGGCGACATAGTCTGATTACGTAACAAAAACTGAGATGCGCCCCATCTTGACACTGTTTTAGGTAGGGACGGCGCGCTGCGCAGAGCGGCGCAATAGTTTGCCGAACATACGTTCGACTAGCTGCATTCTTGCCGCCCGCGATACGGGCGGTGACGGAGCGCGCCGTCCCTGCCCTTTCAACCATTTGCCCTATTGGCAAACTGCGTTATGTTTCGTCGTGACCAAGGAGACCTGGGCTTTTCCGGCCATTTTATTGGCGGCCGCTGCGCTTCCCGTATTGGCCCAGCCATTCGATGTGCCGGACAATCTGGCGCGCCTGATCCGGCAGGAGGACACCGACGGCGATAAAAAAATTACCGTCCACGACCGTCTCACCCTATTTGAAATCCTCGGGACTAACGGCGCGGCAATCGCCCGGGTCCAGGGCGCCTATCCCTTGTCCATCTTATTGCAGGATCTGGAACGGGCCGAAGACTCCCGTCATTTTGAGATTTCTCTGGCGGACATCCATTTCGACGAGCCTGCCGCCGCTCGCACCCACAGGTTGATTCGCGAATTTTATTGGGATGCGCTGACCCGGCGCATTGACGCGGCGCATTTGGCGCAAGTCGTTCCTGATCCCAAAGTCCAATCAAAGGATAATTATCTTTACGTGCCCGGTTCGGATACTAATGCCGTGCGTTATTTCGAAGCTTTTGGCAAAACGATGGGAAATGATCTGTCGCCGCCGGTGAAGATCGTCGTTTTACCCGCGCCGCGGAAAGTCACCGGTGATTTTGTGCGCAACCTGGACGGCGCGCATGGCCTCCTGTCGCTGGCCCTGGCAACCAATGCCGATGGCACGATTTCCGGCGTTCCTTATGTCGTGCCGGGCGGGCGGTTCAATGAATTGTATTATTGGGACAGCTATTTTATTACGCAGGGTTTGTTGCAGGATGGGCGAAAGGATTTGGCGCGCGGTATGGCGGACAATCTTCTTTATGAAATGAGGCACTACGGAAAAATTCCGAACGGCAATCGCACTTATTATCTCACCCGCTCCCAACCGCCGTTTCTGACGTCCCTCATTCTGGCCGTTTACCATTCCGGCGCGGCCGATAAACCATGGCTCGCCGCCGCGCTGAGAACCGCCATCGCCGAATACGAAAACGTCTGGATGTCGGACGGCCACCGGGTCGCGGTCGGCCAATATGTCTTGAATCGCTATTTTGATTCCGGCGCCGGCCCTTGCCCGGAAGTTGAGCCGGGACATTACGACGAGCAAATCGCCCCGTGGCTGGCGCAGGCGAATTCCGAAGCCGGTTTGCTCACTCCCTACCGGTTTCTCAACGAATTCTTGTATTGTGGAGATTATTCCAGTCTGAAGGTAAACGGGATGACGCTCGGCGAATTTTTTGAGCATGACCGCGCCGTGCGCGAATCCGGCCACGATACCACGCACCGTTTCGACGATCGCACCGCGGACTTTTTGCCCGTGGATTTAAATGCGTTGCTTTACAAATACGAAACGGATTTTGCGGATACTCTGGACAGTGAGTTTGGCGGAACGTTGCCCGGAGTGGACGGCGAATCGGGACAAGCGGATTTCTGGCGGCAACAGGCGCAGCATCGGAAAGCCGCCATCATGGCGCTGATGTGGGACGACCAACGGGGCTTTTTCTTCGATTACGATTTCATCCGCCATCAGCGTTCCACTTATATCAGCGCGACCGGACTTTACCCGCTTTGGGCAAAATTGCTCGACGCGAACGCTCCCGCTGAGCGCAAACGGGCGGCCCGGATGGTTTCTTATATGCGCGAAAAACTGGAAGAGCGGGCGGGCCTGGCGGCGAGCGCGAAGGAATCCGTGGTTGCGGCGCGCACTCACGATCCGCGCCAATGGGATTATCCGTACGGCTGGGCGCCGCATCAGATGCTCGCTTGGCAAGGCCTCGTCAATTACGGCTTCCGCGCTGATGCCGGGCGGCTGGCATATCGGTGGCTCTATGCCATTGCCAAAAATGCGCGTGATTACGACGGGGTTATTCCCGAGAAATACAACGTCGTCACCGGCTCGCATGAGGTGTTTGTCGAGTATGGCAATGTGGGCACGAAATTCAACTACATCACTCGGGAAGGATTCGGCTGGACGGATGCGTCTTTTGAAGTGGGCGTGAATTATTTGTCGTCCAATCAATTGGTTGATTTGGATGAATTAAAACGGCCAGAGTGAGTGCGCGAGCATTTGGGTTCCTCACGCAAAGGGCGCCAAGGCCGCGAAGACAAATGCATTTCACTTTTTGTGCTTATGGTCAATGACTCGCCGGGATTCGTTTCAAAATCTTGATGCCGAATTGGCCGTTTTTGAGGGGTTCGCTGCCGAAGAGAATTTCAGGGCGGTAATTCTTTCGCACCCATTGCATGAGCGGCTGGCCGAAGTCCGGGGAACTTCCGAAATAGCCGATCTGAAACTCGGAGGAATCACGCTCGACGATGAAAACGTAATCCGGCGCGCCTTGCTCAAACGCGGCGGTCATCGTGGATTGGCCGATGACGGTTACGGAATTTAAGTCCCAGAACAGGCAGGGAGTGGGGTTTGCGCGGCGCGTCAAATAATTCAACATTTCGCCTTCCGGCACCACGGCAAAGGTAGCGCCGGGCGGAAGATTTTTTTCCGTCCAGGCGAGGGCGGCGTTGATGTCCCGTCCGGTATCCGGATTTTTGATATCACGGGCGTCTGAATTATAGGTAAAGATTTTATCGCCGCCGCTTCCCACCGGCAGCGTCTTTTTCGCGTACAACAGGAGCGATTGGTCAAACAAATTGGCGAAACCAATCAGCAACACCAGGGCGATTGCGAAGCGAAAGGAACGCCGGGGAACCTGGAACTTTTTTTCCAGCCAATCCGGGAGGAGCCAGTAGAGCAAATAAATCGAGCTGACAAACGCCGGCATGGCCAGCGCGAAGCCATAGTGAAAAATGCGCGGGAACAAGCCAAGTTTCGCCAACAGAACCAGGGCAAAGATGCTCCAGAGCAGCGGAAAGACCGGCGGTTGTTCGGCGGTTTTATATTTCCACGCGATGAAACCGCAGGCGCACAGGCACAAGGGCGGCAGCGGCCAGCCGCATTGAACCCAATCGAAACGACCCGCCCAAATCAGGAGCGGCAAAATCAGGAGCAGCAGAATGACCAGCGGGGAGTTTATCCCTTTCAATTTCCAATTGCGTGTCCAGCGCAGCACAAAAGCGTACACGGCCACGGCCAAAGCAACGGCGAGAAAATAAAGAATGATTTCCCGCAAATGAGCCAGGGGAGCATCCAGCCCGGTGCACCACAGGTAAAAAGCGTTGTTGGTGATTTTTCCCTGCACGATCGGAAGCCAATCGAAAACCACCGATCGGAAGCTTTCGCGCGCGTTTTCTGTGTGCAGGAAAAAAAAGAAAAAGAACAAGGATGGAATCGCTCCAGCGCAGACAAATGCGGGCAGAGAGGAAACGAGTTTTTTACGCCCCCATTTGAAGCCATAGAGAATAAATGCTCCCAGGACGGCGACCGCCAGCGCCGTGCAGATATCCGGTTTGGTGAGGAAGACGATGCCGGCGAAAAAGCCGGCGGCGAGGGCGGCGCGGATTTTTCCCCCGGCAATCCAATCGCTCAACAGGGCGATGGCAAAAATGGAAAAAATCAGGCCATGCGTGGCCTCGTGCGTATAGGGCGCGATGTAATTGTAATTTCCAATCTGGACGTATTGCCCAAACGCAAAAATGAGCACGATGCCCAAACCCATGAGGGTCGCTGTCGCAGCATTAGCGGCCGCGCAAAAGCGGCGATAGACGACAAAAATCATCGCCGCGGCCAGAATCAGGTTGGCGGCGATCAACGTTGAAAACGAAACGCCGAAGATTTTAAAAAGGAGCGCGTTGAAATATTGGGAGAAAGGTCCGCCGGAGAAATAAAACAAATTGCGGTACAAAACCGCGCCGAGCGAAATCCGCCAGGGCATATAGAGCTGCGTCCCGAAATCAACCAGGACATCCGGCCATTTGCGCCAGGTGAGCGCGGCGGCCAGAACAAACGCCACCGCCACCACGCCCAATCCCGGCCATCCTGAATGCCGGGAGGAAATATTATCCGACGTTTTTGATTCAGGCTGGCTCACCGCTCGTCATACGGTGTAACTTCCGCTGGCCGTCGTTCCACCCTTGCCGGTCCAGTTGGTGTGGAAAAACTGGCCGCGCGGCTTGTCAACCAGTTCATAGGTGTGCGCGCCGAAATAATCGCGTTGGGCCTGCAACAGGTTGGCCGGCAGCACGGCGCTGCGGTATTGATCGTAAAAGGCCAGCGCGGTGCTGAAGGCCGGCGCGGGAATGCCCTTTTTGGCCGCTGCGGCGACCACATTGCGCCAGCCCTTTTGGCAGCGCTTGATTTCACCGCGAAAATAATCGTCCAGCAGCAAATTCATCAGTTTCGGATTGTGGTCGTACGCATCCTTGATTTTGCCCAGGAACCGCGAGCGGATAATGCAACCCCCGCGCCACATCAACGCGACGCCGCCCATATTGAGGTTCCACTTATACTCCGCCGCCGCCGCGCGCATGAGCATGTAACCTTGCGCGTAGCTGATGATCTTGGAGGCGTAAAGCGCGTCCCGGACGTCCGCGATGAATTGTTTTTTCTTCGAATCATTTTTGGCCACGGACAAAAATGGCCTTGGCCCTTTCAATTTCCGGGCGGCTTTGACGCGTTCGTCTTTCAGCGCGGAAACGCACCGGGAATAAACCGCCTCGGCGATCAGGGTGATCGGCATTCCCAGGTCGGCGCTGTTTTGAACGGTCCATTTGCCCGTGCCTTTTTGACCGGCGGTATCGAGAATTTTGTCCACCAGCGGTGTGCCGTCGGTGTCTTTGTAGGCGAGAATATCGCGCGTGATTTCGATCAGGTAGGAATCCAATTCGCCCTGGTTCCATTCGGCGAAGACGTCGTGCATTTCCTGGGCGCTCATGCCCAGGCCGTTTTTCAGGATATTATACGCCTCGCAGATCAACTGCATGTCGCCGTATTCAATGCCGTTATGGACCATTTTTACATAATGGCCGGCGCCATTTTCGCCCACCCAATCACAGCAGGGTGTGCCATCCTCCACTTTGGCGGCGATGCCCTGAAAAATGTTTTTGACGTGAGGCCACGCGGCGGGGGAACCCCCCGGCATGATGGATGGGCCGTGCCGCGCGCCTTCTTCACCGCCGGACACCCCGGTGCCGATGTAGAGCATGCCCTTGCTTTCGACGTATTTGGCGCGGCGGTTGGTGTCTTCAAACAGCGAGTTGCCGCCGTCAATAATGATATCGCCCGCTTCGAGGTGCGGCAGCAGGAGTTCGATAAATTCATCCACCGGTTTGCCGGCCTTGACCATGAGCATGACGCGGCGGGGCTTTTTGAGTTTCGCAATCATTTCCTCGATGGAACGGGCGCCAACGACTTTGGTGCCCTTGGCTTCGTTGGCGAGAAACTCGTCCACTTTGGCGACCGTGCGGTTGAAGGCCACGACGGTGAAGCCGTGGTCGTTCATGTTGAGGATTAAATTCTGGCCCATCACGGCCAGTCCGATGACTGCAATATCAGCTTGGGTATCCATATTAAAAATCCATATTAAGCAATTCTTTGCCGGGGCGAAAGTCCGGGATGCATGTGTTTCCGCGACCCGGCCTGGGCGGCGCGGCATTCAAACAGCAGAGCCGCGCGCGTGAGCAAGCGGCCGGTCGTGGCGGCGATGATGGGATACGAGGTTTCAATACGTGCGCCGGAGTCGGAACGGCAGGCGCGGCGGACGGGAGCTGCCGGTCCAGCGGGTCTTGTACCGGTGCTTTTGGCACAACTGAATGGCGTAAATATAGGAAATCTTCAATTCCTTCGCGACTTCCCGGAGGGTGAGCCCGGGTTTCAAACTCTTGAACCGGGCGTTCCAGTAATCCGCCCGCTCATGCTTTCCCTTCTTCCGTTTGAAGCGGTAGCCCGCCGATTTTCCGTAATAATACGCGCGCTGCTCGGTCAGCTTCAATCTTTCCGCGGCGTCGCCAATGGTCAAATCCGGCGGCAGCCGGCGCATTAAATTCATGAGCCGCGTTTTATGCTGGGTGTTGCTGCGCACCTTGGGAATGCCATAGCGCATTCGCAATTCATAGATGGCGGCGCGCGTGACCCCAAAGAGCTTTCCGATTTCCGCATCAGACTTGGTGAGGCTGCTGCGGATGATCTTCAGCCGTTTCTGGGTGCGCTGCCACGGCGAGGGCCGTTCGCGTCGTTTTCTTCGCTTTTTTGTTTCAATCGCCATTTTACGGGTGATTCAGCGTCATGCTGCCTCCGATACGCGCTGAATGTTTAATGCTTTGCCGGTGGATTCGTCAACTTCAATCAGCGCCCCCTGCAAAAGCACCCGCTTTTTGGCCACCTCAAATCGCTGCGGCATGGACGTTAGAAAGCGTTTAATGACCGGCTCGATCTCCCGGCCCAGGACGCTTTCGTGCGGCCCCGTGAATCCAGCGTCGCTCAAATAGCCAGTGCCTCCGGGAAAGATCTGTTCGTCCGCCGTTTGCACGTGCGTATGCGTGCCCACCACCGCGCTGGCCTGGCCGTCCAGCATCCGCCCAAACGCGATTTTTTCCGAGGTCGCTTCCGCGTGAAAATCCACGAAAATGATTTTTGTCTGTTCCCGCAGTTTCGTCACTTCCCCGGCCGCGGCCAAAAACGGATTCTCCACCGGCGGCTGCATATACGTGCGCCCCTGAAAATTCAGGACGGCAACCTTAAATCGCCGATTTTTTGCTTCAAATGCGCCGCTTCCGCGTCCCGGCACGTCCGCCGGATAATTCATGGGCCGCAAAAATCGTTTCTCACTTTCCAGCAGGCCCATCACTTCCTTTTGGTCCCACAAATGGTCGCCGCTGGTGATGACATCCACGCCGGCGGAAAAAATCTCTTCGGCAGTTTTGGGCGTGATGCCTGAGCCGCCGGCCGAATTTTCACCGTTGGCCACGACAAAATCCAGGGCCCATTTCTCGCGCAAACCGGGCAAAAGAGCATTGACGGCGTTACGCCCAGGCTGGCCGACGATATCGCCGATGAAAAGGAGTTTCACGCCGAGAAGTTACGCGGGAACGGCCCGGAAGGCACGTTTTTTGTGGGAGCCATTACAAGCAGCAGGCGAGGGCTCCGAGGGCGGCTGCGGCGAGCCAGAGGATGAGCACGGACCGGGTGCGGCTGAGGCCCGCGCGGACAAGGCGATGCGAAATATGATTGGTGTCGCCAATCCAGAACGGCTTGCGGTTGAGCGTTCGCATCAGGGTGACCTGGGCGAGGTCCAGGAGCGGAATGGCCAGGACGAGCAGGGGCGAGAGCACGGCCAGAGGACGTGGGTTTTGTTTCGTGTAAAAATGCGGCAGGATGGCCATGACGGCGAGCAGGTATCCGACCAACTGGCTGCCGGCGTCGCCCAGAAACGCCCGCGCATTGGGGAAATTCCAGGGGAGAAAACCCAGCAGCGATCCGCAAATCAAGAACCCGGCGAGGGCCACAAGATATTCGCCGTTGGAGGCGGCAATGAGCGCGAATAAAAACGCGCCAATCGCGCCCACGCCGGCGCAAAGGCCGTTCATGTTGTCCATGAAATTGAAAGCGTTGATGACCGTCAAAAGCCAGAGCACGGTGATGGCATAGCTGAAGGCGGCGCTCGGCACAAACAGTGTGATCTTTTTGCAAGCGATGGCCACCACGACGGCGGCTAAAAATTGCCCGGCGAATTTCGGCAGCGCCTTTAATTCATGCTTGTCGTCAAGCCAGCCCAGGATCGTGATGCCGATGGCGCCGGCGGCGATGGCGCCCAGTTCCAGCCCCCGGTGCTTCAGCCCGTAGGCAATCGGACCGGCGAGGGAAAATTTCAGGAACCCGGATGCGATCAGGATCGCGCCGGCCATGAGCGGCAGCAAAATGCCGGTCAGGACCGCGTAACCGCCCGCCAGCGGCGTGGGCTCATGATGAATTTTTCGGTCGCCCGGTTCGTCAACGAGTTTTGTCCGCAAACACCATTTCCGCCAAAGCGGCAGGGCCAGCAGCGTCGTCAAAAACGCGCCGGCAAACGTCACGAGGAAGTAATTGTACGGGAAAGGCATTGCTGTTAACGCGCCGCCAGCTTCAGGTAGAGATTGTAGATGTCGCGGACCATTTTGTCTGCCGCGAAGTTGTCGCGGACCAATTCCCGGCCAGCCTCGCCCAATTTCACGCAGAGAAGAGGTTCGGCGGCGAGTTGAACCAAACGGTTTTGCAACGCGGCCAGATCGCCCGGCGGGATCAGAAAACCCGTCCGCCCATCGAGGCAGGCCTCGCGCGCTCCGTCGCAATCATAGGCGATCGCCGGTTTGCCGGCCGCCAGCGCCTGGGGCACCGCGCGGGGCAGACCTTCACGCTGGGACAAATGAACCAGCGCATTCATTACGCCCGCGTAGCGCGGTATTTCGGCGGGCGCCACCAGGCCGGTGAAAATAAAATGCTTCGTCAGGCCCCGCCCGCGCGCTTCCGCTTCAAAACGGCCGCGCCAGGGTCCGTCTCCAACCAGGAGAAATTTGATTTTGGGATTTCGGCGCACGATTTCCGGCGCGGCGGCAAACAAATCATCATGCCCCTTGAGCTTGAAAAGCCGGGCAATTGTGCCGGCTACAAAATCGTCCGGCGCGATGCCAAGCCGGTCCCGGAGCGCCGAATCATTTTTCGCGGCCAAAAACGGCTCGAGCGCGAAGCCGCTGAAGATTTTTGTGTATTGTTCCGGCCGGCCGATGCCGGCCGCCAGGTATTGTTCTTTCATGGCATCGGCCACGACGATGAAATGGGTGGTGAAACCGGCCGCGTATTTTTCCGCGCTGCGGAAAACGAAATTGGCGGCGGCGTTTTGAAATTTTCCGAAGGATGGCCCGTGGATCGTGTGGATGATGATCGGGACACCCGCGCGCCGTGCGGCGATCCGGCCCAAAATGCCGGCTTTGCCGCTATGGGTATGGACGATATCCGGCTTTTGGTTGCGGAACAGTTTTTCAAGTTTTCGCCGCGCCGCCAGGTCTTTGAACGGGCTAACGGGGCGGACCAGTTCGGGAACCGTGATGACATCGAGCGCCGGGTCCGCCAGCGAACCTTCGGGGCCGGTTGCAGGCCCGGAAACCAGGCGCACGTCCAGGCCGGCGATTTGACGCAAGCCGAGGACGGTGGCCAGGGTATTCTCCTGCGCGCCGCCCACGATGAGGCGGGTGATGACGTGAGTGATCCGCATCGGATTCTGATAAATTTAAAAATTAAAAAGGCAAAATGGAAAAGAAAAGTCAGGGCTCGACAGGAGTCTCGCCCCACCGTAAATCAGACCGCTCCCTCACGGTCGCGGCTCTGAGGCGGGTTGTTTAAGTTGGCGAAGCCGGTCCGCGACGATTTTGCCCTGGGGCGTATTCGTGGGGGCGTTGGCCACGTAAATGTTGTAATTCCGGATGGCTTCCGGGACATTGTGCCTGGTCCAGGCGATTTCTCCCAGGGCAAAAGCCACGGGGACGGAATTGGTTTGAACTGCCTGCAATTTCTGATAGTCCGCCCGCGCGGCATCCAAATTTCCGCTGGCCAAATACGCTCCGCCGCGCTGGTAAACGGCGTTAAGATTGTTCTTTTGGACCGCGAGCACTTTTGTGAGCGCGGCAATCGCGTCCGCAAACCTTTGAAGCTGGTTGTCCGAGTAACCTTTGGCGTAAAGCCAATCGGGATTGCCCGGTAATCGCTTCAACTCGCTGTTGGCCAGGTCGAGCGCATTGGAATACATGCGCATCGTACAATAGATCCGGTCAATCGTCATCAACAGGTCAGTGTTGGTGGCATTGCGGGAAACTTCCGCCTCGAGCAGGCGCGCGCCTTTTGTCCCCTGATTCTTTTGAAAGTAGGCCGCCGACATCAGCATCATCATTTGCGTGACATCGGCCGGAGTTGCGGAGAATTCGGACGGATGCTCAATGGCCGGACTCAGCACGTCGAGCAGGCGTTCAGGCAGCCGGTTGAGGCCGTAGATTTCCCCAAGCCACAACCGGGCGGGGAGAAAATTCGGGTCAAACTGCCGGACGCGCTCGAGCGGCGCGGCGGCCTGGCGGAAAAACGAATTGTCGTGCGCCAGGACATAACCAAATTGAAAGCAATAGTTGGGATCGTCAAATGGACCGTCCGCGTTAATTGCCTGGCCGATGTTATTAAACTTGCCGAGGCGGTCGGCCGTGACCTGGGAGGCGTCCACGCCGGGATGGCGTCCCGCCTGCAGCTTGAAGTTGCAGTCAAAATTGATTTTGGCCACCACGTTGTTCGTGTTGAGGGCGAGCGCCTGCTTGAAACAATCCGCCGCGTCTGCGAGGTTTCCCGAGCGTTGCAATTCCACGCCCCAAAAATCAAGGCTGCGGGAACACCAGTCTCCAACCACCGAGGCATTGATATCCGGTTCGTCGGGCACATACAATTGTTCCAATTCATACTGGCCAAATGTTTCCGCGGACTCGTCCGCGCGCGGGGCGAGCGCATCTTCGACGGATGAAAGAAGTCGGTTTTGCGCGTCGGTCCAAAAATCCTGGTTCCAGGCCACCAGGCCCTGGGCGGGCGCCGGCGGCATCAACGTATCGGCCGGCAGCGGTTTCAATTGATAAGCCAGGCCATGCGGTTCGAGATAAAATGCCTCAAAGTAATAACCGAAGCTCGGCTGCAGATAGTAAAGGGTGTTGGAGGCGCCTGCGCGCGCCAGCACACTGATCAGGCCGGGCATGGTAAAACCGTTGGTGGCGGCCGCGGCGGGCGGCAGCGGCCATTGTTGCGGCGAACGTTGATGGAGAAAACGATGGTAATCCGGGTAAGGCAGCAGGCCCGTGTCCAGCAACAGGAATTTTTTTTGTTCGCCGTCGCGTACGAGGGCCTCCTGGGCCAAATACAATTGATGCGGGTCGTCGCTCAACACAACGGCGCCTTCACGCGGCAAACTTCCGGCAAGGAGCGAAGCGTAACTCTCAAGCGTGTTCCCGTTATCGCCCCAAATCAGCCCGGTGTTTTTGTAGAAAAGCCCGATCACCGCCAGGATTCCCACCGCCCATACGGCGGTGACGACCACACCGTTAAATAAGCGCGTCGCCGCGGGCGGAGCGGTCCGCTCCCGCAGACGCCGACGCCCAAAGATGAGCAAAAAGTAGCCGGCGTAATAGGCCGTGGCGAGGGCAATCAGATAGTAGAGGGTCAGGCTAAAACCTTTTTCCCGCGGGCTGAACGGCGGGTCAAACGCCAGCCACAGGCAGACGACCAGAAACACGGCGTGAATGACGTGAAACATGAGGGTGGCGAGCAACGAGCCGATGCGGCTGTTGTCTCCGAATTTCCAGCGCACCGACATTACCAGCAGCGGTATCAGCACGATAAACAGAGGCATGATCGGGTTATCCAGATAAGACACGGGATTGGTCACGCACGTGTAATACAGCTTCAGCGCCTGGTATTGCGGGAGGAGGCTAAACCGCAGCAATTCAAAAAAAGGGCCTTTTCCCGAGACCGCCGCCAGCAGGGGAAGCAGCAAAAAAAGTGAGAAGCCCGCCAGGCCGAACCAAAACATCCGAACGAGAAACCGCAGATCGAAGAATGCCAATCCCCGCAGCCAGATGATCGTGATCAGATACAGCGGAAGCATACCCGTTATGGACGGGCCTTCCGCCACGCCGGCACCGGTAATCGCCGCGCTCAAATAGAGCCGCCAGACGCGTCCGTCCAGGCGGTATTCCAAAAGGCACCAAATCCCCAGCGCAAACAGCAACAGATCGAAGATGGCGTTGCCGCCGTTGGTCGCCAATTGCCAATACGTCAGTTCCAACCCGCATAACAGCGCGGCCAGCAACGACGGAAACCAATCTCCGCGCATCCGCAACAGGAAGAAGTCATTTCGCAGGCGGGCAGATTGGGCTTCCGTTCGGTCATGCGGCAGCAGCCCCGCCGAACGCGTCAGTAAGCCCAGTGTCACCGCCCCGCATAATACGCTAAAAATGTTCAGCGCTATCGGGATGACCGCCGCAGGCAGGATCCGGAAAGGCAGGGTCACCAGAAAATACAGCGGATTATAGAGTTGGGGCGTCCATATCCACCCTGACATCGCCGCCACCTCGTCCGTGTTGAACAACGACATCCAATGGTCCATCGTGATCGCATAAATGGCGAGCATTGCCGCGGCGACCAGCCAGGGCAGAACATGGCGCGCAAAATCGCGCCTGACATCCATTCGTTTCTCGTTGGGCATGGATTTATCCAATCACAATCGAACCATCCGGCATTTTATATAGGGTTTTATTCCGCGCGCAGGTCCGCCACGCATTCCACGTGCTGCGTTTGCGGAAACATATCCAGAGGCTGCACATGCAGTAACTTAAAGACACGTTCAGCCTGCAAAATGTTCAAGTCCCGCGCCATCGTGGCCGGATGGCACGAAACGTATATGATTTGCCGGGGCCGCGTCTGGCGCAGGCGCGTAAGTATCTCAGGCCCACAGCCTTTGCGCGGCGGATCCAATAGCACCGCCGTCTCCGCCGCCGTCATCTCTCCCAGCACTTCCGACAGAATATCCTCGACCTTTGCCGAAATAAACCGTCCGTTACGGATGTTCCGCGACGACGCGTTCTTCTGCGCCGCTTGAATCGCGCGCCGGTCGTATTCCACGCCGGTGAAACGTTCAACCGAGTTCGCCAATTCAATCCCGAAAAAGCCCACGCCGCAATACAAATCCGCCAGGTGTTTGGCGCCACCGGCCGTCAGGAATTGTCGTGCCGTTTCCACCAGCTGCGGCAGGAGGAAAAAATTATTTTGGAAAAACGAATCCGGCGGCAGTTCCCAGCCCTCCGGCTGCACGCGCAAGACCACTTTGAGGCCGCCTTTGGGCGGCGGATGCGCGCGCACCTCTTTGAGCTGCTCATTGATCGCCGGTTCGGAAATGAGGCAGTTTTGGATGTCCTCGACCAATCCGCAATCGTGGCGCACAAAACCGATGTTCAACTTTTGCTCCGGCTTGTTCCACTGGCTGCGCACCATGATGCGGTTGCGGTATCCATAGGGCGAAGGGCAGGGGATGACTGGGCCCACCACTTCGCGCGGAATTTTCCCGATGCGCTCGAACAGGTCGGCAATCTGCTTGTGCTTTATCCTCAACTGTTCCGCGTACGCCGCGTGCTGGTATTGGCATCCGCCGCATTTTCCAAAATAAACGCACGGCGCTTCCACGCGATCCGGCGACACCTTCTGTACTTGCAGAAGTTTCGCGCGCGCAAAATTTTTCTTAACTTCGATGATTTCCGCTTCGACGATTTCGCCCGTCAGGACGAACGGAACGAATACGACGAAATCGTCCACCCGGCCGACGCCTTCGCCGCCAAAGGCCACGTCCTCAATCGTCAGGGAAATCTTATCACCCGTTTGGAGCACAGCATATTTATACACGAATTTTACGAATGAACGCGAATTCAAAAGCGAAGAGGCAGAGGGTAGAGGTTGGGAACAGTGAATCCGGCGAATCTGGAAAAAATGTCCGCCAATACTTGACGCAACATGGAGCACGCAACACGCGACCCTGTCTTCCATCCTCCATCTTCTACTCTCCTTTTTGTTCCACGCGTGGATCGCTCTTTTCGGCGATGGCTTCGGAGAAAATCGTGAGCAGCTCGGCGCGCGCGACCGCTCCCACGAGGCGGTTTTCCGAATGATTATTAACCACCGGCACGTTGCGCAGTTCGCTTTCGAGCACGGTGGGCAGCGCGTCGAGCAGGGGTTGCGCGGGCGTGAGCGTTTTGGGCGCGGGCCGCATGACGTCCAGGGCAATGACCCCGCCCAGGTCCCGGGCGCTGTTCAAAAACTCCTTTAAATCCTGCAGCGCCACCACCCCCAACAGCCGTTTCTCACCATCCACCACCGGAAGAAAATTGTTCGAGCCCGTCAGAAACCGTTCCGCGATCTCCTGCAACAAGGCGGTTTCCCGCACGGGCGGCACCGGCGCGTGCATCAGGTCTCCGATGGTTCGTTCCATGGTAACGCCAAGCCGGCTCGTTTCCTGCCCGAGCATAATGCCTTTTTGACGCAAGTGCTCCGTATAGACCGATTCATCGTGCAGTTGCCGCGCGACCAGCACCGATACCACACACGCCAGCATCAGCGCCGGCACCATCGAATAACTCAGCGATAGTTCGAAGACCATGATGACCGCCAGCAGCGGCGAGCGCGTGGTCGCCGCCAGGGTCGCACCCATGCCGACAAGTGCAAATGCCCCGGCCTGCACCGCCGGCGCGCCGCCCAGCCGATGCAGCGCCGTGCCGAAAAATGCGCCGGTGGTCGCGCCGACGAACAGCGTAGGCGTAAAAATACCGCCCACGGTTCCGGACCCCACGGTGGCTGCCGTTGCAATCCACTTGAAGATCAGCAAACCCGCCAGCCACATCAGCGGGCGCGCCTCCGTCAAAAACTGTTCGTGCAAAATATCGTTCGTGATGCTGTATCCGTTTCCAAAAACGCCCGGAAATTCTATTCCGAGGACGCCCACGATCAATCCCGCCAGCATGAGCTTCACATAGACCGGCGAGTTGAATTTCCCAAACTCAGCCCGGCCCTGGCGGACAATTTTCAAAAAAAACGCCCCGGCCACGCCGCAAAGGACCCCCAGCAGCAAAAACCATGGCAATTGCAACGGGCCCACCTCCGGGAACGCCGGGATCACATACCACGGTTTGATGCCAAAAAATGTCCGCGAAACCGTGGCCGCGATCACCGAGGAAAACACCAGGGGCGCGAACAGATTCATCGAAAAATTCCCCAGCACGATGAGCGCGGAAAAAACCGCGCCGGCGATCGGCGCGTTGTAGGCCGCGGCCATGCCGGACGCCGCGCCGCACCCGACCAGCAGCCGCAACCGGTAGGGCGGCCACTTGGCCAGTTGCCCCAGCTTCGATGAGAGCGTGGCCGACAATTGCACAATGCCGCCTTCGCGTCCGATGGATGCGCCGGTCGCAATGCTGATGATGGCCGAGAAAGACTTGACCAGGTCCGTGCGCGTCGGCAGCCGGCCGTCCCCGGCCACGACCACCTCGATGAGGTTCGAGGGACCCTGTTTG
Organism: Verrucomicrobiia bacterium; assembly: GCA_030038175.1. GTDB lineage: Bacteria > Verrucomicrobiota > Verrucomicrobiia > Limisphaerales > UBA11358 > UBA11358. Next base: position 22,281 of record JASHPN010000176.1, read on the forward strand.
CCGACCAGGCGCAACCCCCAATGCAGGATGAGGCCCGCTGCCAGCCCGCCGACGGTCGGCAAGAGCACTCGCAGCCAATCCGGCAGGCTCTCGGCCACTTCCACGATGTCGCGAACGTTACCCGGCTGGATTAAATGCACCGCTTCGTAGAAGAATACGTTCACCATGCCGCCGATGACGCCGACCATTCCTGCCAGAATCAGGTGGAATGCTTCCTCTTTGGGGACGAGTTTTTCGCGCCAGCGCAACGCGCCCTGCCAGTGCCGCCGGAGAAAATCCCGCGTCTTGGTCAGAACGCTGCTAATCGTCAACTGCACCAAACAATTAAAAGGGAAAATAGAACAAGGAAAAAGGAAAAAGGGATGCCTTTTCCCGGATTCACGGCAAGTGGAACCAGTTATAGGCGTTGCCGAAGGCGGGCCAGTCGGTGGCGATTTCCAACGCAAACATTAGTGAGACCATCAGACCGAGGGCGACGAATTTCGTGGAATTGCCAAAACGGCATAAGAGGCGGTCCATGCCGCAGATACACAGCAGCAGAAAAGGGATGAGCATGCCCAACAACAATCGTCCGGCGTGAAAATAGGGGCGGTCGTGCGAGGGATTTGGGGCATTGTGAAAGTCGTACATAATGGAGGTCAGGGCAAAGAAACCGAGCGCGGCCAGGACACAAACAAAACTCAATTGCACGGCCCGGCGCTGAAACGGCGCAAATTCAGCGCGCGGCCGAATGGCGATGGGCAGGGCGGCGGCGAGCAGGGCCAGCGACAGCACGGTCCAGGCGGTATCCGTTCCCGGCAACGCCATGGGATGAGCCGCCGGCGGATGGAACCAGGCAAATTCGCCCTGCCAAAAGGTGCCGAATTGCCCGCGTAAATAAGTCCAGAAACCGGGAATGGAAAAGATGGGATGATGCCACCATTCGTTGAAGGGCTTTACCGTCCAGCCGAAATAATTCATGTTCATTCGGGAGCCGGTGAGATCGCCAAAGTTGAGTTTGCACCAAATCATCCAGCTGAGGATGAAAGGCGCGGCACAGACACAAAAGGCGGCGAGGGCAGGCAAAGTTTCGCGAAATCTTTGGCGGGCCGCGGACCGCCAGGTGATCGCCGCGAGGGCTGCGAGCGCAACGGCCAGGAGGGGCAGGTTCGTGGTTTTTGACAGGTACGTCGCCGCAAAGGCGAGCCCGGTAGCCGCGCCCAACGCGGCGGATGGTTTCAGAGCCGAGTTCCCCCGGAAGGGGGCGGGCGCTTCCCTTGCGCCAAAATTTGCCTCGCCACCATTTTCTTCCCGGCGGCGGGCAGGTTGCCCGGTGGACCACCATTTGATGAGGCAAAAAAAGACGGCGCCAAAACACAGGGGCGAAAGCACATCGTTGCCAATGGAATAAAACGCGGTTTGCGGCATGAACGCCAGGAGCAACGGAACTCCCAGCGTCACAAAGGCGTTTCGCGGAAATATCAACGCAGCGAGGCAATAGCCCAGCCAAACGAGGCCGGCCACGGGCAGAATGTTAAGAAATCGCAGCCAATACAATAAACGTCCGCCGCTCAATCCGATCCATTTTCCGAGGTCCCACCAGAAACCGGCGATTGCATAATACAGCGGCGGCTGGAAATCCTCGTAATTTTTTTGCATTTGCCAGCCGGCGCTGTTGAAGGCCAGGTCTTTTTGCATTTTTTCGACGGGTTGGGTCCACGGCGGCGGCGGGATTGGGCCGAACGTTGGTCCAAAGAACGCACATGAACAGAACAGCGCAAGGTAGATGGACGCTTCTTTGGAGGTGTTTTCCACCTGGCGCGGCACGCGCCCATGCGAGTATTGCAGGACCAAATCGAAGTGCGCGGGTTCATCCACGTTATTGAAAAACGGGAAGGCCGCGGAAAAGACGAAGACACGAATCGCGGCCAGGAGGCAAAGCAACAGAACGATCTTTTTTTCCTTTGAATCCGCGAGCGCACCCGTGACGTCTTGCATCCCGCGCAGGCTAACGAAAACAATTAAAAATTAAAAACGCAAAATTCAGCGGAAGTTTTACCACGAATCTGAAAGCCGGAAAACGAAGGCGTTCCCTGCCATCACTGCGGCTTTTGCAATGAATCAATCGCCGCTTGCATTTCCTTGAAATGCACCTGGGGATTTCCCGATTTGGTGACGTGCACGATTTTTCCGTCCAGGCCAATGAGGAAACTGACGCGGTTGGCCATCTTCATACCCATCATGCGGGTTCCGTAGGCGTCGGAGATTTTTCCGTCCTGGTCGGCCAGAAGCGTGAAATTGAGATTATACGTCGCAACAAAGGATTTATGTTTGTCCGCGCTGTCGAAACTTACGCCGATCACCTTCACATTGTCCTTTTGCAAATCCGCCACGCGATCGCGAAAGCCGCAGGCTTCCTTGGTGCAGCCGCCGGTAAAATCCTTCGGATAAAAATACAGGAGCACAATTTTCTTGCCGATGACGTCCGAGGATTTGACAAGATTGCCATCCTGGTCCGTACCCTGGAACGCCGGCGCGACGTCTCCGGCTTTGGGCATGTCGGCGAACAGCGCCGTCGGGATGAGCAGAGAAAGAACCGTCAAAAGAACGTATGATAATTTCATGGCGACTAATATAGCAAAGAAGGGTTTTGGGCTCAACAACTATTGTTGCGGTTATGGCGATTGGGGCGGAACGTGTTGCGTGTTTCGTGTTGCGTCAAGTATATGGGGACCAGGGTTACAACCGTCTTCGCGCTCATGCGTGCCTCCGACCTGCCTAATTCTCCCTGATCCGGAAGAACTGTTGGCGGTTGGTGATCGGGACGGCGTAAGGCGGGGGAATGTTGCTCAGGTCGAGGTAGGGGCCGGTTACATTGGTGGCGGTTTGCAGGACGCCGTAATTCCACGTCAAAACTTTACCGCTTGTGCCGTTGGTGAACATCAACCCGGCCGGCGGAGGGGTCAGGACAAAAGTGGTGACGGATTGCGCGGGAATGACGGAAGTGAATTGTTGGTTGCTAATCGTCGTTGTCGGCAGCGCCATCATATCGCCGTTCGGTGAAGTTTGGCTGGCCGCAACTTGTTGCCAGGGAGCGGAGCCAAAGTCGCTCAAATTGTAAGTGACGCTAAAACCGCTGCTGTTCGTATTGACCACGACGAGCACCAGCGACAGATTTGTCGGGTTGTAGGCGGCCAGGGTGTAAGGATCATTGACGGAGATGATTTCGCAGCCGGGCCGGACGAACTCGCTGAATTGCCCCATGGCATAAAATTTTTCGTAGGTAAGGTAACTCGTCGAATACCCGGGATCGCCGGGGCCCGCAAGGCCATTGTAAAGGAATGCATTGCCGGCGTCGCTGTTTACGGCCATCCAATAAACCCAGGCCTGGAGGTCCATGCCGGTAATGTCATCATGAATATGCTGGGCCATCGTCAGGCCGGTGCTGTCGCTGTCGCCATATTCGGCGACCCAGAGCGGTTTCTTCTGTGACGCCGCCTCGGCTCGCAAATTGGCCGGATCGTTTTGGATGTAGCTGTGCGTTGAGAAAAGCGACAGATCGCTGAGCGTGCCGGCGGAGTATTCGGTCAGATCGTTGTAGGCTTCGTATTCATCGTAATCTCCGGGACCGTCAATGCCAGTGGGGATCGCGTCATTAGTGAGTTGCGTGTATAAATCGGCGATGACCCGCTGTTGTTGGTCGTTGCTCATGTGACAGGTTTCGTATCCGTTGGTCTCCTGGCCGACGGTGCCCAGGGACGGCTCATTCATCGGGATGACGTAATTGAAATGGTCGCCGTCCAGCGCGGTGAGGTTGCTGACGACAGTGGCCAGATAAATGGCGAAGTTCGTCTCACAGTCGGTTTGGAGATTGTTGGTGCCCGACATGTTGCCATCTACGTTGCTGCTGACGCACATCCACCAGGGCGCCGATACGGCGAACGCTTCCACGAGATTGGCACCGTTTGCCTCCGCCTGCTGCAATACCCAGCGCTGGTTTGGGTCCGCGTTCCAGTTCCAAAGGCCGTTGGTCAGCTCAAATCCCTGCATCATCGCCTTGTAAGGCGTATTGGGATTATCAACAGAAGGGTTTTGGCCGGCGCCGATTTCGTAGCGGACCACGTTCAACTTGAGCGTATTAAAAATCAGGTTGATATAATTCGTGCGATTCGGATATCCGCCCACGACATTGGCCCACCACTGGAGGCTGGTGCCCCAGCCCTGAAAATTCGTCACGAGAATCGAGCCGGGATTGACCGTGGCTGTGTAATTGGTAACGACGTTGAGGTTGACATAAAAATCGGTTGAGCCGTAGGCGTTGGTCACGGTCAATTCCAATTGGTCGTTATTCCAACTGGCGGGGACATTGGGAACGGTGATGCTTGCGCTGAGTGGCGCCATTACGTTGGTCGCACCCGCGGCAACGTTGGTGCCGGCATTTACGTCGGTCCAATAGTAACCCAACGGGCCCGAGCCAAAGGCCGCCGCGGGAATCGTCAGCGGCATGCCCGGCTGAATCACGGTGTTGGTTTGGGGCAGTGGCGCGAGGAGATAGGGCGGAACGCCGCCGGGCGCCACTTGAGACAGCGTCAGGTAATTCCATTGGAGATCACCGGGCGTGGTCAAGGTGTTTTGGGTAATTCCAACGGCTCCGATTGGCGGGTTCGCGGGATAAGGATAGTTCGTCCCGGCTTGAACGCCGTCAACGTAGCAGGACATCACCCATTGATTGCTCGTGGTATCCAATACAACCTGCACCGTATGGGTCCCGGCGCCGGCAGTGAAGAAGCTATTCTGGCTGATGAGTTGATTCGCCCCGCCCGCGCCCGCAAAATCCTGCACGTTTCCGCTGGATTCAGTCAGGATGATCCAGTCATAACCATTTGGACCGTCCTGCGGCGGGGTGCTGCCGCCGTCGGAGAACCGCCCGTAGCCAACTGCCGCGTTGAGCGGGACTCGTTGTGCGAAGCCCAGACCCACCCAGTTGCCTGGATTGCCGCTGAACGTCAGCGAAGCGGTCAACGTATAGACGTAACCGGCGTGCGGCGTAAACGGCAAAATCCAGCTATCGGGCGCCGTGCTCGCGTCATAGCCGTTGGCCAACATGGCGCCGGTATCATTGGTTCCCAACGCGTCAGTCCAGGTGGTATTGGTGCCGCCGACCAAACTGTTGGCTGCCGTTGCTGGCGTGCCGCCAATCGTGACCGCCTCGCCGTTGAAGCCGTTGGAATAAAGAATGGGGTTGGTATAACTCAACGCAATCGGCGGCGGAGGGGGAGCGGATAAAGTGACAAACCAATTCGTGGAACCGCCGGAGTTGGTGACGACCAGTTCCAGGGCGTCACCCCATGAATTGGTGGTGAGTCCCGACCAGGTCAGGGTGGCGTTGAGATCTGCCGCGACGTTAGTTGCGCCCGACCCGATGACCGTTCCGACGTTCAGGTTGGTCCAGTAATAACCGATCGGCGGCGAGCCGAAAGCTATTGCGGAGATCGTGAGCGTGGTGTTGGTCGCGGTGACCACAAAATTAGTGACTGGCAATGGAGGAAGAAAATAGGGCGCTACGGCATTGCCGGGCACCTGATAGAGGCTGGCCACCTGGGCCGGAGTGAGGGCGTAGTTGAAGACGGCCACGTCATTGATGTTGCCGTAGAACTGATAGTTATAATTCCCTGTTTGGGCGCCCATCCTCGAGCCGATGCTCATCAGGCTTGGCTGGCCCAGCGCCGCGTTGGTGGCTGTCCAGATGCCGCTTCCCGACGCGATCGGCGTCGTGCCCACCAGAGATCCATCCACGTAAAGGCTCAGCGTTTGGTTGGAAATTTCGTCCACGACTCCCACCACTTCGTACCAGGGTGTAATGCTGGTTGACCCGATGGAACTGAGCAGGGAGATGGAGGTATTGATCGTGTGAAGGGCGCCGGCGGCGTCACGCGCGAAAAATCGGAGGTCATGGGCCGGATCGTTGGCGCCGGTATCGAGATCGAATTGCTCGCCGCCTCCACCCCAGCCCAGCGTTATGATGCCGGCGTCGTAGCTTTGCGCGTATCCGGCCACCCAGGCCTCCACGGTAAACGCGGCGCTGGTGTTGGTGGCAAAATTGATGCCCGCGATTGAATTGGCGTCACTGTCGCCGTTATCACCATTCTCGTCCACTTCGCCGAATTGCACTGACGTTTCCAACGGATCGTTGGTCGGGTTATAACCGGGCCAGCCTAGAGACATATTGGTATAAATGCCGTCATTGCCGCCCGCGTAATCGTGGCAAATGGATCCATCGTTGGGCCCGGTTTCGCCGCCGCAGCAATCCGGTTCGTTCAACCGCCAGTAGCCGATGGGATCGAGCGCGAGAACCGCTTGCGGGAAGGACGCCATGGGCGCTTGAGTATATATGACTGACCAGGTATTGGTTGCCGCGCCTGCGGAATTCGTCGCAATGCACGTGAAATTGGTTGGACTGCTCAATGGGCAATTCGTAAACGTCAAACCCGTATTGGTCGCTCCGCCCATGGCCACGCCGTTGGTCAGCCACTGATAATGAATTGGCGCCGCCCCCGCCGCGATCACCGAGAATGTCGGAGAGGAACCGGGATAATTCGTACCCTCAACATTTGTCCCTCCAAACAAGGTGATGAGATTGGCATAAGCGATGGGAAGCAGGCTCGTGAAGGACGGGGCGGCGTAAACCATCAGGCTGGCCGGGGAGCTTGTCACCGCGCCGTAGGCATTCGTCACGACCACATAATAATTGGTCTCCGCATTGGCAGTTGACACATTTGGAATAATCAGTGACGCATTGGTGGCGTTGGCGAGGGGAACACCGTTGGTGTACCACTGATAGAAAAAGGGCTGAGAGCCGCCGGCCACGACTGTGTTTGTCCAGGAAGAGCCCTGGTTGGCGCTCTCCGATGCCGGTTGTTGTAGAATCAACAATTGATTGGCGGAAAGTGAAAGGGAGTTCCAGTGGATATCAGCGGGAGTAGTTTGGGTAGTTTGGGTAATTCCGACCGCGGAGAGTGTCTCGGCAGAGGCATACGCCGCATCGTTTGTTCCGGCTTGAACGCCGTCAACAAAACAAGCGATCACCCAGGGCAAGCGGGTCGTATCCAGGATAAGCTTCATGGTGTGCGTTCCCGGGCCGGCGGTAAAAAAGCCATTCTGGCTGATCAGTTGCCCATTTCCGCCCGACCCGACAAACCATTGCAGGTTTCCGCTTGATTCTGTCAGGATCGCCCAATCATAACCAGCGACACTGTCGGAGAAGCGCGCGTGGCCTAAAGTATAAATTGCGTAGTTTTGGGCGAAACCGGCGCCAACCCAACTGCCTGGATTACCGGCGAAGCTCACCGAAGCCACAAATGTGTAAACATGATTGGTTTGCGGCCGAAATGGCAAAACGACGCTGTCTCCCTCCGCGGTGCCGACGCTGCCGTTCGCATAGAACGCGTTGGTGTCAGCGGTTCCCAACGCATCGAGCCAAACCGCGTTATTGCTGCCGCCGAAGAGGCTAACCGCGTAATCAGGCGGGGTGTTCGATATGTTCACCGCCGCCCCGTCAAAGCCGTTGGAATAAATGAGCGTCGCCCCCGCCAGGGAGTTGGTATAGGAATAGTTGCTGACTTGCGCCTTTCCGATCGAGCAGAAAAGTGCCGACAATAATATGGCCAAAGAACTGAATATGGAGCTAACGTGGATTTTTCCCATGATGAGTAGCGATCGGTATAGATTTCACGGGTTAATTTAGGGCACTGACTGCCCAAGGGACATCGCCTGTTTGGGCGAGTTTTGACCAACCCTTGCAGGGTTTTGAGTCAGCGGCGGTGCCAAATGCATTATTAGACAGTTCGTCGGAACCAATCGAATTCCGACCTGGACTCAAACCGCCACTTCATGTCAGGAAAATTTGTCGCCATAAAGTTTCGCATGTGCTCTCCAAAATCATGCGATATGTCATTGCAATATGGCTGCGGAACGATCCACATAAATGCTGAACCACCTTTCACCCAGTCGCCAACCCAATGGGTCATATAGAGCGTATGGCCGACCGGCTTTACCCACGCCGTTGTATAATATGCACCGCTTGGCGGTGGGTAGCCGCTCTCAAATTTCAGCCCCTGCCTCACATACTCCGCCTCAAGTGTCTTGCAAACGGCGACTGCATTCTCGTTGTTGCCAGCTTTGACACCGCCGGTATAGACTAATGCTGTCCTACAGCCGCAAGGGGTCATCAACAGAATCAGTCCCGCTGGCAACCCTATCATTCGTAAAACTTTCATGTGTTCGATGTGGCCGACCTGACATCATTCACGCCGCCAGCGCATTGGGCTGCGCTTGGCGACCGAAATTGGGCGAATGGCGCAGCATGTGCTTGAACCTCGACCGGCGTTGGCGCGTTTCTTCGGCGGAATAAAGCTGTTTGGTGAGCCGGACAAATCCGGTTTGCAGGTCTTCGACGCTCATGTCTTTGGGTTGAAAATTGATGTCAAACAGCGTGCAAAGTTCCCATGCGCGGTCGCGGAGGATGCGGCCTTCGCTTTTGAGCCGCGCATAAAGCGGCGTGCCGGGAAACGCGGTCAGGTACGTGATTTGAACTTCGTACAGGCCGGAATCGCGCACAAATTCCAGAGTTTCGTCGAACACCTCCGGCGTGTCGCCATCGAGGCCGAAGATGAAACAGCCGTTCACGGTAATGCCGTAGGATTGAATCCTGGCAATGGCGTCTTTGTAAAAGTCCCGTTGGCGCGATTTCCAGTCGCTCTTCATTTCGACGCCGTGCAGGCTGGTTGGGCGCTGGCTTTCCAGGCCGATGAGGACCTGCTGGCAGCCGGAATCCCGTATGAGCGCGAGTAATTCTTCGTCCTGCGCCACACGCACGTCGGCTTCGGTGAACCAGCGCACGTTTTCTTTGGCCAATTTGCGCAGGAGACCTTTATAATGCGAGCGGTCCGCAAAGCTATTGTCGTCGGCAAATTCAATGAATGGTTTGGGCCAAATGCGTTTGATGGCCTGGATTTCCTGGATGACTTTGACGACGGGTTTCACCTTATAACGCCGGGTCAACAGGATCGAACTGGCGCAAAATTCGCACCGATGCGGGCAACCGCGGCTGGTTTGCACGGTCAGGCGATTGTATTTGGACGGGTCCAGCAGGCCAAAGCGCGGCATTGCTGTCTGTGAAAGATCCACCTCCTGCGTGCCGCGGTAAACAGGTTTTAATCGGCCCAACTCGAAATCGTGGAGCAATTCCGGCCAAACATATTCACCCTCGCCAACGACAATGCTGGTGCAATGCTCGAGGGATTCCGTTTGCAACGCCGATACCGTGATGCCGCCCATGACCACCGGGATGTTTCGGGAACGGTAATAATCGGCGACATGGCAGGCTTCGAGGAATTGAGCCGTGAACGTGCTGATGGCCACCAGGTCGAAGTCCACAGGCAATTCGGGCAATTTTTTGAGGTCGGAGATTTCGTGATAAGAAACATCGAAGTGGTCCGGGGTATGTCCGGCCAGCGTCAGTAAGCCGAGGCTCGGCAGCGAGGCGATGATTCTGTTCCGGTCCACGAAACCGGGGAGGGTGAGGCCGAGGCGCGTGAGTTCCTCGTTGCGTGCGCGCACGCCGCTCATAGCAATCAGACCAATGCGTTTCATATTATATTAGAATTAATGTAAAGACTGCCGCGGTAATCAGGCTCAGGACCGGCACCGCAAAGAGCAGATGCGCTTTGGGACAATGCGCCATGATAAGGCAACAGATCGGCATGGTGATACCGCCGACGATAAAGGACGCGGACGCCAACTCTACAAGGGGGCCGTTAAGAGAAAGGAGGAGGATGGTGCCCCAAAACAGGAGGTTGACGGTGCCGAGGCCGAAGAACGAGATATGGCCCAGGCGATACATGCGGCGCATGAAACTGCCATAACCGCCCAGCCAGTTTTCGCCATGGAAAAACATTCCCATGACCATGCCGGTGACGAAGCCGAGCAAAATCCAAAGCCAGCCAAACAGGAGATTGATTCCCGCGTGCATGTCATGCTTCTACCACGGGAACTCTCGAGCCAATGAATTGATAAAATTTCGCGGGGCATTGAAATTCTGAATGGAGAGGCTTGTTTGAACCGCGAAATACGCGAATGGATTGTTGACAGGAGGGCGCGAGTTTCGGATTATTCGCCCGGCGATCCTTGATGCAATACGCAATACGGAACACTTGCCACCGAGAACCAACAATCCAATAATCCGTTAATCCAATCTCTGCCCTACGCCGCTTTGACCTTGGGGCGGCCAAACGCCTTCAATGTTTCCAGGGAAATAAAACGATTCGGTCCGTCATCGAACGCCAGGCCGATATTGTGCATGGTCCGGGCGCCAATCACGACGGGATCGCCCGGCTCGGCAAAAACCACATCAGCCGTCGTCTCGTGGCCGTTGGCATTGAGAATGGCACAACCCGTGTCGCGTTTGAGAGGCTTGCCATTCGGCCCGGGCAGAAGCTGTTTAAACCGTGGCGTCACGCCGATGTCGCGCAAACGCTCCGCCGGCAGCCAGGTCAATTCCGAGCCGGTGTCCACCAGCGCTTCCAGAAGTATCATGTTCCGCCCCTCGTCCTTCGGGCTGCGGGCCGCAATTTGGATTTTGAATATGCTCATTTGGAACAAGGCGATGATTCAAGTGACAGTTTCACTGAGCCTAATATAAAACAGAAGTTTCTGGACTCAATCGGGACCGCCCCCAAAAGCCCTATTTTGTCCGATTTTGCACTAGACATGTCCCGGGACTGTGTCCCAGGAGTGTAACTCTGAAACAGAAAATGCACTGGGCCCACGAAAGATATGAGAGAAGGCCGCAAGGGAAACGTGCGACAAAATGGACTTGAAGTTATGCCGAATGGCGGGAGAATCACACAAAACGCGATGCCCGTCACGCAAAAGAGCCCAAAGTCCCCGAGAATCATCAACTCGCTTCTTGCTGCTTTAGCGGTTACCGCGTCGTTGCCGAGTTTGCCGGTCGCGGCGGACGATTATCCGTTTAAACCCGTGCCGTTTACCGCGGTTCACCTGGACGACTCATTCTGGGCGCCGCGTCTGGCGACCAACCGCATCACGACAATTCCCTATGCGTTTGGCAAATGCGAGGAATCGGGGCGCATGAATAATTTCGAACGCGCCGCCGCCGTGTTGCGCGGCGAAAATATCGCTGATCGCAAGCCACCCGGCTTTCCCTTCGACGACACGGATGTCTATAAAGTGCTGGAAGGCGCATCCTACGCGCTGGCGGTGCAGCCGGACCCAAAAATGCAGGCGTATCTCGACAATCTGGTCGCGCTTATCGCCTCGGCGCAGGAGTCGGACGGGTATTTATACACCGCGCGCACGATTGATCCGCAGCATCCGCATCGCTGGTCAGGCGACAAGCGGTGGGTCAATGAAGAGCAATCGAGCCATGAGCTTTATGACGCCGGCCATTTATTTGAAGCCGCTGCCGCGCATTACCAGGCCACCGGCGAAACCAATTTGCTGAGCGTCGCGAAAAAGGAAGCGGATTTGCTCTGCGCCACTTTTGGCCCGGGAACCGATCAACTGCATCTCTGGCCCGGCCATGAAATTGTCGAGATGGGCCTGTGCAAACTCTACCGCGTTACCGGCGATGAACGTTATCTCCGGCTTGCCAAATATTTCATTGATGTGCGCGGTACCGCGCCGGGCGGCGACAATTACCATCAGTCGCGCATTCCGCCGGTAAAACAGACCGAGGCCGTTGGCCACGCGGTTCGCGCCGGCTACCTTTATAGCGGCATGGCGGACGTGGCGGCGCTGACCGGCGACCAGGATTACGTTCACGCGATTGATGCGATCTGGCAGAATGTCGTCGGCACAAAACTTTATGTCACCGGCGGTATTGGCGCAGTCCCGCGCATCGAAGGTTTCGGCCCGGATTATTACCTGCCCAACGGGACGGCGTATTGCGAAACCTGCGCGGCAGTGGCAAATGATTTTTGGAATGAACGCCTGTTCCTGCTCCATGGCGACGCCAAATACATGGACGTTTTTGAGCGCACGCTTTACAACGGCCTGCTCTCGGGCGTTTCGCTCGACGGCACGAAATTCTTCTATCCCAATCCGCTCGAATGCGCCGGCCACTACCGGCGCAGTCCGTGGTTTGGCTGTGCGTGTTGTCCCGGCAATATCACGCGCTTCCTGCCGTCGTTGCCCGGCTATTTTTACGCGGCACGCGGCGATGTCATCTTTGTGAATCTCTTTGCCGGGAGTTCGGCGAACATCAAACTGGACGACGGCCGCAAAATCGCGCTCACACAAGTGACGCGTTATCCATGGGATGGCGGCGTGAAAATCATCGTCGCGCCGGAGAAAAAATCGAAATTCACGCTGGCGGTTCGGATTCCCGGCTGGGCGCGCAACGAGCCGGCACCCGGCGACCTTTACCGCTTTGCGGATACCAACACCGACCCGGTGACGTTCGCTGTAAATGGCAAGGCGGTGGAATACGACTGCAAAAATGGCTACGCGAAATTGCGCCGTTCGTGGAAGGCTGGTGACGTGGTGGAACTGGAGCTGCCCATGCCGGTCCGCCGCGTTTTGGCCAATCCAAACGTCAAGGCGGATGCCGGCCGCGTCGCATTGCAGCGCGGACCGATTGTTTTTTGCGCCGAATGGCCGGACAACCCCGGCGGCAACGTGCTTGACTTGACGCTGCCCGACAACGAGCCGCTCTCCGCGCACTTCGAGCCGCAATTGCTCAATGGCGTGGAAGTGATCCATGGCCGCCCGCTGAACGCGGACAACGCGGAACAGGATTTCACCGCGATTCCCTATTTCGCCTGGGCCAATCGCGGTCCGGGTCAAATGACGGTGTGGCTGCGCCGCGGGCAGGACTTTGACAGAATCACACCACACTTATGAAGAGGTTTCGGCCCCAAGGGCACATGGGTACAGAGCCAAGAGAATGGATGATGGAAGATTGAAGATGGAAAAGGCGGTCGTGCTGCGGCTGGTCCCGCAGACGGGACACAGTCGCGCTCCGAGCGCTGGTCCGACGATGACGGTATTATCGCGCCGGGCGCCAGTCCAAAAGCTTCAGTTGAATGGTGCGGCTGCCGTTGAAGTGATTGATTTGGGGGGCGAAGGCGAGGTCAAATTTTCCGACCGGCAATGATTTGTCACCGCCGTTCCACCACACCGCCTCGTGCGTGGCGGCGCCATCGGTCACCCGCATTTTGACGTGCTGCTTGTCGGAGCCAATTCGCTGGAGCGGCCGGGCGTGGGACACATTTCGCGCGCAGAATTGAGCGACCGGATTTCCCTGGCCGTGCGGCTTTAATTTTTCGAGTTCGTAAAGTGCTTCAAACGTCATTTCATCCAATCCCACGGCGGCATCCAGGCGCAGCGACGGCTGGAGGTCATCAGGTTTCAAGACGCGGCGCGCGACTTCGTTGAGTTTTTCACGAAACAAATCAATTTTATCCGGCAAGACGCTCAAACCCGCCGCCATCGCATGGCCGCCATGGCGCACGAGCAAATGGCTGCACTCGCGCAGGGCGGCCGCCAAATCAAAGCCCGCGATGCTGCGGCCCGAGCCGCGCATCTCGCCATTTTCACCGCCAATGATAATCGTCGGACGGTAAAATTCCTGCAATACGCGCGAAGCCACGATGCCAACGACGCCGATGTGCCAGAGCAATTGGCCTTCAACGATGACAAAATGGTTGTTGGGATCAAATTTCAGGCGAATCGCGCCCAGAGCTTCCTGAACAATCGTCTTCTCAATTTTTTGGCGTTCGCGATTGCGCGCGTCCAGGCTCATTGCCAGCGGCATGGCTTTTTCCTTGTTTTCCGCCAGCAACAGGTCCAATGCCTCCGCCGCGTTTTCCAGCCGGCCCGCGGCGTTGAGGCGGGGACCGAGATGAAAACCCACTTCATAGACGCCAACTTTTTGGCCGACCTGAGCCACTTCTTTGAGCGCGACGATTCCCGGGCGTTGCGTTTCGTTGAGCCGGTGGAGACCGGTAGCGGTCAAAATTCGGTTCTCTCCGACCAGGGGCACCTGATCGGCGATGGTCCCGAGCGCGACGAGGTCGAGCAACCGCTTCAAATCAAATTCGGCCGTGCCGGACAAATTTGCGGCACGACCCTGTTTGACAATGGCGTGCGCGAGTTTGAAGGCCAGGCCGACGGAACAAAATTGGGTAAAAGCAGAGCCGCGACCGTGAGGAAGCGCCGCCTGAGGGTTGACGAGCGCCGATGCGGGCGGCGCAGGGTCCGAAATCTGGTGATGGTCCAGGACAATGACGTCCACGCCGCGCGCGCCAACGGCGGCGATGGTCTCGACGGCGGTTGACCCGCAGTCCACGGCGAGCAGCAGAGTGGTTTGGAATTTCCTGAGGCAGTTCTCCACGCCGTCCGCGCTCAGGCCATAGCCTTCGTCCATCCGGTGGGGAAGGTAAAATTCCGCGCGCCAGCCCAACGTGCGAAATACTTCCAGGAGCAACGCCGTGGCGGTGACGCCGTCCACGTCGTAATCGCCAAAAATGACGAGCAGTTCGCCCCGTTCGCGCGCGCGAAAGAGCCGGGCCACGGCGCGGTCCATGTCCGGCAGGAGGAACGGGTCCGTGAGGTTCTTTAGGCGTGGCGCGAGAAAGTTTTCGACGGCGGGCGCTTCGCTCAAACTGCGGTTGAGGAGGCATTGCGCCAGCAAGTGCGAAATGCCGAGGGACGATGCCAGGCGCGCCGCCAGCAGCGGTTGGGCGGGAGCCAGTGACCAGGCAAACTTCATTGTTTTTCGGTCCGGTCACGCCAGGCGGCGGTGACCGATAAGGAAATGGAAATCAAAAGGATGGCGGCGACGACCATCAGCGCAACGGTCGTTGGGAGCTGGATTTGAAACCATTTTGGCTCGTGTCCATGCGGATCGAAGAGCATTTCAAGGCCGATAAAGACCAGCACGGCGGACACGCCGATGTTCAGGTAGCGAAAATAGCCGAGCGCGCCGGCCAGCACGAAATACATTGAACGCAGGCCCAGAATGGCAAAAACGTTGGAGGTGAAAACAATGAAAGCGTCCCGGGTTACGGAAAAGATGGCGGGGATGGAATCCAGGGCAAAAATCAAATCGGTGGTTTCAATGAGCAGCAGCGCGAGCGCCAGCGGCGTGAGCATCAAGGCGCCATTTCTCCGAAAAAATTTTCCGCCGTCGAATTGCTCGGAAATGGAAAAGAACCTTTTTGCGGTCCGGAGCACCAGGTTTCGCTCTGGTTGCATTTGTTTTTTTGAGAAAAGCATTTTCGCGCCGGCCAGGACCAGGAAGGCGCCGAAGAGATACAAAATCCAATCGTAACAGGTGATGAGCGCCACGCCGGCGGCAATCATGGCGCCGCGCATCACCAGGACGCCCAGGATGCCCCAAAAAAGGAGGCGATGCTGATACTCTGCGGGCACGCGCAAGTAGGCGAAGAGGACGGCGATGACAAGGACGTTGTCGAGTGAAAGAGAAAGCTCGATGACATAGCCGGTCGTGAATTGGACGGCTTCTCCGCGGCTGCGCCAAATGCAGAGGGCCGCGGCAAAGAGCATGGCCAGGGAGAACCAGACGATGCTCCAGCCCAGCGCTTCCTGGAATTTAATGACCCGCGCCCGCGGATGAAAAACTCCCAGGTCGAGCGCCAGAAAAAATACAATAAAGGAAATAAAACCGAGCCACGCCCAGGAATTGATTTGGATTACCATTATTTAGACAGCATTTTGAGAATGTGCTTCGCAAGGGGTTCCTTTATTTCACGATGACGCGGCACCGGTTGCGCCATTTTCGTAATGGGATTTTGATACCAATCGTGTTTTCCGCCATGACGAATAAACACGCAACCGGATTCTTCAATTTTCTTTATCAGGTCGCGATGTTTCACGCGAGTTCGAGTTCAGCATGACGGCGAACGCACGGAATTTCACCGGAAGTCAGATCGTGATACAAATCAGCCAAGTGCTCTTTCAAATCCGCCAAAGACTCGCCTTGTGTCAAATAATCCGGAAATTCGTCCAGATGTCCAATCCAGGCGTCACCGTCCTGCCAATAAGTAAACTCAGCTTTGGTCATATTGCTAATTTGGCACGATGGAGCGTGACCGCAAGAGAATTTTAGACGCAACGAGACGTTGTCCTTCACGCTTTAGCCGTGCCGGCGGTTTGCATGGTCACTTGCGATGCGCCGATTGCCGGAAGCTTGCCCTTGTGCCACCACAAGACAAACGTGCTGGCGATAAAGATAGAGGAATAAGTGCCGACGACGATGCCGACCAGGAAGGTGAACGCAAAATCGTTGATGGCGCCGCCGCCAAATATATACAAGCACAGCGTGGCGATAAATACGGTGCTGCTGGTAATGATGGTTCGGCTCAACGTCTGATTGAGCGCCACATTGATAATTTCCTTGAAGGTCCCGCGCATGCCCAGTTTTAAATCTTCGCGGATACGGTCAAAGATGACGACTTTGTCGTTGATGGAAAAGCCGATGATGGTCAGGACGGCGGCCACGACGGTGGCATTAAACTGGCGCCCGGAAACCTCGTTGGCCAGGCAATAACAGCCGATCGTGAACACTACGTCGTGGACGACGCCAACAATGGCGCCGACGGCGAAGGAAAATTCATAACGGAACGAGACATAAACGAGGATGCCGAACATCGCCAGCAGTGAGGCGATGATCGCCGAATTTCGAATTTCCGCTCCCACGACCGGCCCGACTTCCTGTTCTCCGACCGCCCTGAAATTCGCCTGGGGAAACTGGTTTTCCATGGCCTGCTCGACCTTTTGGGCCGAATGTTCCGACGACGTGATTCGTAATTGCCGGGCGCCGGTGTAGAGGTTGTTTTGATATTGGATTTCGACGTCTTTTTCGCCGATGGCCGCGAGCGCGGTACGGATTTTATCCACATCCACCTGTTGGACGAAACTGAAAGTGGTGCTGTCGCCCCCGAGGAAATCCACGCCGCACAGATGCTTGCCTCGAACCACGCCGCCGTAGATGACGGCGGCAACCGCAAAGGCCCAGGTCAAAATAAACAGCGGGCGGGCGACCCCCATGAAATTAACCCTGGTGCTCCTGATGATATGGAACATGCCGAGCGTTTTGATCCAGTTGTTGTCGAGGAGGAAATTAAAAATCAAACGCGTGACCACCAGGGCGGTGAACAAGCTGGCGGCGATACCCCAGCTGAGCGTGACGCCGAAGCCCTTGATTTCGCCGGTGCCCTTCCAGACCAAAATGAGGGAAGAAATGAGCGTCGTGACGTGGGAATCAAAAATGGTGCCAAACGCCCGTTTATAACCGGCATCAATGGCGCCGCGGAGCGATTTCCCTTTTTCCAATTCTTCCCGCAGGCGCTCGTAAATCAGGACGTTGGCATCCACCGCCATGCCGACGGTCAGCACAATACCGGCGATGCCAGGCAGCGTAAAGGTGACGCCGATACAGCACATGACACCGAGCACCAGGATAATGTTGGTTACCAGCGCGATGTTGGCGTTCAAGCCTGCCAGCCGGTAATAGATCAGCATAAACAGGGACACGAAGATGACTGCGGCGATCGAGGCCCGAATACCGCTTTGGATGGAATCCTTGCCCAGCGTCGGGTCCACATCATTCTCGGAAATGATGCTCACCGGCGCCCGCAGAGGGTTGGCCAATACGCTGGCCAAACTTTGCGCGTCCTGTTCGGTAAAAGTGCCGCTAATCTGGCACTCGCCGTTCACGATCGGGCCTTCAATGCTCGGCGCGGAATAAAGTACTCCGTCCAGAACAATCGCCATGCGGTGCTTTTGGCCGGTTTGCGGGTCGGGCTGGTATTCCGTCGTCACCTGGGCAAATTTCTTTGCCCCGTCATCCGTGAGACTGAAATCAATTTGCGGTTCGCCTAAATTGCCGTACACGACCCTGGCGCTTTTGACAAAATCGCCTTCCAGTCCATCCTCGGCCATTCTCTTGACGACCAGTCGTTCGGGGGTTTGCTGTCCCGGCTCCATTTCGACCGATGTCATCAACTCATATCCAGGCGGAATCGGCTCATGGTTCTGAAGAATGGACTCGCTGTTGTCGCTGACCATGCGAAATTGGAGAAAGGCAGCCTTGGTGATATTTTCCCTGGCTTCCGCTTTTACCGACTCGGCCAGGCCGGGCATTTGAATGAGAATCCGGTCGCTCCCTTCGGGCTGGATAATGGGTTCGGCGACGCCGAGGGCATCCACGCGTTTGCGCAGGACTTCGACCGCCTGAGACAGGGCGTCGCTGATTTCCGTGGCGCGATTGATACCGTTGGTATCCCCGGTGGTGCTCAGAAAATTCGTATCCATCTCGACCAGGTAGGAGGTGCCGCCTTGCAAATCCAGGCCCAATTTGAACCGGCCGGAGGCATCGCGCTGAAGCTGGTTCAGGATGTACGTCGTGGGATGGATCTGGGATTTTGCATCAATGAACGGGAAATAAGCTTGAATATCATTGGTTGCGATCGCGTCTCTCAATTCGGCAAACTCGGTGTTGGTTCCGGTTTGTTGCAGAGCCTGGGCGCGGGCCAGAATGTTGGTAAAGGCGGCATCGGGGCCCTCGGCGCGTGAGGCAAACTGTTGAATCAAATCGCGTGGCGTGGGCGGATACATCTGGTAAAGCGCCCACAGGACCAGCAGTACGACAAGAATAAATTTCCAACGATCGTTTTTGTTCATGAGGAAGCCTGGGCTGAGTCGCCGCTTTCAAGGATTTCGGTGATGGAGGATTTGGTGACTTCCATTTTGGCGTCGGCGGAACGCAGGGAAACGGTTTTTTCTTTGACGGTGATGATGGTGCCCACAATGCCGCTGGAGGTGACCACGCGATCTCCGGATTTGATGCTGGCCAGGAGCCGGGCCAATTGTTTGCTGCGCTGCTGCTGCGGGCGAATCATAAGAAAATACATCATCACCGCGATCAGGGCGATGAAAATGAGGGAATTGCCGGCAAAAAAGGGCGGCGGTTGAGCGGCCTGTCCTGAAGGCGCGCCGTGGGTTGCCGTGCCCGGCGCTGATTGCGCCGGGGCAGATGGCGCGGAGGCATCCGCGAAAACAACGTTCCAATACATAATGAAAATGGCCGGCCAGTCTAACGCATAAAATCAGTTTGAAAAGGAGAAAATTGTCCAAGGCATGGTGAAAAGGTTTAAAAGGTAAAAGCGTTGAAGCGTTGAAGCGTTGAATGGGCAAATCCGGCCGAGAACAGGAAACTATCCCCTGTTTACAATTTGCGATTGGACAGGGATTTCTTTACCGCCTGGAAAACGGTTTCAACCGCCAACTCTTTCATGCAGCGGATGTCGTAGGGACAACCCGTGAACCAATGGCCGCGAGGGGTTTTGTGATTGCAAAAAATGCAGGGCAGATCGGCGAATAAGCCGGAGCCGGCCGAGGCCGGGGGCAGGCGAAATTGTGGAGCATTCGCCCCAAACAAGCCCACAACGGGCACGCCGACAGCCCCTGCGACATGAATCGGACCGGAATCAATCGAAATCACCAAATCACAACTTGCAATCAATGCCACAATTTCGTCGGCTTCAAGCCGGTTCCACAGAGGCCGCACACTCCTCAAGTTTTCGAACTCATCATCGGGGCCTCTGGTCAGGCCAAATTGCAGGACCACGGCCTTAAACTCCGCGTGAATATGGTCCACCAATGCTTGCCATTTTTCCGCGCTCCATTCTTTTACCGGCCAGGAATGACCGCAATTGATGCCAATGACAAGGCGGCCGGCGGCAATGTCCCCGTCCAGGTTGTAAGCGGTTTGCGCCTTTTTGATCAATTCCGGCGAGGGAAACAGGCGCGGCTGGCGGTCAGAAACCGGAAGAGTCACCCCGCAGGAGGACGCCAGATCATCAATTAGGTGGGCTACCGATCCGCGTTCGGGAACAAGCTCGTCGGTGGTCTGTGGATTATAAATTGCTTCGACGATGCCGGGCAGTTTGTAGCGGGCCGGCAGCGTGAACGGAAAGGTCCACGATTTGGCCCCAAAGACCGCATCTGCGGCGCGGGACAACAGAACCAATTTCCTGGCGCTATTGTGCGTCAGAAAAACGAGGCGTGAATTTGAATGGCGTTTGCGGAGTTCCCCGCAAAGGGGCAGCGTGCAGACGACGTCACCGAGGGCACCGGAGCGGCAAAGGATGACCAGCTTTTTTCCGCAGCGCAGCCGTTGAACCACCAGCCATAGCGGAAAGGAAAACAAATCGAATACGCGGTTGGCGCCAGCGCGAATTTGTTTTCGGAAAGGGATAATCTTTCTCCAGGAGGGAACGGGCGGAGGCCAGGTGGAATGCGTATTCATTCTCCCGGCGCGGGCGATTTATAAACGTTTTCCCGCAAAATCGTTCCATTACGCGAGAGCCATTTCGCATTCTTCAATTTCGCGGAAACCCAGTGTCCAAGGTCAATGCTCGGCAATTCAGCGACTCGATAGAACGGCCAGGCCAGGGCCAAAGTAAGAACCAGCGCGGTGAACACGTCCAGGGGCAGCATCCAGGGGGACGGCCCAAAACCCATCCGGTTCAGCCACGCAAACAGGGGCGGCATGATGCAAAGCAGCACGATAAATTGCAGAAGATAAATTGAATAAGAAACTCGCCCAATCCAGACGACCGGCCTGATCGTAAGAAACGCACCGATGCGACGGCTGGAGAGGGTTGCCGCGATGATGAAGACGCAACCAACGCTGCAAATCACCCACGCGATCCGGTCAGCCGTCCAGCCATTAAAGCCAAAATGATCTTCCGCGCGGCGCATCTCATAAAGCGCCAGGCCCACCAGCAGCAGTCCCGATCGGCAATAAAAATTTAACTGTTTTAACCACGCGATCAGCCGTTCGTGATGCCGCGCGAGCAGGACGCCGAGGATAAATGAAACGTAATAGCAGCCTGAACTGAAAAGATCGTCCCGCGGGACGACAAAATAAAGCGCCAGCGCCAGCAGCGAGAGCCAGAGCCAATGCAAAGGCCGGCGGGCCAGCGCCACGAACAGTGGAATGAGCGCAGAACCAATTAACTCCACCCCCAGGCTCCAATCCTGGGGAACGAGCCGAGCGGTCAGACTGTGGAACAGGAAACCGCATTGTAGGAGAATTTCCTGCCATCGAATCGGCTGTTGCCAGAAAACAAAAATGTCTTTTGGCCGGGTCGGATAAACATGGAACAACCAGAGGCGACAAATGAGGCTGAGGGCAAAGGCGCAGAACCAGGGCAGCCAAATTCGGATAATTCGGCGGATATAAAATACCGGGATGTTAAGAGCCGCGCGGGGGCCGGACACGTAGGGGCGGGCGAGCACGAAACCGCTGAGAACAAAAAACATCGTCACGGCGGACCTTCCGTCGAAAAAGGCTGCGTTCAAGAGTGGATATTTTGTCCATTGCACCCAACCGGCCGGCCAAAGAAACATGCCAATGGCGTGGCCGAACAACACGGCCAGCGCCGCGAGCCCGCGAATGCTGTCGAGCGTCTCAATCCGCTGAACCGACGGTTCGGAGGGTTGAGGAACGTGGTTGAGGGAAGGCATACTCTCAAACGTTCATCAGATGATGTCCGCAAACCGCTTTTCCGTACGGCGAAAATAGCGCAGGCCGGTATAGCCGATAAAGGCGACGACCAAAAGGGAGGTTGCAATGCTGATGGACAACGGTTCCTGGCCGCCAATGGCCCAGCGGAAACCGTCAATCACACCCACCATCGGATTCATCAGGTAGATGTCGTAGAGCATCCGGCCATGATGCATGGCCAATAGTTTGGTCGAAAACCAGTCGCTGGGATAACCGACTGGAGAAATAAAAAATCCGAACTGGACGACAAAAGGGATCACGTAGCGAAAATCGCGGTATTTGACATTGAGCGCGGAGAGCCATAAACCGGCCGACAAGGCGGCTCCCAAACCCAGCGCGATAAACAGCGGGAGGGTCAGAATCCGCCAGGAGGGTATGACATGATACCAGGCCATGAGCGCCGCCAGGATGCATAAAGAGATCAGCAGGTCCACAAAAGCGACAATGACCGCGCTGGCCGGGACGATGAGGCGCGGAAAATAAATCTTGCTCAACATATTGGCGTTGAGGACCAGGCTGTTGCTGGATTCACTCATGGCGGTGGCAAAGAATTGCCAGGGTAGATTCCCGGCGCACACACAGAGCAACGCCGGGAGGCCGTCGGACGATGCCTTGGCCATCCTCATAAACAGGACGGTAAAAACGGCAATCGTCAGGATTGGACGGATCAAGGCCCACAAGACGCCGATGACCGTTTGTTTGTAACGGACGAGAATATCGCGCCACGAGAGAAAGAAAAACAATTCGCGGTAACGCCAAAGGTCGGCCCAATAATGGCGTTCAGCGGCTCCGGCTCTGATGATCAATCGGCTCATCCAGGGAAAATTAAAAGGGAAAAAGGAAAAATTAAAAAGGAAAATTAAAAATGCGCTGTGCTTACGATTGCGTCAAAACCAAAAGTTTGTTAGTGCTTTATGACGGCATGGACGAGCCGAATCCCATCAAATCCCTCGATGATCTCCGGCGGGATGCCGAGCAAGGCGATCCCTCGGCTCAATATGACCTTGCACTCCGTTTTACCGGCAGGGACGGGGTCGCCTGTGATATGGAGCAGGCGATCCATTGGTTACGACTGGCGGCAGAAAGTGGGCATGCGGCGGCACAATTCCAACTGGGTGTTTGTTACGACAAAGGGCGAGGAGTTCCCGAAGACGCGGTACAAGCCGTCCACTGGCTCCGGAAAGCGGCAGAACTGGGAAACTGTCATGCCCAAAATAATCTTGGCGCCTGTTATATGGCTGGTCGCGGTGTCGTGGAGGATTCGTCCCAGGCGGTAAGATATTTTCGCCTGGCAGCCGAGCAAGGCGAGGCCGGAGCACAATGGAATCTGGCTCGCTGTTATCGCGATGGTGAAGGAGTTGCAGCTGATTTGGTTGAAGCCGCGAAATGGTTTCGCAGGTCCGCGGAGCTCGGCAATGCCTCTGCGCAAAAGGCTCTTTCCTGCGCCTATGAGAACGGCGAAGGTGTCGGCAAGGACGAGAAAGAGTCGATCCATTGGCTTCAATTGGCAGCCGAGGGAGGCAACGTCAGGGCGCAGCTGCTTCTGGGGCTTGCGTTTGAGATCGGAAAACGACTGCCGGGTGACCTTGCCGAAGCGGCGCAATGGACGCGTCGCGCGGCTGAGGCCGGAAATGCCATGGCTCAATCAAATTATGGCCGTCTTTTACTACGTGGTCGCGGTGTGGAAAAGAATCTCAATGAATCGGTCCAATGGTTCCGAAAAGGTGCGGCTCAAGGAGATGAGTTCGGAGAATATTTTCTTGGCCTGTGCTATGCGGATGGCCTGGGAATACAGAAAGACCTCGACGAAGCACGGAAATGGCTCCAATTGGCAGCGCGACACAATTGTCTCGATGCCAAATATCAGCTCCAGCTGCTCTTTTTCAAAAAGTATTCATTTCTGAAATGGCGCGACCTTGTGATCGCCACCGTTGGATGGGGCTTGCTGATTTTTCATTCAATCCGTTTTCCAATTTCAATCCACGTCCGCGCGATTGGCTTCTTTGCAGGAATTATCGTGGTCTGCGCGATCGCCTTTGTCGCGATCATGGCGGCGCTGGAAAAATTCGGCATGACGGGTTTGGATATGAAGGATGCAGAAGCCAGCAGCGATATGACATTTCAAATTCTTAGGAAACAACCCTGGAAATTTCTCCTGATTCCAGCCGAAGATGGATTTTTTCTTTTGCCCCTGATTTATCTCGGAATCAATCCGGTCTCGGCCGCAGTCGCCGCAATTCTATTTGGGCTGGCTCACTACCCGCTGTTTCCGGCCCGTTTTTGCATACCCAAAGGTATCGCTTACTTCTTTGTGGCGCTTTTTCTTCTTCCCTACGGCATCTGGTCAATTGTTGTCGGACATTTGCTGGTAGATTTTGTGGCATTTGCCGGAGATTTAATGATCAGGATGGAGGGGAAGCCGACCCTGCGCCGATTTTTGAAAATATTGCGGGAGGAATGAGAAATCGAATTTTGCCGTCAGGTCGGAATACAGCCTTAGCCTAAGTTAACCGTATACAGGTGCTGCGGCCGGTGCTATCGCACACCCTCCTTCGCCCAAAGGCTACGAAGGGCGGGCAACCGCGCTCCGACCGACATAGGACATCACGATTCTCTTCGCTTAATCGAGGCCAATTCTCTTTCTCAAATCCTTCTTCTCCGCCTGATGTGATTTATTGGCGAGCATTTTTTCTTTGGCGCGTTTGGAGCGTTTGCGTTTTTGGCGGCGGATGCGCTCGATCTCGGCGCGTTTGGCGGCGATGAACCCGCGTTGCCGTTCTTCGATCTTATCGAGGAGCAGACGGCGGGCGAGATAGCGGTTGAGTCCCTGCTGGCGCGTTTCCTGGCATTTGACCTGGATGCCGGTCGGACCATGAAACAGCATGACACAGGTGGAAGTCTTGTTGACATTCTGGCCGCCATGGCCGCCCGAGCGCACGAAGCTTTCTTCAATGTCGGCTTCGCTGACGCCCAATTCGGCCATGCGCCGGGACAGTTGGGTTTCTTTTTCCGGACTGACGGGAAATGCGCTCATATATATA